>NZ_JBVVPO010000014.1:0-163174 GCF_055811795.1 Bradyrhizobium sp. MI1.7
TTGTCGTGCGGACGCTGAAAGGCTTAGGGCCGGGCCCTTATTTTGGTGAAGCCCGCTGAAACAGCCCGCATCAGGCTAGTTGAAAAAGCCTAAAAGGGTTTTGTTAGTTTCGGCGTGTTTCACCGAATGCCAAAGTATAGACGTGTGGTCCTGGCCGTCGTCGCTACGGTCAAGCCTTTGCGGATGCGGCAGTCGCGTCAACCGGCGCGGTGTCGGTGACTTTCGCAGGCGTGAGGGAGGCCAGAAGGAATTCGGCTCCCGGGAGAGCACGGCATAAGCCGTCCAACCACTGCGCAGGGAAGGCCGAGTGATTGGCACCACCTGTATGCTGCTGTGCGGTTTCCTTGCGCTACCTTTCGCGCAGCGGGCCGCGGGTGCGAGGTCAGCACCCGGCCTTCCCTGCGCCCTCTTGGCTTCGAGGGTGGAACGACGAAGCAAAGCTCGGGCGAGATGCGCCGCGAGAGCGCGAAGGTGTGTCTGCAACACGCGCTGTCATCGCCCGCGAAGGCGGACGACCCCAGCATTCCAGAGGCGGGTGTGGTTGAACGCTGCGCTTCGGCTATGCCGTGCCGATCACGAAGGGCAAGTACGACATCGTCCAGGAGTTCAGATGCGGCGGCACGTCGTTCTAACCACCGAGGAGCCGCCGGCAGGCGTCGACGAAGACCTGCGCGCCCGTGACGATGTCGGCGTCGGCGGTGTTCTCGGTCCAGTGGTGGCTGATGCCGCCGATCGACGGCACGAACAGCATGCCTGCGGGCATGACGGTCGCAAGCAACTGCGCGTCGTGGCCGGCGCCGCTGGGCATGCGGACGGACCGTCCACCGGCCAGGGCCTTGCTCGCGGCCTCGATTGCGTCCTGAATGCCGGGATTCATCATGGCGGGAGCACCGGTGCGCAGCTTCTCCACGGTGACGGCGCAAGGGCCCTTCGCGCTGGCCTCGTCAGCCATGGTCCGCAGCAATTGCTCCAGCCGCGAGATCACAGCCGGATCGTCGTCGCGGATCTGGAACAGCAATTCGGCCTTGCCCGGAATGATGCTCGGCGCGCCGGGATCGAGCGTCATGCGGCCGGTGGTCCAGACCGTGCGCGGGCCACAGGCGCCCGGGAACCGCTCGTCGATCGCGACGCAGAACTTGGCCAGCGCGAGGCCGGCGTCTTTCCGCGCCGCCATGCGGGTGGTGCCGGCATGGTTCTGCTCGCCGACGAAATTGATCTGGTACTGCCAGATGCCGACGATGGAGGTCACCACGCCGATCGAAAGCTTGCCGCTTTCGAGCGTGTCGCCCTGCTCGATATGCGCCTCCAGATATCCGACGTGGCGTCCCGGCTCGGCAGCGACGCGTGCGCGGCCCGAGAGCCCCATGTCGGCGAGTGCGTCGCGCATGGTGCGGCCGCTGGTGCGGTCGCGGGCGGCATCGATGTCGGCCTCGGTCACCTGTCCGACATAGGAGCGGGAGCCGAGGAAATGCCCAAAGTGTCCTTCCTCGTCGCACCAGGCGGCAACTTCGACCGCACCCTTCACGGACGGGTCGGCATTGAGCACGCGGGCCGCTTCGAGCGCATAGACGACGCCGAGAGGGCCATCGAGCCAGCCGGCGTAGTTCTGGCTCTCCAGGTGCGAGCCCGCCAGCAGCTTCGGCCCCTGCTTCGCGCTGCTGCCGAACACATTGCCGATGCCGTCGATCGCGGCGGTAAGGCCGGCGTCGGGCAGCTTCTGCACCAGCCAGTCGAGCGACTTCTTGTGCGGCTCGGAGAAGGTCGGCTTGTGCACGCCGGTCTTGTAGACGCCGATGGCACGGAGCGCATTGAGATCGGCGAGAACGCGTTGCCCATCGGCACGCGGCTTGGTGTCAGGCATGTTCGGCAACCTTCAGCGCCTCGGTGCGGATCTCCTCGACCAGCCGTTCCTTCAGCTGGACGAATTCGGGCGTGGTCTTGATCTTGTAGGAGCGCGGATGCGGCAGGTCCACATTGATCTCGGCCTTGATGCGGCCGGGGCGCGCGCTCATCACGATGACGCGGCTGCCGAGGAAGATGGCTTCCTCGATGTCGTGGGTGACGAACAGCACGGTCTTCTGGTCGCGCTCCCAGATTCCGAGCAGCATTTCCTGCATCAAGGCGCGGGTCTGGTTGTCGAGCGCGCCGAAGGGCTCGTCGAGCAGCAGAATCTTTGGATCGTTGGCGAGCGCGCGGGCGATCGCGGTGCGCTGCTGCATGCCGCCGGAGAGCTGCTTCGGCCAGTGGTTCTCGAAGCCGGACAACCCGACCTGGCGGATGAAGGCATCGGCGATCTTGTTGCGCTCCGCCTCGGGCACGCCGCGCTCGCGCAGGCCGAAGGCGATGTTCTCGCGCACGCTCAACCAGGGAAACAGTGTGTAGGACTGGAACACCATGCCGCGATCGGCTCCGGGGCCGGTCACCTCGCGCCCGTCGAGCGTGACGCGCCCGCTGGTCGGCCGGTCGAGACCGGCGACGATGCGAAGCAGCGTGGACTTGCCGCAGCCGGAGGGGCCGAGGATGGTGACGAAATCGTTGTTGCCGATGGTGAGGTCGGTCGGCTCCAGCGCCCTGGTCGGTGCGTTGCCGTGGCGCGCGGGGAAGGTTCGCGAGACCTGTTCGATCTTCAGCGTGGTCATGCGAGCCTCCACGGAAACAGCCAGGCGTTGAACGCCTTGAACATGAAGTCCGAGAGGAGACCGATCAGTCCGATCACGATGATGCCGAAGATGATCTGGCCGGTGTTGAGCAGCGCCTGGCTGTCGGTGATCATGTGGCCGATGCCCGATGACGAGCCAATCAGCTCGGCGACGATGACATAGGTCCAGGCCCAGCCCAGCACCAGCCGCAGAATCTCCGCGATCTCGGGTGCGGAGGAGGGCAGCAGCACCCGGCGGATGATGCCGCGGTCGCTGGCCCCGAGCGTATAGGCCGCCTCGACCAGATCGCGCCGCGTGGTGCCCACGGTTACGGCGATCATCAGGGTGATCTGGAACACCGCGCCGATGAAGATGACGAGCAGCTTCTGCAATTCGCCGATGCCGGCCCACAGGATCAACAGCGGGATAAAGGCCGAGGCAGGCAAATAGCGAGCAAAGGAGACGAACGGTTCGAGGAACGCTTCAACCGGCTTGTAGGCGCCCATCAGCACGCCGAGCGGAACCGCGATGATCGCAGCGAGCGCGAATCCGCCGACGACGCGCCAGATCGTCATGCCGATGTCGAACAGGAAGCCTTGCTTGGCGAGCAGGTCATAGCCTTCCTGCATCATGGTCAGCGGGTTGGCGAGAAAGGTCTTCGACACATGGCCGCCGAGCGTTGCCCACGACCAGAGGGCGACGAACAGCACGAAGAACGCGAGGCCGTAAGCCACGCGCTGCTTCGATGTCACGGGATCCAGGGGACGCATCAACGATCTATCCGGGCGGTGAACGAGTTTCCGGCCCCGCCGCGAGACGGGGCCGGCAGCTCCTCAAGGGTTTACTTGATGTAGCTCGCGTCGAAGAGGTCCTCGACCTTCGGCGCGGCCTTGATGATGCCGATCTCGAGCAGGAGGTCGGCGGCGTCCTTGTTGAAGGTCAGGAAATCGCCGGCAAAGAACTTCTGGTTCGCGGCCTTGTCCTGCCAGCGCAGATACTTTGCCGAGTTGCCGAACGCCTCGCCGGTCTGCTTCACGTCGGCACCCATGATCTCATAGGCCTTGGCCTGGTCCTTGGCGATCATGTCGAGCGCCTCGAAATAGCTGTCGGCGAGCGCCTTGGCAGCCTTCGGGTTCTCGGTGAGGAACTTCGGCGTGCAGCCAAAGGTGTCCATGACCATCGGATAGTCGAGCGTGGTCGCGATGATCTTGCCCTTGTCGGGCGCGGCCCGAACCGTCGACAGATACGGCTCATAGGTCATGGCGGCGTCGTTCTGGCCGGAGACGAAGGCCTGCGCGGCCGCCGCGGGCTCGAGGTTCACGACGGTGACGTCCTTCACCGAGAGCCCGTTCTTCTTCAGCATCCAAGCCAGCGCGAAATAGGGCGAGGTGCCGGGCGCGGAAGCCGCGACGGTCTTGCCCTTGAGGTCCTTGATCGATGCGAGATCGTTGCGCACGGCCATGCCGTCGGCACCGTAGCTCTTGTCGAGCTGGAAGATCTGTTTGGTCGCAACGCCATTGGCGTTCCACGAGATCCAGGTCTCGACGGTCGTGGCAGCGCACTGGACGTCGCCGGAGGCGATCGCGAGGTGGCGGTCCTTCTGCGGGATCTTCTTGATCGTCACGTCAAGACCGTTCTTCTTGAAGATGCCGGCCTCCTTCGCCAGCGTGAGCGGCGCGAAGCCGGTCCATCCGGAGATGCCGATGCCGACCTTGACGTCGTCGGCGAGCGCGGGAGTGGAGGCCGTAAGGGCAATGATTGTCGCAAATACCTTTGAACTACGCATGATTGTCGTCCTCTTGCCGATCGATGGTTTGACGTCCTGTTGATCATTCGGTCCTGATGGACCGTTGCCCGAAGCGTTGCACGATTTGTGCCGACATCGTTCTCTCAGCCTCCCTTGAATCGGGCGACAAGGCGGTGAGAGTCACCGGGATAGAGCAGGCGCACTGCGGTGATGGTGCGCGCGCTGCGCCAGGTATAACGGTCGATCACGAGGCAAGGCGCGCCGACGGCGATGTCGAGCGCCTCCGCCGTGCGATCGTCCGCAACGATGGCGCTGATCGTATGCTCGGCTTCCGTCCATGGGACATGATGAAGCAGCCACGAGCCGGGCGGCTCGCGCGAGAAATCCGCGGTCGCTGCATCCGGCACGGAGGATAGATCGATCAGTCGGTCCTCGACGGCAAACGGCACCTTGTCGGCGCTGTGCCGGCAGGTGATCGCAACGACCTTGCCGGCCTTCTTGACACCAAGACGCTCGCGGTCGGCGGCGGTCGCCGCACGCAGCTTGCGCCCGATCAGCTCGTAGCCGTAGCCGCGGCCAAGCGCGGTGATCTCGGCGCGAATGTCTGCGATCTTCAGCACCGCCGACAGATGCTGCGGCCGGCGTACGAAGGAGCCGGCGCGCCGCCGCCGTTCGATCAGGTCTGCCTGCGCGAGCTCCGACAGCGCCTTGTTCACCGTCATGCGCGAGCAGCCGTAACGTGCGACCAATTCGTGCTCGAACGGGATGCGATGCCCGGGCGGCCATTCGCCGGTCAGGATGCGCTTCTCGATATCGGCGCGGATGCGCTTGTAGAGCGTCGGCTGGTCGGCGGCATCGGTGGCCAGGCTCATACGACAAGCCTCCGCATCGCCGCGTTGAAGCGTTCGCGCGCGGTCTGTCGCAGTCTGTGTCGTCCGCCTTCGACGACCTTGTGGCCGCCGGCCCAGACGCAATCGATCGCGCCGGTCCCTCCGGAAAAAATCCAACCGTCGATGGCGGCGTCGCGCAAACGTCCCGCGAGCGACGGATGTGCGGTGTCGAGCGTGACGATGTCGGCGCGTGCGCCGGGCCCGAGGCCAGCCGCCGCCTGTGCCAGCGCGCGTGCACCGCCGGCGAGCGCATGATCGAACAGCGTACGTCCCGTCGAGCGGCCTGCGCCGCCGGAGAGCACGTTGCGCTCGCGATGCTTGAGACGCTGGCCATATTCGAGCTGGCGCAGCTCGTCGGCTGCGCCGACCAGCACGTTGGAGTCGGTGCCCACACCGAACGCGCCGCCAGCACCGACGAATTCGCGCGCGGGAAAGATGCCGTCGCCGAGACTGGCCTCGGTGATGGGGCAGAGACCCGCCACCGCACCGGTCTTTGCGAACGCGGTGACTTCCTCATCCGTCGTATGGGTCGCGTGGATGAGGCACCAGCGTTGATCGAGCGGCGCGTGCTCCAGCAGCCATTGCACCGGCCGTCGTCCCGACCAGGCCAGGCAATCCTCGACTTCCTTCACCTGCTCGGCGGCATGGATATGCACCGGCCCGCCATCGGCGAGCGGAATGATCGCCGCGAGCTCGTCCGGCGTCACCGCACGCAGGCTGTGCGGCGCGATGCCGATATTGGCGCCCGGCAATCTGCTGATCGCCTTGCGCGATGCTGCCATCAGCGCGGCGAACTGATCGACCGAACAGATGAAGCGGCGTTGTCCAGCATGCGGTGCGGCGCCGCCGAAGGAGCCATGCGCATAAAAACTCGGCAGCAGCGTCAGCGCAATGCCGGAAGCTTCGGCGGCCTGTGCAATGCGGGCAGCCATTTCCGCGAGGTCGGCATAAGGGGAGCCGTCGCGATCGTGGTGGAGGTAGTGGAATTCGCCGACGCGGGTAAAGCCCTGTTCGAGCATCTCGACATACAGCAGCGTCGCAACGGCGGCGACATCGTCCGGCGTCATCGTCAGCGCGAAGCGATACATCGTGTCGCGCCAGGTCCAGAACGTATCGGTGCTATCGCCGCGCAGTTCGGCCAGCCCCGCCATGCCGCGCTGGAATGCGTGGCTGTGCAGGGTCGCCAACCCCGGAAGCGCAATTCCATGACGCTCGTCGCCGGCGGCCGGCGCCACGCCCGGCGTCACCTCGGCGATCGCGCCGGCGGTGATCACCATCTGCACGTCATTGGCCCAGCCCGAAGGCAGGAGCGCGGAGGCGAAATGCAGTCGGGTCATGATTACACGCCGGCTGGACAGAACCGCCCCACGATTATATGTCTAGACATATAAGTCAAGCATCCCACGAAGGGACCATTGCATGGCAGAGCGCTTCGACCGGATCTGGCACAACGCCCGGCTCGCCACGATGCGGGCCGACCGTCCCGATCTCGGCGAGATTGAGCATGGCGTGATCGCCACGCGCGGCGGCCATATCGCTTATGCGGGCGCTGCGGCGGATTTCCCTGGTGATGCGGATGCGATCAAGCGGATCGATTGCGAGGGGCGCTGGATCACGCCCGGCCTCGTCGATTGCCATACCCATCTCGTCTACGGCGGCAACCGCGCGCATGAATTCGAGCTGCGCTTGAAGGGCGCAAGCTACGAGGAAATCGCGCGCGCCGGTGGCGGCATTGTCTCGACAGTCGCCGCGACCCGCAAGGCGAGCGAGGCCGAGCTCGTTGCAAGCGCGCTGCCGCGGCTCGATGCGCTGATCGGTGAGGGCGTCACCACCATCGAGATCAAGTCCGGTTACGGCCTCGATACCGAGACCGAGATGCGGCAGCTCTCAGCGGCGCGCATTCTCGGTCGTCAACGACCGGTTGCGATCCGCACATCCGCTCTCGGGGCGCATGCGCTGCCTGTGGAGGCCGGCGGTGACAAGGATCGCTACATCGATCTCGTGTGTCATGAGATGCTGCCGGCCGTCGCAAAGGCCGGTCTTGCCGATGCCGTCGATGCCTTCATGGAAGGTATCGCGTTCTCGGCCGGGCAGACCGCGCGGGTGTTCGAGACGGCGAGGGGGCTTGGGCTGCCGGTCAAGCTCCATGCCGACCAGCTGTCGAACCTCGGCGGCGCTGCGCTCGCCGCAAAATTCTCGGCGCTCTCCGCCGATCATCTCGAGCACACCGACGAGGCCGGCGCCGCCGCAATGGCGAAGGCCGGAACTGTCGCCGTGCTGCTGCCCGGCGCCTTCTATTTCATCCGCGAGACGCAGAAGCCGCCGGTCGAGGCGTTCCGCAGGCACGGCGTCCACATGGCGCTCGCGACCGACTGCAATCCCGGCAGCTCGCCGCTGACATCGCTCCTGCTCACGATGAACATGGGCGCGACGCTGTTCCGGATGACGGTGGCTGAATGCCTCGCTGGTGTTACCCGCGAAGGCGCGCGTGCGCTCGGCGTGCTCAGTGAAACCGGCACGCTGGAAGCCGGGAAGTGGTGCGATCTCGCGATCTGGGACATCGAGCGGCCCGCCGAGCTCGTCTACCGCATCGGCTTCAATCCGCTGCGCCGCCGGGTGTGGAGGGGACAGTGACGGAGCAGGGCCCAGCGATCGTCGTCAAGCCGGGAACGGTCAGCCTCGACGATCTCGCGCGCGTGCTCAAGGGACAATCCGTCGTACTCGATCCGTCATTCTGGCCGCGCGTCGAGGCGGCCGCTGAGATCGTCGCAAAGGCAGCACACGCCGCCGCGCCGGTCTACGGCATCAATACCGGTTTTGGAAAACTGGCCTCGAAGCGCATTCCGCCCGACCAGACCGCGCTGCTCCAGCGCAATCTCATCGTCTCGCATTGCTGCGGCGTCGGCCCGGCCACGCCGGAGCCGATCGTCCGGTTGATGATGGCGCTGAAGATCGTTTCGCTTGGGCGTGGTGCCTCCGGCGTCCGCCGCGAGGTGATCGAGCAGTTGCAGGCCATGCTGGCGCAGGACGTCTATCCGCTGGTGCCGCAGCAGGGCTCGGTCGGCGCCTCCGGCGATCTTGCGCCGCTCGCGCACATGACGGCGGTGATGATCGGCGAGGGGCAGGCGATCGTCGATGGCAAGACTGTCTCCGGCCGTGAGGCACTCGCCGTCGCCGGCCTTGCGCCGCTGACGCTGGGCCCCAAGGAGGGGCTCGCGCTGATCAACGGCACGCAGTTCTCGACCGCCTACGCTATCTCCGGCGTGCTGCGCGCGTTTCGCCTGGCTCGCGCCGCGCTCGTCACCGGCGCGCTGTCGGTCGATGCGGCAATGGCCTCGACGGCGCCGTTCCGCCCCGAGATTCAGGCGTTGCGCGGTCACGCCGGACAGATGGCTGCCGCCGCGACGTTGACCGCGTTGCTCGACGGCAGCGATATCAGGTTGTCGCATCTCGAAGGTGACGAGCGCGTGCAGGATCCCTATTGCCTGCGGTGCCAGCCGCAGGTCGCGGGGGCTGCGCTCGACCTGCTCACGCAGGCCGCGCGCACGCTGATCGTCGAGGCCAATGCCGTCACCGACAATCCGCTCGTTCTGGTCGAGACCGGCGAGATCGTCTCCGGCGGCAACTTCCACGCCGAGCCGGTCGCCTTTGCCGCCGATACGATCGCGCTGGCGCTGTCGGAAATCGGTGCGATCAGCGAGCGGCGCATCGCGACGCTGGTCGATCCCGCGCTCAATTTCGGTCTGCCGCCGTTTCTGACGCCCGACCCCGGCATCAATTCCGGCTTCATGATCGCCGAGGTCACGGCTGCCGCACTGTACGCCGAGAACAAGCAGCGTGCGGCTGCCTGCTCGATCGACTCGACTCCGACCAGCGCCAACCAGGAAGACCATGTTTCGATGGCCGCGCACGCCGCGCGTCGCCTCTCGGATATGGCCGACAATCTCGCCGCCATCCTCGGCATCGAGCTTCTGGTTGCCGCGCAGGGAATCACGCTGCGCGCGCCGCATGCGACCAGCGCCCCACTCGTTGCCGTCATCGCTGCGCTTCGCGAGCATGTGCGCGCGCTCGCCGCCGACCGCTACATGGCCGGCGATCTCGCCAGGGCGGCTGCGTTGATCGAAGCCGATGCGCTACCGGCCCTGGCGATCGCGGCGCTTCCAACCGATCCGTTCCCGAGACTTGACTAAAGAGGTGCTCCGCATGAACCGCCGACTGGACAATGACCGCACCATCCGCGCCCCCCGCGGCAGCGACATCAGCGCCAAGAGCTGGCTGACGGAAGCGCCCCTGCGCATGCTGATGAACAATCTCGATCCTGATGTCGCGGAGCGTCCGAGCGAGCTCGTCGTCTATGGCGGCATTGGCCGCGCCGCGCGCGACTGGGAGAGCTTTGACCGCATCACGGCGGCCTTGCGCAAGCTCGAGAATGACGAGACACTGCTGGTCCAGTCCGGCAAGCCGGTCGGCGTGTTCCGTACCCATGCCGATGCCCCGCGCGTCCTGATTGCGAACTCCAACATCGTGCCGCATTGGGCGACGCTCGATCATTTCAACGAGCTCGATCGCAAGGGCCTGATGATGTACGGCCAGATGACCGCAGGTTCCTGGATCTATATCGGCAGCCAGGGCATCGTGCAGGGCACCTACGAGACCTTCGTCGAGGTCGGCCGGCGCCACTATGGCGGCAGCCTCGCAGGAAGATGGATTCTCACCGCCGGCCTCGGCGGCATGGGCGGCGCGCAGCCGCTGGCCGCGACGATGGCGGGCGCCTCGATGCTCGCGGTCGAATGCCAGCCGAGCCGCATCGAGATGCGACTGCGTACCGGCTACCTCGATCGGCAGGCCGCGACGCTCGACGAGGCGCTGGCGATCATGGAAGAGGCCGCAAAGACGAAGAAGGCGGTATCGGTGGGCCTGCTCGGGAATGCCGCCGAGATTTTCCCCGAACTCGTGCGCCGCGGCGTCAAGCCCGACATCGTGACCGACCAGACCAGCGCGCACGATCCGATCAACGGCTACTTGCCAAAGGGCTGGACGCTCGCCGATTGGGAAGCCAAGCGCGCCTCCGATCCGAAGGCGGTCGAGCGCGCCTCAAAATCGTCGATGGTCGAGCACGTCCAGGCCATGCTGGATTTCCATGCGCAAGGCATTCCGACGCTCGACTACGGCAACAACATTCGCCAGATGGCGCAGGACATGGGCCTGAAGAACGCCTTCGATTTCCCGGGCTTCGTTCCCGCCTATATCCGTCCCTTGTTCTGCCGCGGTGTGGGGCCGTTCCGCTGGGCTGCGCTGTCGGGCGATCCCGAGGACATCTTCAAGACCGATGCGAAGGTCAAGGAGCTGATGCCTGACGACAAGCATCTGCACAACTGGCTCGACATGGCCAGGGAACGCATCAAGTTCCAGGGCCTCCCGGCGCGGATCTGTTGGGTCGGCCTCGGCGACCGAGATCGCCTGGGCCTTGCCTTCAACGAGATGGTGGCACGTGGCGAATTGAAGGCGCCGATCGTGATCGGCCGCGATCATCTCGACAGCGGCTCGGTGGCGAGCCCCAACCGCGAGACCGAGGCGATGAAGGACGGATCGGACGCTGTGTCCGACTGGCCGCTGCTCAACGCACTGCTCAATTGCGCCAGCGGCGCGACCTGGGTCTCGCTGCACCATGGCGGCGGCGTCGGCATCGGCTACTCGCAGCATGCCGGCATGGTGATCGTCGCCGACGGCACGCCGGAAGCCGCGAAGCGCATTGAGCGCGTGCTGTGGAATGATCCCGCCAGCGGCGTCATGCGCCACGCTGATGCGGGCTATGAGACCGCGATCGATTGTGCCCGCGACAAGGGGCTCGATCTGCCGAGCCTCGCGAGGTAACTAGCCGCTCACCAGCAGCTTCGGCATCGTCATCTTCGCGCCGTCCATGAAGGTCTGGACGGCGTCGCGGACGATCGCGTCGAGATCGGGCGGGATCGGCGTCTCGTAGATGAACTTGCGGATGGCGAGATAGAAGATGCGGCCGTGCAGGCCCCAGAACAGCTCGGTCTCGCGTTCGCTGAGCGGATGGGATTTCGCGTCGGGCAGCTTCAGATCGTGGCGCAGCTCGGCCGCCGCGGGCTCGATGATCTCGCGGCGGACAATGTCGAGATAACGGCCGGTGATGCCGAACGACTTCATGCCGGAGAAGACGAAGATCCGCACCCAATTGTACTCGAACACGCGTTCGACATAGTCGAGATAGAAGCGCGTCAGCCGCGCCTCGAGCGGCAAGGTTCGGTCGCGGATCATCGGCCCCCAATCCGGCGACCAGCGGCTGAGATAGACCTCCTGGTAGACCCGCTCGATCAGCGCCTCCTTGCTCGGGAAGTGGCGATAGATCGCCGAATGCGTGATGCCCATGCGTTTGGCGAGCTCGCGGGTCTGGCCCTCGAAGCCATGCTCGGCGAAGAAGCGGATCGCCTCGTCCACGATCGCGCGCTCGCGATCGGCCGCACGCATGTTGCGGCGCTTTGGCGCGGACTTGCTGCCTGTGTCCGTCCGCTTCCGGACCGGTCGCTTCGCTGGTTTCTGCGCTTTTCGGGCCATTTCGTCGCTGTTTAGCAATCTCCGGCTGCCTTCTTAGCCCAAAGGTGCATTTGTGACCAAATGGTCATTTCCTGTTGACCGCCTCCCGGCGGCGTGTCAGGATTTTGAGACCAGATGGTTACAAATCTGGCATCCCGGCTGATGAGCCGACGGATATCGAGGAAACGGCGGTGAAGGCGAGGGCTTTCAGCTATTTTCGTGCTGCGACGATCGACCAGGCGCTGGATGCTCATGCCCGCGCCGGCGATGACGCGCGCTTCATTGCCGGGGGCCAGAGCCTCGTGCCGGCGTTATCGCTGCGGCTACAAGCGCCGCGGTTGCTGATCGACATCACCCATATTGGCGAGTTGCGCGGCGTCCGGCGCGAAGGCGCCTATTTGCGTATCGGCGCGCTGACGCGGCACTGCGAGATGCTGAGCGAGCCGCTAATCGCCGAATTCGCGCCGCTGCTGCATGCTGCTGCGCCTTTTGTCGCCCATCCCGCGATCCGCAACCGCGGCACCATTGGCGGCAGCGTCGCGCTCGCCGATCCTGCCTCCGAATTCCCGGCGATGACCCTGGCGCTCGATGCCGAGATCGAGATCGCCGGCCCTTCCGGCAGCCGGCGTGTGAAAGCCGACGACTTCTTCGTCGAGCTGTTCGAGACCGCATTGCAACCCGGTGAGCTGATCACCGCGATCTACGTTCCGCTGTTCAAAGCCGATCAGCGTTTTGCGTTCGACGAGCTGGCGCGCCGGCGCGGGGACTATGCTCTGGTCGGATGCGGCATGCTTGCGACTTTCACAGCCGAACGCATCGACGACATCCGCATTTCCTTCTTCTCGGTCGGCAATACACCGACGCGGGTGAAGGGCGCTGAGGCAACTCTGATCGGCTCGAACCTGGATCCTGAACGTATCGCCGCCGCGCAAGCGGCGCTCGAAGGCGATCTCGCCCCACCCGACAGCGACGAGGTGCCGCCGGCGATGCGGCTGCATCTCGCCCGCGTGCTGCTCGGCCGCCTGCTCGGACGTCTGGGTGAGGGCGCATGAGCGGTTTTGACGAAACCCTGCTGGATGACGCGGGCGAGACCGTGCGGGTCCGCTTCGTCGTCAATGGCCGCAAGGTCGCCTGCGAGGTGGCGCCGCGCGAGACGCTGGTCGATTGCCTGCGCAACGGGCTCGAACTGACCGGCACGCATGCGGGCTGCGAGATGGGGGCCTGCGGCGCCTGCCTGGTGCAGCTCGACGGCCGCGCTGTGCACTCCTGCCTGATCTTTGCAGTGCAGGCCGATGGCGCCAAGATCAATACCATCGAAGGTCTTGCCGAGAGCGGCGTGATTGCCGATCTCCAGGCCGAATTCCATCGCCGCAACGCGCTGCAATGCGGCTTCTGCACGCCGGGCATGCTGGTCAATGCCCATGAACTGCTCTCGCAGGTGGCGCGGCCCAGCCGCGACGAAATCCGCGATGCGCTGTCGGGCAATTACTGCCGCTGCACCGGCTATGAAGCGATCGTCGATGCGATCGACGCCGTGGCGAAAGCACGCAGCGAAGACGGGGGTCCGGCATGACCGCGCCGCTGACCTCGCTCGACCGTCCCAACTCCTATATCGGCCGGTCCGTGCCGCGGCCGAACGCCAAGCGGCTGCTTGCCGGGCGCGGACGCTATATCAGCGATCTCAAGCTGCCGCGCATGCTCTATGCCGCGTTCCTGCGCAGTCCGCATGCGCACGCGAAGATCGTCGCCATCAATACCGAGCAAGCGCGCGCGCTCGAAGGGGTGCATCTCGTTGCCACCGGCGAGGACCTCGCAAGGATCTGCACTCCCTGGACCGGCACGCTCGACCACTTCAAGGGCATGACGTCGACTCCGCAATTGCCGCTGCCGCTCGACCGCGTGGTGTGGGCCGGGCAGGCTGTGGTGGCCGTCGTCGCCGAGAGCCGGGCGATTGCGGAAGATGCGCTGGAGCTGATCGAGATCGATTACGAGGACCTCCCCGTCGTCGTCGATATCGACAGTGCGCGCGAGGTTGGTGGCCCGCTGATCAATCCGGGGACCGCAAATAACACCTGCTTCCGCAGCCAGCTCGACAACGGCACAGTCGACGAGGCATTTGCGCAGGCCGCCCACGTGGTGGAAGAAGAGTTCTCCTTCGGCCGCCATACCGCGGTGACGCTGGAGCCGCGCGCCATCGTCGCCGACTACGACCCGGCCGCCGGCGCACTCACCGTGCATCACGCGACGCAGACGCCCTACCAGTTCCAGGATCTCTATTCGCGCCACTATGGCATCCCCGAGGCCCGTGTTCGCGTGATCGCGACAGATATCGGCGGCTCCTTCGGGATGAAGCTGCATGTCTATCACGAGGACATGGCGGTGGTCGGTCTCTCGATCTTGCTCGGCCGTCCTGTCAAATACGTCGCCGACCGCATCGAGTCCTTTGTCTCCGACATCCACGCCCGCGATCATCGCGTCCGCGCCCGCATGGCGCTCGATGCCAAGGGCGAGATTCTGGCGATAGACGTGCTGGACCTAACCGCGATCGGCGCGTTCTCGACCTATCCGCGCACCAGCGTGGTCGAGGGCAACCAGGTGATCCGCCTGATCGGCGCGCCCTATCGTTTCAAGAACTATCGCGCCACGCTGGAGGTGATCTTCCAGAACAAGGTGCAGACCAGCCAGTATCGCGCCGTCGGCCATCCCATCGCCTGCGCCGTCACCGAGCGGTTGGTTGACATGGCGGCGGTCAAGGTTGGCCTCGATCCCTTCGCCATCCGCGCGCAGAACGTTATCGCTGACGATGCCTATCCGCAGACTTCGCCGACCGGCTATCGCTTCGAGGCGCTGTCGCATCAGGCCTGCCTGAAGCGCCTACACGAGATGATGGGTTATGAGGCGTTGCGCGCCGAGCAGGCCGATTTACGCAAGCGCGGCATCTATCGCGGCATCGGCATTGCGGCCTTCGTCGAGATCACCAATCCCAGCCCGGCCTTCTACGGCGTCGGCGGTGCGCGCATCTCGTCGCAGGACGGCGCGATCCTCAGCCTGACGCCGTCGGGCGAGGTCCGCTGCCTGATCTCGGTCACCGAGCAGGGGCAGGGCACCGAGGCGATCATCAGCCAGATTGTGGCCGATCAGCTCGGCCTTGCGCAGGAACACGTCAAGGTCATCACGGGAGATACCGAGGTGACGCCGCATGGCGGCGCCACCTGGGCCTGCCGTGGCGCCGGCATCGGCGGCGAGACCGCGCTGCAGGCCACGCGCGTGCTCAAGCGCAATATTCTGGAGATTGCCGCGCTCATTCTTCAGGAGCAGCCGTCGGCACTCGACATCATCGATGGCGAGGTCGTCGACGCCGTGACCCGGAACCAGCGGTTGCCGATCTCCGAGATCGCGCGGATCGCCTATTTCCGCTCCGACACCTTGCCGCCCGGTACGCAGGCGCAGCTCACCGTCAGCCATCATTTCGCGCCACAAGGCTATCCCTTTGCCTTCACCAACGGCATCCAGGGCTGTTCGCTGGAGGTCGATGTCGAGACCGGCTTCGTCAAAGTGCTGAAGCACTTCATCGTCGAGGATTGCGGCCGCGTCATCAATCCGATGCTGGTGGACGAGCAGCTTCGCGGCGGCATCGTGCAGGGGCTGGGTGCGGCGCTGTTCGAGGAATGCCGCTACGGCGAGACCGGGCAGCTCATGAACGGCTCGCTCGCCGACTACCTCGTTCCGATGCCGATGGAGATGCCCGACATCGTCATCGGCCACGTCGAGACGCCGACCGCCGACACCGTGCTCGGAGCCAAGGGGGTCGGCGAGGCCGGCACGGCGGCGGCCTCCGCCTGTGTGCTCAACGCCGTCAACGACGCGCTCGCGCCGTTCGACGCCTCGATCAATTCGATTCCGATCACGCCCATAAAAGTCCTGAAAGCCCTGAAACGTTTCTAAAAAAAGACAGTTGGAGGAAATCATGCCCAAATCCGGTTCGACCTCGACAATATCCCGCCGCACTGCGCTCGCAGGCCTCTCCGCCGGCGCAGCCCTGCTCGCCATGCCGCGGCTCGGCCGCGCCGCGGACGAGACGATTCGCATTGGCTTCCCGACGCCGCTGACCGGACCGTTCGCCGCTGAGGCGCGCGATCAGGTCAAATGCGCCGAACTCGCCGTCAAGCTCGTCAACGACAAGGGCGGCATCGGCGGCCGTAAGGTCGAGCTCCTGGTGCGTGACGACAAGCTCAATGCCGGCGAGGCCGCGACCCGGACGCTGGAGCTGATCGAGAAGGACAAGGTCCACGCCGTGGTGGGCGCGCTTTCCAGCGCGGTGCAGCTCGCCGTCAACGAGGTGACCCGCGCCCGCGGCGTGATCTACGTCTCGATCAGCCAGTCCGACACGATCAACGAGGCCAAGGATTTCAGCAAATACACCTTCCATGAGGCGCTGAACCCGCACATGACGACCGCTGCCGTGGCGCGGCAGACCCTGAAGAAGGGCATGAAGGTCGCCCATCTCGCGGCCGACTATGCGTACGGCCACGAGATGCTGCGTGGCTTCAAGCGCGCGCAGGCGGCGACCGGCGCTGATAACGTTGGCGAGATCCTGCATCCGTTCGGCGCGGCCGACTACTCCACGTTCATGCCGCGCCTGATGTCGATGCGGCCGGACGTGCTCTGCATCTCCAATTTCGGCCGCGACCAGGCCAACGCGATCAAGCAGGCGGTGGATTTCGGCGTCAAGCAGCAGATGAAGATCGTCGTACCCGTCATCCTGCACAACCAGCGCCTCGCGGTCGGCCCCGACGTGTTCGAGGGCGTGGTCGGCGGCGCCAATTACTATTGGGGCCTGGAGCCGCAGAGCAAATCGGCGGCCGCTTTCAACGCGGCGTTCAAGGCTGCCAATGGTGGTGCGATCCCGACCGACTACGGCGCCTACGGCTATTCCGGCGTCGGTTCGCTGCTGGCGGCCATGCAGGCCGCCGGAGGCACCGACACCGACAAGGTCATCGATGCTCTCGAGAAGCTGCAATATGACTTGACCAAGGGCCCGCAGCATTACCGCAAATGCGACCACCAGTCGGTGCAGTCGGTGCTGGTGCTGGAGTCCAAGAAGAAGTCCGCGATGGCGAACGACAACGATTTGTTTGCGATTCTCGCCAACGATTCGGGTTCCGACGATATGCTGCGCAGCTGCAGCGAGCTCGGTCACGCGACCTGAAGCCTGGCCGATGGACCTGTCGCTGATCATCATGCAGCTTCTTTCCGGGATCGCCCTTGGGGCGGTCCTGGTGATCACTGCGCTTGGACTGACGATCGTGTTCGGCATGCTCGGGGTGGTGAATTTCGCCCATGGCGCGCTGTTCATGATCGGGGCCTATGCGGGGCTGTATCTGGCATCGCTCACCGGCAGCTTCTGGTGGGGATTGCTGCTCGCTCCTATCCTGATCGGCGCCTTCGGCATGCTGATCGAGCTCGTCCTGATCCGCAGGCTCTATGGACGCTCGATCGACGATCCGCTGCTGCTCACCTTCGGCCTCAGCTACATCCTGGTCGAGGGTGTGCGCATCGTGTTCGGCAGCGACGGCATTCCGTTTCCGACCCCGCCGCAGCTGATCGGCGTGCTCGATCTCGGCATCGGCTTCTTCCCGCGCTATCGCCTTTTCGTCATCGCGCTGGTGGCGGTGGTGCTGCTGGTGCTCTGGCTGGCGCTGGAGAAGACCCGCATCGGCCTCATTGTGCGCGCGGGCGCCCGCGATCCCACCATCATGCAGGTGCTCGGCGTTGATATCGGCCGGGTCTGGCTTGCGATTTTTGGCCTTGGCGTCGGACTTGCCGCGCTCGGTGGTGTGCTCGCGGGTCCCATGCGCAGCGTCAATCCGGAGATGGGCTCGCTGGTACTGGCGGAGGCCTTCGTCGTGACCGTGATCGGCGGGCTCGGCTCGATCGTCGGCGCGGTCGTCGCCGGCCTCATGGTCGGCATCTCCATCAGCCTTGTGGCGCTGTTCGCACCCGAAATGGCGACCATCGTGATGTTCGCGCTGATGGCGATTGTGCTGCTGATCCGGCCGCAAGGCCTGTTCGGCGTGAGAGGGAGGACCGCGTGACATCACCATCGAGCGGCGAAGCGGTCGCCAAGCCCTCGTCCCGCGGGCTCGGCTGGCTTCTCGAGCAGCGCGTCCTGCTCTCCATCGCGGTGCTGGCCGTGCTGCCATGGCTGCTGCCGTCCCAGGCGCTGGCCGTCAACGTCCTGATCTACGGCGTCGTGGTGATGGGCTACAATCTGCTGTTCGGCTACACTGGGCTGCTGTCGTTCGGGCAGGCGGCGTTCTTCGGCGCGGGCGCCTATTTCACCGGCATTGCGATCGGCCGCTACGGCGTGCCCTGGTTCGCCGCGGTGCCGATCGCCGTCCTCCTGAGCACCGGCCTTGCCGCCGCAATCGGCATCGTCTCGACGCGCACCCGCGGCATCTATTTCTCCATGGTGACGCTGGCGCTGGCCCAGCTGGTCTACTACGTCGCGCTGCAGGCCTCGTCCTTCACGGGCGGCGAGAACGGCCTGCGCGGCTTCACCGTCGACCGCATCAGCCTGTTCGGCTTCCCCGTCAATTTCCTTGACCCCGTCAACAAATATTACGTGCTGATGGCCTTCGCGGCGCTCGCGATGTGGTTCCAGTTGCGAATCCTGAACTCGCCGTTCGGTGCCGTCATCGAGGCCATCCGCGAAAACGAGCAGCGGGCGCGGGCGTGCGGCTATGACGTCGAGCGCAGCAAGCTGATCGTGTTCATGCTGTCGGGTGCGATCTCCTCGCTTGGCGGCTGCATGCTGGCGCTGCACCTGTCGATCGTACCGCTCGACCTTTTGCACTACCAGACATCGGGCATGATCGTGATGATGGTGCTGCTTGGCGGCGCGCGCAGCTTCTTCGGGCCCTTCGTCGGGGCTGCGAGCTTCCTGATCCTGGAGGATGTCATCTCGCTTTGGACGCCGCATTGGCAGATTTTTGTCGGCGCGATCTTCGTGCTGTTCGTGCTGTTCCTGCCCAAGGGGATCTGGGGAACGCTGCTCGACACGCTCGGCATCGGAAAGGCGCGGCCATGAGCGGCGAACTGCTTCGCGTCGAGGGGGTCGGCAAGCGTTTTGGCGGCTTCGTCGCGCTCGAAGACATTACCGTGTCCTTTGCGGCGGGACAGCTCACCTCGATCATCGGGCCGAACGGCGCTGGCAAGAGCACCTTCTTCAACATCCTCTCCGGCGCGCTGCCCCCGACGTCGGGCACGCTGCACTTCAGGGGACGCGAGCTGAACGGCCTTCCGCAGCACCGCTTCGTGCATCAGGGCATCTCGCGCTCCTACCAGATCACCAACATCTTTCCGGATTTGTCCGTGCACGAGAATGTGCGCGTGGCGGCGCAGGCGCTGACCGTGAGCTACGACATCTGGCGCAACCGCGCCCGGCTGACGGAGCTGAATGCGCGCGCCGATGCGGCGCTTGAGGCGGTCGGACTGCTCGGCAAGCGCGCCGAATTGGCAAAATTCCTCTCGCACGGCCAGCAGCGCGCGCTGGAGATCGCGATCGCGCTGGTCTCCGAGCCCGAGCTGCTCCTGCTCGACGAGCCCACCGCCGGCATGGGGCCGGAAGAAACCAAGGACATGGTCGCGCTGCTCGAACGGCTCGCGGAGAAGCGCACGGTGCTGCTGGTCGAGCACAAGATGAAGATGGTGCTCGGCCTGTCCAAGCGTGTCGTGGTGCTGCATCACGGCCGTCTGCTGGCGGACGGCGCGCCCGACGAGATCAGGAGCAACCCGGAAGTCCGACGGGTTTACCTCGGACAGAGTGAGGGCTATGGCTGAGACCGCGCTGCTCGAAATCGATGATCTCCACGCCTGGTATGGCGCAAGCCATATCCTGCACGGCATTTCCCTGCACGTGAAGGAGGGCGAGGTGGTCGCTCTCGTCGGCCGCAACGGCGCCGGCAAGACCACGACCTTGCGCTCGATGATGGGTCTGATGCCGAAGGCGACCGGCCGCGTGCGCTTTGCGGGCAGGGAGCTGCTGCCGCTCCGCGCTCATCAGCGCTTCCATCTCGGTTTGGCCTATGTGCCGGAGGAGCGCCGCATCGTTCCCGGTCTCTCCGTGCGCGAGAACTTGCGGCTCGGCCTGGTCGCGGCCGGAAGCGAGATCGAGGAGCGCGCCGCGATCGACGAGATCGCCGAAACCTTTCCGCGCCTGAAGGAACGCCTCGATCAGGAGGGCGTCACGCTTTCGGGCGGCGAGCAACAGATGCTCGCGATCGCCCGCGCGCTGATCGCAAAGCCCAAGATGATCCTGCTCGACGAGCCCTCGGAAGGCATCATGCCCGTCCTGGTCGAGGAGATGGGCGTGCTGTTCCGCCGCCTGCGCGACGAGGGCAAGACACTGCTGCTGGTCGAGCAGAACGTCGAATGGGCCCTCCGGCTGGCCGACCGCGCGGTGATCATCGACCAGGGCGAGGTCGTGCATCAAAGCAGCGCCGCGGCGCTGCTGGCGGACAAGGACATCCAGGAGCGCTACTGCGCGGTGTGACGGCTCCGAGGGCCGCACGCGAGCAGGTCATCCAAGCAGCTTGCCGAGTTCGTTGAGCTTTGCGATCGCGGCCTTGCCGACCTCAGTGATGTTCTTTTCCGCGCGTGCGGCAAGCTCGCGATCGGCCTCGAAGCCTTTCCTGACGGCATTGACGCTTTCGCGGATCTGGCCGCCCACATTGGGGTCGCCGATCGCTTTCTTCACCGCGCCGTCGTCGAAGGCCTTGACGGTCTGCTCCTGATCCGCGAGCCGCGCGTTGCTGCCGGCTGCGGTCTCCTCGAGCGCGAGGCCGAGCGCCTCATCCAGGAGTTCGTGCAAGGCTGTGAGCGGACCCTCGGTGGCGGAGCTTGTGGTGCTGACCTTGAAGCCCGGCGTATCCGGCACGAACAGCACAGTGCCGCGCGCGAGCCTGTTCAGATCGGCATGCGGATTGGCCTCCTGCAAGGCTTTCAGCGCAGCCTCGCTGCGAACCTGACTTAGATTGGCATGCAGCAGCTTCTCGCTGACAGCCTTGAGTTTTGTCTCGTCTCCAACGATGAAGGTGCGCATCGAAATCTCCGCGGATTAGCCGATCACGTTGAGTGGCGCCCACGGCGTGTTGGCAATGCCGCCGGGGATGATGATGTTGCTGGTTGTGATGTTGCCGATCACGGTCACTGCCCGCGCGCCGGTGAGGCGGATCGAGCTTTCGCCGCCGCGCACCCGGTTCGTGCTGATGATGGCGACCGCGCTCTCCAGCGAAACGGCGACGCTTCTGCTGCCGGATTCCACCCGGTTGTCGTTGAACAGGCATTCCTGGCCGGCCACGATCAGAACGGCGGGGGCTGGCCCGCGCGCGGACAGCATGTTGCCGATGATGCCGGCGCGCGCGCCCTCGGTGTCGTTGGCGGCAAGGCTTGCCCTGACGAACGCATAGTCGGCGCCAAGCGCGAGGATCCGCCCGTCGCCGAGCCGGATCGCGATCTTGTCGCCGGCTTGTCCGAACGGCACCTTCGGATTGACCTCTGCCGTGGTGAGCGCGAACCAGTTGCCGTCTGAATTGTCCACGCCTGCCGTGAGGTCGCGCTGCACGCTGTTGTGATTGACCTCGATCTGGGTCTGCGGCGCGCGCAGCATGATGCCGGCGCTGGTGCCGACAAACCCCTTGGCGGGCGCGACCTCGACGATCTCGTTGCCGCCCACGCGCGGGCGGTTGACGCCGAAGGTGACGACGCCGGCGCGCAGTGCGGACTTGACCGCCGTCAGGCCGATCGCGCGAACCAGATTGCCCGCAATCGTCGCGCTGTCAGCGCGGATCACCTCGATGCCGACCACGGTGCCGTTCTCGCTCTCGGTGACCGGTTCGATGTTGCGGATGTGGTTATTCTCGATCGAGACGGCTGCGGCGTCGGTCGCGCCGCCGAGCATGATCCCGGCGCCGCAGGCGTCGATCGCGTTGAGCTTGATGATCAGGTCCTGTGCTCCGGCAATCACCTTGATTCCGGCCGTGCCGAAGCCGTGGATCTGGTTGGCGAGGATATGCGCAGTGGCGGTGCTGCGGCGGTCGAGCCCGGGGATCAGCCCGATGCCGACGTGATCGCCGGGCGACCAGTTGCGCAGCTGGTTGCGCTCGATCCACAGCCCCGCCGCGGCACAGGCGATGCCGTTGGCCGTGACGTTGCAACTGTTGCCGTCGATAGCCAGCGAGGCGCCGGGAAGCGCAAGGCCCTGCGCGGCGATGGCGGTGTCGGTGCAGCCGATGATCTCGTTGTGCGCAATCCGTGTGGCGAGCAGATGCAGCACCTCGTCGGCGAAGGCGATCGCGCCGCGCTGGCACAGAAGGACGTTCTCCTCGATCGTCACCGCGGCCGTCAGCAGGAAGCCGGCACCGTTCTCCACGCCCTTGAGGGCGCCGCCCGCAATCGCAACCGGCGCGAAGATCGCGTTCTCGGCGAGCTTCGCACCGCCAACCACACCGCGCAGCACCACCGCCGGGAGCTGTGCATTCTCGGTGCCGAGTGCCGCGATGGCGAGACGGGTCAGGCCGAGGCCGATGCAGGTCGAGACGTCGATGGTGGGGTCGCGTGCGAGCGAAAGGATCGCGAGGTCCTCGATTGCGATCGCAAAAGAGTCCTGGATGGCGAAGGCGCCGGTCGGCGCCACCAGCAGCGTTGCCGGGCCCTTGCCGGCGATGCGGACCGATTTCGCCTGGTTGATCGCCACGGCCTCTTTGAGCACGTAACGGCCGGGGCCGAGGCAGATGGTGCCGCCGGTCTCGCGCACCTTGTTGACGGCGTCCTGGATGGTGAAGCTGCCGCTCTCGTGCTGCTCGACCGTGACACAGGCCGTGCAGGCACAGTCGTGGCCTTCGCCTTTCGGCGGCCACGGGTGGCGGCAGTCGGTGACACTCTTGGCGCCGACATCCCAGATGCCGAGCCGTGCATAATGGTGATGGATGCCGCGCGGCGGAGCGCGGTCGAGCAACTCGACGCTGGCATCCGCCGTGCGCGCGGCGAAGGCCCACCAGTCGCCGGCACGACAGCCCGCAGCCCCGGTCGAATCGAAGCTCACTGTGACGCCGTCCTCGAGCAGGACTGTCGTGCCCGCGGCGGGCACCTTGATCACGCCGGTCGATCCGGCGGCATCGAGATCGCCGATCTGCACCGGCGTGCCGCTGGCATCGGTCCGGAACACCTTTCCCTTCTGATCCCAGCGGCGCACTCGCAAATTGGTCTGCTTCGGCCAATCGCTGTTGGGGAATCCCGGCGGCAGCATCAGGGCCGGCAGTGCCGGTGTGAAGCTGATGCGGCGGGTCGCCTCGGTGACGGTGATGCGGCGCATCTCGCCGGCCTTCTGCGAGAACTCTCTGGGGTCGTCGATGATCTCGACCCAGTCGCCGGTGTTGAAACGCAGCACGTCGTCGCGCCCGAGACTGTCGAGCTCGAGTTCGGTGGCCGAGATCATGCTGGCGACGCGCGAGCCGACGCTGGCATTTTCGCGCGACCATTTGAAGGTCGCAGTGCCGCCGGGCTGGCCGGGGTCGTGGATCTCGACCCGGTAGAGCTGGTTCTCGAGGCCGCGGAAGCCGCCGGTCGGCGGCAGCTCGCAGGGGTCGGTCACCGGAGCTGCGTCGAACGTGCCTGTCGTAAGCACGCCGGTCGATGGCGCGATCACTGTGGTCCAACCCGGCATGTCCTCGTCGGGCGTCGCGCAGCTGGTGTTGGCGCCGGCATCGGTGTCGAGCACGCGCACCTGCCACACCGTCTGGAGCCGCGAGCTGGTCTCGACGCCGACGGCGATCTCGACCAGTTCCGGCCGCTCGAGCCAGGTCAGCTCGCGATTCCAGACGTCGAGATAGACGAGATGACGGCCGGCGGTCGGCAGTGGCGGCCGCACCTTGGCCGGCAGATAGGGCTGGGTCTCATAGGTCAACTTGTCGGTGAAGACTGTCTCGGCCATGAGATCGTCGAACAGGCGCTTGCCGGGATCGGCAAGGCCGTGGTTCTCCGCGAGCAGACCGTCGACATAGAGCCGCCCCTTGCCGATCTCGAGCGTATTGCCGGCAACGCCGAGCTTGAATGCATCCGGGGTCGTCGAGGACACCGTATCGCGGTCGAGAATGTCGCTGGCGAGTGCACGCAGCCTGCGATCGAGGATCGCCATCAGCTCGTTGGCGTCGCCGTCCAGCAGCACCGCGCCCTGTTTCAGCTCCACGCCGGCGAAGTCGAGCAGCGGGTCGAGACGAACGCGTGAGAAGTCGGCACCCATGATAGCCTCCGATGCACTCGGTCAACTCGCGAAGAACAGGCCCGCGTGCAGCCCGAAACGTAGATATTCATCGAGCCGCAGCCTGAGATTGGCCTCGCGCTGCGGCTGGAATAATGCGTTGAGAACGCCGATCTCGCTGTCATTGTCGCCGCCGGCGCGGATCGTGAGGCTCGTGGCGCGGCGCAGCTGCCCGTAACCGGGATCGCCATAACGCAGCGAGGTGAACAGCGGCAGCGCCGTGGGCGCCGTGTCATTCGGCACGCAATGGAAGCGCCGCGGCGTGATCGAACCCGCGGGCACGTAACAGAAGCGGACGCAACCTTCCTGGCGACGCTGGACCAAGAGCGGCGCGATCCACTTTTCCGCGGGCTTTGGACCAAGCTCTGCGAAGAAGATGGTGTTGGAGGCGAGCTTCAACAGTTTCGTGTGAACCTTGCCGATGACGGTGCATTGGGCGACCGTCAGTTCGGCGCAGGGGCTGCCCGCGGCATCGGCGGCAAAGGCGACGTTCGCCGGCGCGCCGGCATCGATGATGCAGTCGGTCAGCGTTACCTCGGCATCAGTGACGGCGCGGATCGGGCCGACGATGCAGCGCTCCAATGTCACTTTGGCGAAGGGATGCTCGATGATCAGGCTCGGCTCGCCCGGCGAGGTCGGACTGCCGTCCCCATTCAGGGTAAGCCCAGGCACCAGCGTGCAATCGCGCAGCAGCAGCTCCCGCGGCTCGACATCGGCAAAGGCCGCCAGCCGCAACGCGCCGCCCGATATCACGAGCCCGTCGAGCGTGAGGCGACCGCGCGCGCCGATGTCGAGCGTGATCTCGCCGCCCGCCGCCAGCAGCGGGCGGGTCTGGTCATGCGCGGCGACCACGACATGGTGCGGCGTGGCATCTCCGGTCACATCGTCGACGACAAAGGTCGGCGTCTCCCTGTAGGTCAGGCTGTCGCCGATGATGAGGCGGCCACCGGTCCTGATCAAATTGAGCTTGGCCTGCCACGCGCCTCCGGCATCGACGGTCTGCTCGTTGCCGATATCGCCCGCGGCGGGCACGCGCGGATATTCGCCGCCGCCGATCTGCCGCGCAGTGCCGTAGTGGAATGTCGCAAGCAGCGGTCCGTCGGCGGGATTGCCGAGCAGCACACGGCCACGCTCGGGATCGAAGCCGATCGTGCCCGCCGTCACCTGCGCCTCATGGGCCCAGCCGATGACATTGCCGCCGCCATCGAGAATGTCGCGGAGATCGCAGACCCGCACCTTGGCCGTCGGCACCGGGATGGGCGGGGTGCCCGGCGTGAAAAACACCAGGCTCTCGCCGTCGCCATAATCGTCCTCGCGCCGTGCGTTCGGCTGTGCGGTTGCCTGCGCGGCGCGCACCGCCATCGCCATCAGCCGCACCGACAGCGGCTCCGGCGCATTGATCGGCTCGGCGAGATGGGAGATGTCGGACTCGGCCTGCGCGAATCGAAACAGCCGCATGTCCGCGCCGAGTGGGTTGAGATGGAATTTCCGGCCGGTCGCGTCGCCGGCGTCAGGCGTCAGCGGCACCGCCGTGAGTGACAGCGATAACAGCCGCCACAGGAAGATGCCGATATTGGGGATGTTGTAGCGGCCGGCGCCCGTTTCCGGCCGCCGCATCTCGGCGGTGTGCGCGATGCTGTTGAAGGCGCCGTCGCGCCGGAACAGTGCCGCCGTGTCGCGCAGATTGCAGGTCGCGGGCGCATGCAGTCGGATGTGCTTCATGTATTGCGTGGTGGCGAGCTGCTCGAAAAATTCGACCGCATGTGCCGGCCAGCCGGTGACGTCCTGCGCGAGCTCTTCCAGCATCAGCGCGGTGCCCTTGCGGCGGCGGAAGGCGATGGTGTCGGCGACTTCGGCACGCGGCGAGGTCAGCTCGGTGCCGAGCCCGCGCAGCGGCCGGTAGCCGATGAGATCGCCGATATAGGGCGTCACCCACTCGGCGCAGGTTTCGATGAACTGGTCGTCGTAGAGCTGGTCGACGGACTCTTCCAGCGTGGCGAACTCGCGCGCAAATGCCGCCAATAGAGCTTGGAGCGGACCGGCCTTTGCCGGATCGCCCGCAAGCGCGGCGTCGCGCAGCCGGTGCAGCGTCGGCAGCAGGCTGTAGAGCCGTTCGGGGGTGAGGCTGTTCATGCCATCTCCTCCAGGATGTCGAACGGCGCCGGGTTCAGCGTCAGCAGCTCGCTTGGCTTCGCCGCGCCCTGGTCGACATGCATCCGCGAGGCGAGCAGGCGGACCTGGCGCGAGGGAATGGTCTGCGCGAAGGGCGCCGTGCCGCCATAGAGCTGGACGAGGTCGACAGCAACGACGCCGGGCACCGACTGTGCCGCCGCGATCACGTCGGATTGCTGCACTGGCTGGCCGAGCTCACGCGCGTCGAAGGCGAAGTGCGCACGCAGCGCCGCCTCGACCGCGGTGAGCACGGCCTTGGCGTCGAAATCGGGATCGCGCTTGACCTTCAATCCGATCCGGAAGGTGCCGGGCTGGTAGGGCAGCAGCACGACAGCGACATGCGGATCGCCGCCGGCCTTCAGCGCAGCGAGCAAATTGGTCCACACCGGGCTGGTCGAATTGACGGGAGCGCCGGGCGGCCCCGCGATCGTGATGGCGATGGTCTTTCCGCGCGGCAGTTGCAGCACCTGCGCCTGCGCCTTGGCAATGCCGGTGAAGGCGCGGGCAAAATCCTCATAGTCAAGGACGGACACGACGCGGCCGAGCGTGCGTGCGCCGAGCGGCATGCTGCGTCGCGCCGCATCCGCCGGCTCCGGATCGTTGCCGCCTTCGGCCGCGAACGGGTTGCTCACGCCCTTGAGGCCGAGCGGGCGCGACAGCAGTTGGCTCAGTGTCTCGGCGCGGACATTGCCGGCGCCCCCGATGCCCTTGCGGTAGGTGGCGCGGACGTTGTTGAGCCCGCTCGGCAGCCGCGCACCGCTGGCGCCGTCGCCGAATTTCACGAGATTGCGCCCTTGCTCGTCAATATCGAGCGCAAAGACGCGATCGGTCGCGGCTGTGCCGAACAGCGTCGCGCGCTCGTGCCATGCGATCTCGCCGACCCGCAACGTCAATTCGCTCGCGGCACCACTCTCATTGGCGGCGGCGCGATAGGTCAGCGGAACCTGCTTCAGCTCGAATTGCTGGAACGGCTGGGCCGAATCGCCCGAGCCGAGGATCTGGGTCACCGTCTCGCCATGCGAAGCCGGCACTACATTGCCATGAACCACGATGCTGCCGCGGTCGAGGCTGCCGGCGAGCGGCGGGTCGATCTGAAGCATGCAGCGGCCGGCATCGACAGCCTGGGCGGATACGAGGTTGGCCTGCACGACAACGGCCTGGCCGTCGGAGACGCGATTGCCTCGCACGATCAGCCGTCGCCCTGCGACGAGGCCATCGGCACTGACGGCTGCAGGGATGCTGCTGCCGGTCGCGGCATCATCGACGGCGTAGGGCGCAAGCGCGAGCTGCTCGGACTGCACGAAGGCTGTGATGCGACGAACTTGGTCCTGATAGCGGTCGTAATGGGAGCCGCGCAATTGCAGCCGGGTGACCTTGCCGGCCAGCGCGAACTCCGCGCGCGACGTCTCGTCCGCATCGGCTATCTGGTAGACGTCGAGATGCGGGCCGAGATCGAGGATGACATCCGACTTGCCGAAGGCCTTGATGATGACCTGGATGGAGCCCCTGGCTGCCATCGAAAGCACGACGTAACCGCCGGCGCGGACCTCGGAATAGACCGTATCGAGATCAATGAAACCGCCGCCCTGGGCCGAGCCCATCGGCGAGATCGTGTAGTCGGGCCACTCCGGCGCGTCACTCCCGCTCGGATAGTTGTTGCGAAAGTCCGTCGACATCGACTTCCACATCGGCGCGTTGTGGCCGAAGGGTGCTGCCCGCTTGCGCAGCGCATAGACCTTCGAGTTCTGGGCGGCCGTGACCCCGGAAAGACCGAGCTGCCAGGTCACCTTGGTGCGATCGAAATCCAATTGCAGCTCGACACTGTCGATGAAGCGGAAATCGCAGTTGCTGTCATTCGTACCGGGATTGAAGGCATCGCCGACGATCAGCAGCGCATCGCCCGGCTTCAGATTGTTGCGCTGGCCGGCGAGGTACATGACCGTGTCGCCTTTGTCCGGTCTGCGTGTCTCCGCCAGCCACGGTCGGATCGCATTCCAGGCCGGCCGTGCGGCGGCCAGTCGCTCGACCGTTTCGAAGGTCTGCGGCTTCTCGTCCGGCCCCGGTACGCTCTGCACTTTCGTGCCGATCTCGATCGACACTTGAGCGGGCACGCCGGTGACGAAGCTGCCCGGCTCGGGCGACAGCTTTGGCGGCGGCGCAGGGGGCGTTTCCAGCGTGAAGGCGAGCCAGGTCTCGGCGGCGACGCCGGGCCGCAGGCGGTAGCCGATCAGCCGGCCCATCTCCTGGAGCGAGACGCGCTCCAGCGCAGTGCGGAGATAGGATTCGTTGGCGATGCGCTCCTGGTAGAAGGTGAGCACGTCGGCAGCGCAGGCGAACGCATCGATCAGGCCGATGGTGAAATCGTCATCGGCGCGGCTTTGCAGCTTGCCCAGCGGTGCGAACGCGGCAGAGGACAGCGCGGCGTGCAGGCTGTCGCGGAACTGGGCGTGGTCGCCGACGCGGTAGGCGATGGCGGAGAGGCCGTAGCGGTTCGAGATGCCTTGCGGCGTCTCGGCTTCAATGCCGGCGCAGCAGCCGCAGCTCTCGCTGCCGGCAGGCAGGGCATGAGGCTTGATGGTTGGGACCGGTAGCGTCATTTGCCGCCTCCCGCCTCGATGATGAGCCGGCCGCGCTCGCGGAAACTCGGATTATTGGCAAGCTGCGCGATCTCGAGGCTTCCGATCGGGATCACCTCGTCATCCAGCGAGGTCGCGAGCGGCGAGATCAGCCGCTGGAATTTTTCCGCCTGCACCGCCTCGACACCCTCGACCGCTTGTGCGGCCGCGATGATGCGGCTGAGATAGACGGGATCGCCGAAGGTGAAATTGTCGGGATGGAACAGGCCGAGCGTGCCATCGGGCAGCACCGCGCTCGACAGCACCGTCCGCACGGCCTGCGCGACATCGGCGCGGAAATAGTCTGGCTTGACGCAGACATGCAGTGTGACATCGAGCGGGACATAGCGTGGCGGCCGTACGTCGAGGTCGTAGCCGGCCATCCTGAACCGCTCGAGATGGTTGCGCAGTTGCGTAGCGAAGGGCGCGTCGACTACGCCGCCGCCGAAGCGGTCGGGCGTCACGAACACGGTGTGCCAGCTTCCGGTCCAGCGGAACGTTGCGGCCGCGCGCTGCACGTCGGCACGTCGTTCACTGGCGGCGGCGTAATCGGCCGCCGTCACCGCGCGCTCCTGGGTACGGAACGCCTGTGGGGCATCGCGTCGGGCGGCTTCGATGTCCTCGGGCTCGACGCCGCCGGATGCGGGAAGCGGATTGCGTACGGCCTCGAACACGCCGTCCGTGGTGCTGACGATGTGGGCGATGGCTTCGGCGCCGACATTTCCGGATGTGCCGTTGCCGATCCGGTAGGTCGCCGTGAATGCGGTGTCTTCGGCCGGGCGCTTGCCGAGCAGGCCGTCACCGAACCGCAGCAAGGCCTCGCCGTGGTTGTCGATCTCGACCACGACATGCGGCGCGTTGCCGGCGCTGTCGATGAGGTCGCGTCGCGGCAGCCAGTGCTCGGTGATGCCGGCGACTTGTCCCGTGAGATCGACGATGGCAGGCGTGGCGTCGCGCGGCGACAAGAGCGAAAATGCGCTGGCCGCCCACCACGGCTTGTCGTTGCTGACGGGAACGGCGAGCAGCGCGCCGAGATCGAAGGATTGCGTCAACGGGCTGTTTGCCAGCACCGGGCGGAAGCGCGGCGGCAGCATGACGTCCGGGGACGAGGTGCAGCAATTGCCCGGCGCGCGCGATGCCTGCTTCAAGCTGGCGCGCGGCATCACGCCGAGCTGTTCGGGCGGCAGCGTGCGGCCGTGATCGACGAGCACGATATTGCCGCGCGCAACACTGATCGCGAGCTCGGGGCGGTCCTCCACCGTCAGGCAGAGCGGGAAGGGCAGCGCGTCGGCCTCGCTCCAGGCGAGCTCGGTGACGTCGACCGGGCCGTCGACCGGAGGCTCGTCGAACAGCCCGCCGGACGGATCGCTCGTAAGCGTCCTCTCGGTCAGCCGCACCGCGCAGCGATGGCCAGGATCGGCATCGGCGGCAGACAACGTCGTTGGGCTGATCACCTCCTCGAAGATCAGGATATCGCCGATAGCGAGCGTATCAATGTGGCCGCGCAACGTCGCACGCGTGGTGCCGCGGGGCAGGCAGCATCCGTTGTTGCCCCAGGCATAAAAGGTGAGACTGTTCTGTTGCTGGTCCAACTCGGCGGGAGCGACCGTCCCGAACATCTCGGCGCCACCGTCGATCGCGTCGTTCAATTCGCGCGAGCCCGGCGTCAGCACTACGTCCAACCCGGGCACGCGGGTGAGAAGCTGCGTGCCCTTCGGTAGCGCGATTTTCTGTCCATTCACGCCGAAATGCACGAAGGCGCGCGCGTTGCAGCCCTCGTGCAAATGATAGTCGACCAGCCTCGCATGGCGTCGCACCGAGATGCGCTGCCGCGCGGTGGCGAGATAGGCTTCGTTGGCGACCGCATCCTGGCGATAGGCGAGGTTGTCGGCGGCATAAGCGAGCAGCTCGACCAGGGTCACGCCGAGATCCGCCGCCGAACGCTCCTGCCAGCCGGGCACGAGCAGGCTGAGCCTATCAAGCATCAACCGGCGAAAACCCTGATAGTCGCGCGCGAGATAGTCGATCTCCGGCCTCAAGCGCGGCACGGGCGGGCACGGCGCGGTGTCCGCGCAGTCATAGTCCGAGGGACATTCGACCTTGAAGGTGAAGTCGATCGCCGACAGCTTTGGATCGAAGCCGGCCGGCGGCTGGTCCGAGCCGGAATTGGCGAAGATGCCGAAATTGTAGATCGAATAATCCCCGCCGCTGTCGGTTCGGACGACCAGCGTGCGGGCGAGATCGTCGACGGTGTCGACGAGGCCCGGCTCGGCCTCGGCCGGCAGCGCGTCGGCCGGCGCACACCAGACCACGCCGACGGTCGCGATCCGTTCGCCGCCGGTGATGCGCAGATTATCCGACGAGAGCGTGAAGCCGGAATGCAGCAGCCGCACCAGCAGGGTCTGTTGCCGCGGCGCGCCGGGCGGAGAAGCGAGGTCGAGCACCTCGATGAATGCGATGGCGTTGGCGCTGCCCTTGGCCTCGAGCACTTCGAGCCGGCGCGGATCGCAGCAATGTTGCTTCATGCCGCGCCCCCCGGAACCGCAAAGCTCGCGACGTGGCTGGTGCGGTCGGCAAGCACGACGTAGCGGATCTCGACCCGCAGCACCGCATCGTCATTGATCACCTCGACCGAGGTGACGGCGATCAGATGCGACAGGTGCTGATGCAGCGCGGCCTGGGCCAGCATCTGCGTGGTCGCGGCGAGCGTCACCGAATTGGGCTCGAACACCAGCGCCAGGAGTCCCGCGCCGAAATCCGGCCGCATCACCCGCTCGCCCTGCATCGTGAACAGCACCTGCTCGATCAGGTCGCGGATGTGATCGGGACGGCCGGTCGTGGCCGTGCGGCCCTGGTCGTCGAAATGATAGGGGAAATCGAGTTCGCTGCTCACGCCGTCCTCCCCTCAGGTTGCCAGCACGCGCGTCTGCGCCACGACGGGCAGCATCGGGGTGCCCGTCGGCGTGCAGACGGATTGCCCGATCATGGTCGCGGCCGGTGCGCCGCCGATCATCACCCGTGCGGCGCCCACTACCATCTGCGCCGTGACGCAAGGCGGCGCCGAGCCGGTGAGCGAGCAGGCCGCGATCGCATAGGGGCTGGTGAGATTGACCGCGGGCTGGCCCGACAGCATCACGCGCGGGAACGGCGCGATCGGCGTCGCCTGTCCGGCATGGCTGCACAATACCGTGGCGCCGAGATGCAAGACGGGAGCGGGCATGTGCGTCTCCTAGATCACGGTGAGCGCGCCGAGATTCACGTCGACGGTCGGTCCGGTCATGGTGATGACCGCGCCTTTGCCGTTGGAAATGGTGATACCGACGTCGCTGACCGAGATCATCGCGCCCGTCGTGGTCTGCATCAGGATGCCGCCGGTCGGGCCCGGCACGTCGCTGATGGTGAGACCGTTCTTCAAGGGGGTTTGCAGGGTGATGCCGGGGACGCCGGGTGGCACTGCGTGCGCCAGTACCGGCACCTCCGCGGCACTGCCCCAGTAGCACCCGACCCAGATCGGATAGTCGGGGTCGCCGCGCTCGAACTCGATCCAGACCCCGGCGCCGATGATCGGCACCGTGAAGAAACCGGCATTGATGCCTGCGGTCGGCACGCAAGGCATCGCCCAGCTCGTCGGTATCACGGCGCCGACGTCGGGCACCATCACCTGGATCCGGCCGATCTGAAGCGGATCGATATTGTTGATCACCACCGCGCGATACTTTCCGAAAAGTGGCGCATCGCTCATGTCGGCACCTGCGGAACGGTCGAGATCAGCGCGTTGCGTGCGAGCGAGAATGATTGCTTGTAGGAGCCGCGCTCGATCTCGTGGGTGACGTTCTTGACGTAATAGAGCCCGTCGAACGGGAGGCCTGCGCCGCGCACGCCAACCAGTTGCCGCGACTTCAGAACGCGGCCATATCTGGCGACGTCGAGCTTGCCGCTCCCGAACACGCTGTCGCTGTGCTGGCTGGCGTAAGCGAGCCCCGCCATCAGCGCCTGCGGCGCGGACAAATGCGCGGTGTTGGAGAGCTTCTCGATCTTCGGCGGCAGCGGCGGCACCACGCCGAGCGGCGGGCTCATCGGCGTGATGTCGGGGATCGGCACCGGGATCGGCGCCTTGCTGTTGGCCTCCTGGAAGAACACGATCGGCATGACCTTGCGTTCCTTGTCGAAGTTGAACGAGATTTCCTCGACATTGGTGAGCGCGTCCATGTTGGTGGTGAGTGCCGGCTGCGGCGCGCCAAAGCGGATTTCCGGTCCCCAATAGGCCTTGGAGGCACCGGGCGCGGGACCGGCTTCGAGATAGAAGACGTAGCCGGCTTCACCCGCGAGCTTCTTGACGTAGGCGTAGTCGCTGCCCTTCTGCTGCGGGATCTGCTGGACCGGGATCGGCGGGATATCGAGCACGCTCGGGATCACCATCGGGATCACGCCGAGTGCTGCGTATTTGGCAAGGATGGCCAGCACGCGCACCGAGGGCGGCATCGCCGGGAAGGGCAGGCCCGGCAGCTCGATGATGTCCATCAGCGCCGACATGTCCTTGCCCTTGATCACCAGCTTGCCGACGCCGCCGCTGCCCGGCTGTGTCTCGACATTGGTGACCATGCCGTCGATGACGGACTCGGCCATGCCGTTGATGGTGACGATCAGCACCACGCGCAGCAGCGGCGGCAGCGCGCCGCCGCCGGCAAGCAGGAAGATGGTGCGCAGCGGCGAGCGCACCGGCAGGTCGAAAGTCAGCTCGAATCCGCTCTGCGCATCGCCCGATCCGATCTCGATCTTGGCATGGGTCAGCGTCTCCAGCACCTCGCGCGGCGCCGGCACCGGCGCCGGGCCGATCTGGAGCGAGAGCTGGACGCCACCCTGCATCATCGGGAATCGTCTCCCTAAAGCCCGTTCGGGCGCGGGATCTGCACGCGCTCACCGGGCGTGTCGGTGAGTTCGAGCGGATCGGTCACGACATTGGCGTCGGCGATCCGCCAATACAGTTCGGGGTCGCCAAGCGTTGCGGAGGCGAGCGTGTCGGGCCGGGCGCCGGCATTGACGATGTGTTCGCCGGCGATGCCGATGTCGCGCCCCTGGGGGATGAAGCGGCGCAGCACATAGGCGACACCGGGATCGTCGGCGCTGCGCTTGAGCCGTCCGATCGCGGTGCCGTGATAGCGGCTGTTCGGCGGAAAACTATTGTCCGGAAACGCGCCGGCATCGATCAACATCTGGACGGGATCCGAGGACATCATGTGCTCCGTCAGGGCAGGCTGGAAAGACCAAGCGAGGCCAGTGAGGCGCTCCCGGTCAGGCCGGCAAGCGTCTCGCGATTGCGCAGGTAATTGAGGAAGATGGTGCCGCCACGATGCGAGAAGCCGAGATCGTCGGTGCTCATCACATGCAGCCCGAGCGAGACCTTTGCGCGGATCGGATTGAGCGCGGGATCGAACGCTTCCTCGACGATGGAGAACTCGGCGACGCGCACCGGCGCGACCCGGTTCTTGCTCCAGACGAACAGAGTGAGCGGCGCCTCCGGCGGCAGGATCTCGAGCGTGCCGCCATCGGCCTGGCTTGCGATGCCGAGCAGATCGTCGACGCTCGGATTGACGAGCGCCTCGAGCACCGCGAGCTGCGGCGCGATGCCGAAGGCGACCGCATTGGCGTGCGCGTCGGGATCGGCGAGCTGGTCGGTAGCGTCGATCTCGGCGTCGAGCTTGATGGTCTCGATCGCGGGCCCTTTCAGCCGGAACGGTTGCGCCCGCCCGCCGGCCGAGCCGTCGCCGCCGGTGCCCTGCACCTGGTAGCTGCGGCTCAGCGTGTCCGGATTGTACTGGAGCGCGATCTGCCGTCGCACCGTGCCGCCGCCCGGCGCCAGCACCACGAGGCCGCCCTTGATCAGTTTTGGGGACGAGGTGAGGCCGGTCATGGCAGGCGATCCCCCGATGGGCCGCGCGACGGTGGCAGCCGTTTCATCTGAAGGTCGAGCCGCAAGTCGCGCTGATAGCGTTCAAGACTGCCCGGTGCGAACGCGGCAATCCGGAGCGTCGTATCGACGGCGCGGTTGACGTAGAGCGTCAGGCCCCGCTGCGCGTACACGTATTCATTGGCTTCGACCTCGAACGTCCCCTGGAACGAATTGAGCCTTGTCTCCGGCTCGCCGAGTGCGTCGAGCAACGACGGCAGCGGCTCGACGAGGACGACGTCGGTCGCATCGATCAGCACCACCGTGCCGTCGTTTGCCCATACCCGCGCGCCTCGCGCGAAGCCTGCGGCCGCGGCGTTGAACCAGTCGGTCCGGTGCCTGGCGCTGCCGAGCGCGCCCTGTCCATGCCAGGAGCGGTCGAGATCGAACACGGCTGCGACGTCGTCGAGGGAGGTCGGGTGCGCGAGGCCTGCGAACGAACGCAGGTCGCGGCCGGCGAGCAGCCGCAGCGGTGACAGAGCGAGATCCGACGGGCGCGCGGCTTGCATCGCTCAGCCTCCGATCTTCTTGACGTCGCCCTGGAAATAGGCGGCGTAGAGGTTGCGGATGCCGACGACGTTGACGAGCTTCACCGCCTCCGCATACGAGGAATAGCGTCGGCGTGATGCCGGCTGCACGGTGATCGGTTTGAGCTTTGCATATGCGGGGCCCTCAACCGCCTCGCGCAGCTTGGGATCGTTGACCCGCGGTGCGACATTCTCCCAGGCGATCTCGTCGAAGAGCGAATCGACGCCTTCGATCAGCGTATTGTTTTCGTTGGAGCCGTCGCCGAAAGTATTGGCGAAATTGTCGTATTCCGTGGTCCGCAGCGTGTGGATATATTCGTGGATCAGCGTCTGGAACATGTCCCACAGGAAATCGCGATCTTTGTCCGAGTCGGCCTTCTTGAAGATCTGGATGTTGATGTCGCCGAGATTGGCGGAGGCATCCCAGCCGCGGTCGATTTCGTTCAGCTTGTCGACCTGCGCGGCCGTGCTGGTGAAGTCGTCGGCGATCTGGTCGAGGATGATCGCCTCGTCGCCCACGGGATTGTTGCTGGCATCGAAATGCGGTGAGGCATTGAGCTTGCGATTGATGGCGCGCACGCGGTCGTTGGCCTGAAAGAAATACCGCATCAGCGCCTTCGCCTTGTCGCGCTTCTCGGTGCTGTCCATGCCCGCGAGCTCGGCCTCGGTCTCGGCGAACAGGTCGTGGATGTTGCCGCGCGCGCCGAGCGTATCGGCTTTCAGCTCGGGATGCTTCGACTGGTCGTAGTACTCGCCGAACACCTTGTCGGTTTCGTCCTTGCTGGCCTTGCCGATCCGCTCGAACTCCGCAAGCTGGTGCACCTTGTTCGGATCGCCGTGCTCCGCGGTCCCCTTGTCCTTGACCATTTCATCCCAGTAGTCCTGGATCATGCCGGGCATCAGCAGGCGCAAGGCGTCGTCGTACTTCTTCTTGCCCGCCGGGGAGTTGTCGAATGGCAGCGGGCTGCTGGGGTCGGGCCTCAGCGCCACCGCGATGTCTGCCTTCTTCGCGGCATCGGGTTCGACCGTCGTCGACAGATCGCCGGCGCTGGTGATCAGCGTGACGTCGCGGAACACGCCCTGAAGCATGACGTCGTATTTGTCGAGGATCCTTTCCGTCGCGTCAGCCTGCTGTTTGAGCGTTGCTTTCTTCGCCGGATCGCTTTCGTCCTCGGCCTGGTCGCTGAGGAGGTCGAACCGGCGGGCGATGTCGGCGCGCTCGCGGCCGAGTTCCTCCGTGGCCTTCGCCCGCTCGGCCGGCGCGAGCGCGAACACCTCCGCGGCGATGGTGGCGACCTCGTCGTGGCCCGCTGCCGTCGCAATCCGGATCTTGATGGCCATGGCATCGTAGGCGAAGGTCGGCGCGCCCTTGCCCGGTTCGCCCAGCGGCTCGACGTCGCCCTTGGCGAGCGCGTCGCGTCCGCCGCGAAAGCGGGTTGCGAAGAAGCGCTTCAACCTCTTGTACTCGGCGCCGTCGATGTCGGATTCGAGCTCGGTGACGCTGAGTTTGCCTGAACCGAACATGATCCTCAGTGCGGCGATATCGCTCAGCTCGAGCAGGTCGAGGATCGCGTTCTCGTCGTCATCAAGTGTGGGGCCGTCCTGCATCTCCAGGATCAACAGCGCCTTTTGGACTGGATCGAGCTTGAACTCGGCCTGGCCGGCTTTCCACCGACGGACGATCGCACGCGCCTTGTTGTCGCTGTCGAAGCTGCCTTCGATCGCGGCGGACTTGGTGATCTTTTCGAGATAGGCGAGCAGCTCCTTGTCGCCGAAATTGCCCTCGGCGCCGAAGAACACGGCGATCGATTCGTACCAGGCGAGCCGCTGCACCGCCGCCGGCGACACGGTCGCGCCGCGCTGCTGCACGACATGGGCGAGCTCGTGCGCCAGAATGTGCCGGCCACGTGGGCTTTGCGGATTGTATGCGCCGTCGCCGAACACGATGTGGGCGCCCGCGGTGTAGGCGGTTGCGCGGATCGCACGGGCCGAGGCTGCGGCCTGCGCGTCGGTGTGGATCCGCACATAGCTGAAGTCGGACCGGAATTGGCGTTCCATCGTCTCGCGTGTCGGAGCGCCGAGTGGCGAGCCTGCCGATCCGACCACCGCGGATACCGCGCCCGGCGCGGCCTGTCCCGTCGTGCCAGCAGAGCGTGGAAGCGGCGACAGCACCGGGGCCGGGCCAGCCGGCTGCGATGGCCGCAGGGCGTTCTCGGCCGCGTGCTCGGCTTCGCTCTCGAAGCGGTCGCGGGCCGGACGAAGCTCGAGCGAAGGCGCATGGGCCGGCGAGGATTGCTTCGGCACTGCCTTTGGTGCGGCATGCACGGTCATAGCTTGCCTCGCGGAGCGCCGGCGCCGGATGTCGTGGTCAATCGTGCCGCGATCCGATCGGCGACGGCGCGCGGCGCCTCGGCATGGACGGCGCTCGCCTCGTTGGCGGACCCCGTGAGCCGCTGTTGCAAGGCCTGTCCGATTGCGTCGGCAAGTCCCGCAGCTTCGGAGTGTCGCGACGCATCGACGACGAGACGTCCAATCCGGATATCGATAGCGGCGTGTTTCATGGCCCGACTCCCGGCCAAGGCCGCTCGAGCTTGGAGAACTCGGCACGCACCGCGGCATTGATCGCGTCCTGCTCGATCCGTCCGCCGCCGGCGGCGGCCAGGAAGGCGGCGTTAAGCGCGATGGCGCGGATGTTGCCGCCGGTCAGTTGCAGTCTGGCGAGGCCTGCGAAATCCACCTCGCCGAGCGGTGCATCGGAGGGGAACTGCATGCGCCACAATGTTTCGCGCGCGGCAGCGTCAGGGTAGGGGAACTGGACCACGTAGCGGATGCGGCGCAGGAAGGCGCGGTCGAGCGCGCTCTTCATGTTGGTGGTGAGGATCACGAGCCCGCGATAGGTCTCGATCCGCTGCAAGAGGTAGGCGATCTCGATATTAGCGAAGCGGTCATGGCTATCGCGCACCTCGCTGCGCTTGCCGAACAGCGCATCGGCCTCGTCGAACAGCAGGATGGCGCCGCTGGTCTCCGCGGCCTCGAACAGCCGGCTCAGATTCTTCTCGGTCTCGCCGATATATTTGCTGACCACGCTGGCAAGATCGATGCGGTAGAGATCAAGTGCGGCCGCGCTCGCGATCGCTTCGGCCGCGTAGGTCTTGCCGGTGCCGGATTCGCCGGCGAACAGCGCGGCGGTTCCGAGCCCGCGGCCGTTATGCGCGGCAAAGCCCCAGTCGCCATGGACGCGCGGCCGGTGCTGCAATTCATTCGCGATGGCGCGGAGCTGCGCGGTTACCACCGGGGGCGCGACCAGGTCGTCGAAGCCAACGCGGCTGTCGATCCGCTGCGCCAGCGTGTCAAGCCCGCCGCGCACCGCGGCGCGGCAGAGCCGCCATACCGCCGGCCCGAGCAGAGCGGGATCGGCCTGGGTCTCGGCGAGGGCTTCGGTGACCACGAGGCGCAGGTCGGCGGCGGGGACGTCGAACTGCCGCAGCGCCGGGCGCAGCGCGGCTGCGAGCGCGGCGGCCTGCTCGCGCGTAAGCCCGCGCAAGGCTGCGACCTGCCGCGCGGCGGCCGGGGCATCGGCGACCTGGAGCCGCAGCATGCGGCGCTGCCGCAGTCGCGACAAGCGGGCCGGCTCCGGCGCGTTGAGCACGATCGCGGGTCCCATCAGATGGGCGAGCAGCGTCATCGCATGCGCCTCGGCATCCGCCGCCTCGATCGGGCGGTCGAGCTCGAGCGCGATGATGGCATCCGAGAGCGCGGCCTCGCGGTCGAGCAGACGGGCGATCTCGGCGAGCTCGCGCGGATCGTGCGGCAGGTCGCGGGCGTGCAACCACAGGCCGTTCGCACCGAGGCAGGCGAGCGCGGCGCGCGCGAGGTCGCGCTGCGGCTCGATCTCGCCGCGAGCGTGACCCAGGGTGGCCAGGGCGGCCGCGCCCGTGCCGAGCGCGTGCGCGATCGTGTTCGCCTGTGGTGTATCGGGCTCGATGGATCCGACCGGCTCGCAGCGAACGAGCCCGATCAGGCGGGCATCCATCGCGGGGAGGCCGGTCAGGTAGTGCAGCACGCGCTCGTCGATCTGGATCGGGCGGCGCGGCGGCGCCTCGCGGCCCTCGCATGCGATCAGGCGCCAGCGCCGCAACGGCCGGAGCGGCGAGAGCGCATCCCAATGTGGTTCGCTCAGCATCTGCATGGCGAAATTGAACGTCGGCTGCGTGCTCGCGATGGCTTCGGGCGCTTGCGCCATCGCCACGCCGACGAGGCGACGCAGCGCACTGTCGAGCTCGACGCCGGCCGCGAGCAGCACGACGTCGCGCTCGAACGCCGACAGGCCGAACAGCTTGGTCAGCGCCTCGAGCGCGGGCTCGAAATCATCGGCGCATTCCGGCGGAGGCGGCTCGGCGTTGGCCGATGTATCGCGCAACTGCCGTGCGAGGCGCCCGCGCAGCGCAGCGAACTGCGCCGCCAGCCAATGCTGGTTGCGGCTGGCCCAATCGAGCACGGGCTGCGCTTGCGGTCTGTCGTGCATGTTCATGGCGGCACGCTCAGGGTTTGCGAGGCATCGAAAGCGGGCGCATCGCCGCTGAGATCGAGCAGGAGGCTGTCGACGCCGTCGATGCGCAACCGCGCCGGATAGGCCCCGGCGGGAAGCGTCGCGGGGAAGTCGAACACCAGCGGATCGGTGGCCGCGCTGCGCGGTTTGGCGGTGGCTTCCGCCGTGCCGAGGACGAGGCTCGCGCGCTGCCGCGGCTGCACCTGCGGCCGCGAGAATAGGGTGGCCGTGACGCGCAGCGGCGCAGTCTTGCGCAGCACGGTCGCTGCGGACAGCGAAAGTCCGGCATCGGCTACAATGACCAGTGCTGGGGCGATGACCAGGGCCACCGCGTTGGTCTCGCGCTCATTGGCTTCGCCGGCCGGCAGCAGGCGCAGCGTGAGGCTCCATTGCCCCGGCGCGAGCGCTGCCTGCGCGGCAGCATCGTTCGGCAGCGTCACGGTGAGCTCGGTGCCGTCGTCGTTGGGTGCGCCCGGCACCAGTTCAAAAGGCGCCGGAAATAGCGGGTGCGCCAGCCGCACATGAAAATTGCTGCCGCTGAGGCGAATGCCGGAGAGCGCCACGGGCTCGCCAAGCCGTGCGCCGGCCTGCTTGTTCTGCGGCGTCGCCGCAAACAGCGTCGGCAGCGGAGGCAACGTGTCGGGATTGACGACGACGCCGCGGTCGCGCTTGGTCGCGGGATCGATGATCCCGCGCGACAGCGCCGGCAGCGGCGAGACTGCGGGCTTCGTGGCTTCGATCAGCACCACCGACACCACATAGGCGGCCGTCGGCCGGTAATGCGACTGGATGGCCGCCCATAGTCGTGACATCTCCTCCGGCCCCATCACAGCCGGCGTGATCTTGATCAACTCGGCCTGATCGGCAAGGTCGGCGGCAGCGAGCGCCTGGAACGCTGGCGGCAGCATCGCGACGTCGAGCGGATTGGGATTGAGCGCGCGCTGCACCGCGGCGCGATCGAGCACCGGGCGCTCGTGCAACAGATGCATCCCATAGCCGAGCAGGATTTCGGCCTGGCAGTCGACCCGCGCGTAGGCCGTCAGCAGATAGTGCAGGTCGAGTGCGAGCGGTGCGTTGGTCAGTCGCTCGCCGCTGGTCGAGGACCGCGACGGCAGGGAGCGGTTGCGCCAGCCCGGGTTCGGCGTCACCTGATGCAGGAACAGATTGAGCCGCGGCTGCTCTTCAGGGCTGGCGAGGTCGATCGTGTCGGGCGCAACCGCACTGACATTGACGGTGCCGCCGACCGCGGGCCCGGCCTCGATCAGCCCGTTGTCGAGCAGGTTGCGCAGCACTGCGCTGACCGCGCCGATCGCGAGCGGCGAACTCATGCGCGGCCTCCGGGTCCAGGGCGGCGCAGATAGTCGGATAGCGACACCGACGGCTTTGATGCGGGCTTAACGGCGCGTGCCGTGCGTGGGGGCTCCGGCGAGCGGATGTCGATGCGGTCGATCGTCACCTTGATCACCGGCGGTGTCTCGCGCCGGCGCTGCGCCTGGCCGGCGAGCACGGTCTGGCCGAGCGGAAGCGCCGGCGGTGTTGCAGCTTCGTTTCGGGGGCGGGGCGTGTCGCGCAAGACCGTGTCACGCGGCTGTGTGCCGCGCGGCGGATCGCGCGGGTCGGCAGGCAGAGGGGCATCGACAGGCGATCTCGACGGCGCGTCGGTCGATTGAAGCGGCGGCGCGGCAGCTGCGACCTTGGCCTCGAGACGCAACGGTGCGCCTTCGTTGTCCGGCTCCATTTGTCTGCGCTGCGGCGCCTGCACGCCAGTGGCAGGATCGTCTGCGCCGGTGATGTTCGGCAATGCCGCCGGCGAGGATGCCGGTGTCTGCCTTTCATCCCGTGTCGTCTCGTGCATCGGAGCATCGTCATTCCGGGGCGGGGCGGCAAAACGCGGCGGCAGGGCAACGCGTGCCGCGCCGGGAATCGGTTCGCAGCGGCCGATGCGTGCAAGATTTTGCAGGAGGCCCGTCATGACGCGCCCGCAAGTTGCAGGTAGGCGGCGCGGCGGGTGTGCGGCAATGCCAGCACCTCGGCTTCGCTCCAGCCATATTCGCGCGCGAGCGCGTCGACTTCGAGCAGGGTACGCTCGGCCGCCGCCTGCACCTCGGCCCAGAGCGCCGGCGCGATGTCGATCACGGCCTGCCAGGCGTGGCCGCAATCGGGGCAGTCGAGCGCAAAACTGAGCACCGCTCCGGGATCGCAACGTTCGAGCTCGGCTTCGACCCTATGCAGGATGTCCTGCGCGGCCGGCGGCGCGTCACCGAGGCAGCGCGCGAGCAACAGTTTTGCCGCGGCGGCGGAATCGCAGGTCGCGGCGAGGCTTGCAAGATCGGAAAGCGTCGGCAGCCGCAGCGCCAGCTCGCGGCCCCCGTTCGTGATACGCGGCGGCACGGCGTCAGCCGGTGGTGCAAGTCCGTCCGCGAGCACTGCGCTGTCCGCCGTGAACTCGCAGTCGGTGTGACAGGTGGGGCAGGCGGCGCGCAGCCGCCACGGCGCGCCGAACAATCGCGTGCGCAAGGCCAGCAGAGCGGCATTGCCTGTGCCGATCGAGTCCGTCGGCGCTGCGCCCGCCGCCGCGAACAAGGCATCGTCGCGCTGGCGCTGCGCGCGGCCGGCGGCCCGGTCCCACATCGCCAGGATGTCCTGCTCGCGTTGTGCGGTGGCGGAGAGCATGAGCGGTCTCAGGCCGGATCGGTGAAAGTGGGCTCGGACGGCTCGGCGACGGCTTGATCGCGCTCCCATCCCTCGTTCTCCAGCTTGATGTGCTGGATCGCCACCGCATTGGCGTTGGCGTCGAGATCGGGTAGCGACTGGTATTCGGAGACCCAGCAGCGGTAGATCTTGTAGGCGAGCGCGAGCTGCCCGGCTTCGTTATAGACCTCGAGGATGATGTCCTTGCGGAAATCCTTCAGCGAGACCTCGGCGCCAAGTCCTGCGCCGAAATGCCAGACCTTGTTGGCCCATTTCTCGAACTCGGTGTCGTGGGTGACACCGCGATCGAGCGTGATCGCCTCGAACTTGCTGCGGCCGGGCGACTTGCGTCCCGTCGAGGGATCACCGCCCTCGCGGTGCTCGACCACCTCGGTGGTGCGTTTCAGCGCCGACACCTTGCTGATGCCGGCGACGTAGCGGCCGTCCCATTTCACGCGGAACTTGAAGTTCTTGTAGGGATCGAAGCGCTGCGGATTGACCGAGAACTGTGCCATTTGCTTGCCTCAGGTGTCTTTGCCTCAGGTTGGAATGTCGCCGGCGATCTGCTGGATCTTGATGACGACGAACTCGGCGGGCTTCAGCGGCGCGAAGCCGACGATGATGTTGACGATGCCGAGATTGATGTCGGCCTGCGTCGTGCTCTCGCGGTCGCATTTGACGAAATAGGCCTCGCGCGGCGAGCGGCCCTGGAACGCGCCCTGCCGGAACAGGCCCTGCAAGAAGGCGCCGATGTTGAGCCTGATCTGCGCCCAGAGCGGTTCGTCATTGGGCTCGAACACCACCCATTGCGTGCCGCGGTAGAGGCTCTCCTCCAGGAACAGCGCCATGCGCCGTACCGGAACGTATTTCCATTCCGAGCCGCGGTCGTTCTGGCCGTGCAGCGTGCGCGCGCCCCAGACCACGTTGCCGTAGACCGGCAGCGTGCGCAGGCAGTTGACGCCGATCGGATTGAGTTGGCCGTTCTCGGCGTCGCTCAAGCTCAACGCGAAGCCGACGCCGCCGTTGACGCTGGCATCGGTGCCGGCCGGCGCCTTCCAGACCCCGCGCGTGGCGTCGGTTCGGGCGTAGACGCCGGCGACGAAGCCGCAAGGTGGAAAGTCGCGCACGACGCCGGATTGCAGTGGATCGGCCTGCATCACCCACGGGTAGTACAGCGCGGAGAAATTGCCGTCCGAGCCGGTCAGGCCGGCCTCGCCGTTGGCGCCGCTCATGTTGGCGACGGTCTCGTTCTGGAGGCTGTCGATGATCAGGAACGCACGGCGGACGTGGCAGCGTTGCTGTAGCTTGGCGAGTGCGCCCTGGGTTGTTGAATTGACGTTGGTGAGGCCGGGCACGCAGACCAGGTTGAAGATGTCGATACGATCGACGATCCCGCCGGTCGCGAACAGCGGATCGATCGCGCTGACGAACGGACCGTCATTGGCGGAGAGGACCGTGCCATCGGCTCCGCCCGCAAGTGGTTTCGTGGCCGGGGTCGGGACCGTCGTTGACGCCGTGGTCAGCTTGTCCATGAAGGCGGAGCGGCCGTTGACGACGCTCGGCGCGTAGCGCGGATCCGCCTTGTTCATCGACAGGTCCTGGAACGTCTCCACGATGTCAGTGCTCGGCGACGGGCCGATGACGTCGAGCCGGAAGCGGGTGCTGTCGTCCGCGCGTAGCGTCAGTCGGACGCTGTAGGAGTTGGCCCACAGACCCGGCGAACTCGCCTCGATACCGAGATCGTTGATCGCGCAGGTCGCGGTCTTCGCGTCGTTGGCGGGCGTTCCCGAATTGAACAGCGCGATCCGCACGACGTAGGCGTCGCTGCCGCCGTTGTCGAAGAATTGGCGCACGGCGTAGCCGAGATTGGCGCGGCGGTCGAGCCCGCCATAGGCGCGCTCATAGTCGGCAAAGCTCGAGATGCGCACGGCACGGTCAACGGGGCCGCGCGGCGCCCAGCCGATGAACAGCGCGATCGACGTCGCCACGCCCGAGATCGAGCGCACGCCGCTGGAGATTTCCTCGATATAGACGCCGGGTTGCAGAAGGGCTGAGGGCATGTCGGCTCCTGTGATTTGGCGGTCCGTCTTCCTTGGTCAGACCGCGGCGATGGTCTTGCCCAGCCGGCGCGCGCGCCGCTGGCGCGGCCTGCGCCTCGGGCCGGGCGGATCCCGAATGGCTTCCGACAGGGATTGCGTCGTGATCTCGGTGATGGCCGTGCGGTGCGGCCGCAGCTCGTAGAGCGCGCCGCTTTCGCCGCTTGCGACGATGGTGACGACCTTCATCCGCGGCCGACTGTGCAGAAGGCTTGCGAGGCTGTCGCGCTCGTCCGGTGCCTTCTGCGCCACCACGAGAACGTCGGCCCGGGTGCGGCGTGCCTCCGCCGCCAGATTGGCGTCGTCACTCGTCCCGACTATGGACAACGCCGGATCTTTCGCGACGACATGCTCGAGAAGATCGGTCATCAGCCTCGGAAATCCCGCAATGAGGATGCGTCTCTGTCGCAATGGCCACCTTTGCGGTGAGCCTTGCACAAGGCGCGACGGCGCGACTGAGCCAAAAGGTCTAGCGAGGATGGAGCTGATGGTCCGGACCATGCCCGCGGTGGTGAGACCGCGATGACGCAAACGGGCGCGCGCTTCACCGCGACATGGCGGCTTCGCGCGCGATGCCGGCCCGTGCCGGCTCGGAGGATCTAGGCCGAAAGGTCTAGCGGGTCTGGATCCGCGACGATGCAGGCGCGGGCGCGCCGTTCGCGTGCAGATGCTTGCTGATCTCGCCGCGCCGGCGAATCTGCAATTTGCTGAGCACGTTGTGCATGTGGTTCTTCACCGTCGAATTGCGGATCCGCAAGGCTCGTGCGATCTCTTTGTTCGACAGCCCTTCGCCGACGAAGCGAATGATCTCGTGCTCGCGTGGTGTCAGCGTGTCGACGCCGGCGGCCGGCGCTCGCGTGACGGTCCGCGCGGAGAGCAGCGCGAGCCGGCCGAACAGGGCGGCGGCGACTTTGGGTGAGCACACGAGCTCGTCGCGCATCGCGTTACGGACGGCGGCGACGACGTCGCTGATCGAACCCTCGCGCAGCACGAAGCCGGACACGCCGGCCTCTGCGCAGGCCAGGATGTCCTGCTCGGCCTCGGCGACCGCAATGGCGACGACCTTCAACGCCGGCGTCAGCGCGCGGCAGGCTGCCGATTGCTGCAAGCCCTGCGGCGTCGCTATGTCGACCAGCAGCACCTGCGCGCCGCTGTCGACGACTTGCTCAGGCAGGGTCGCAAGATCGCCGTGTCCGGCGATGCGTAAGCATTCCTGCCGGGCCAGGCAGGAACTGAGGCCTTCGCAGAGCAGGCGCACATCGCTGAGGATGAAGAGGCTGATGGGTATGAGGCTGCCGCCGTCCGGCTCGGCGGGCGGCGGTGATGCATGCGAAGCGGTGAGGTGGGAATGCGGCGGGGCGTGGCGCCCTGCCGAAAATGACGCATTGGACGACATGCCTGCCTCCCGATTGCCAACTCACAACCGTGTTTGCCGCCGCGCCCAGTTGAAGGCCACCAAGATCAAAAAGTTGTATATTAAATATCTTTCCCCTTGAAATTGAGTATCGCGCGTTTTGGCGTCGCTGACAAGCACCGACACGGCATCCCGGCATGTCGGGGGCGTTTCGACGCATGTGAAGCGGACGATTGACAGGCAGCAATTTAATTTATCAGCGCTACGCGTGCGTAGAGATCTGGACTTCAGGCCACGATCTTGGCGCCGGCGTCGCCGAGACGCTGGCGTTCCTTTGCGAGATAGTCGCCGATCGCATCGCCCGACATCGGCTTTGCGAAGTAGTAGCCCTGGATGAAGTCGCATCCCAGGCGGCGCAGGCTGTCGAGCTGGGCGCGGGTTTCGACGCCCTCGGCGACGCAGGCGATCTCCATGTCGTCGCACAGGCCGGCGAGAGACTTGATGATCTTGTGACTCACCGGATTTTCGTTGATGTCGGCGACGAAGCTGCGGTCGATCTTGATCTTGTCGAGCGGCAGCCGATGCACGTGGCTCAGCGAGGAATAGCCGGTGCCGAAATCGTCCAGTGAAATGCCGCAGCCCATTGCCTTCAGCGTCGCGATCGACTGCTGCGCGCGCACGAAGTCGAAGGTGACGGCGGTCTCGGTGATCTCGAAGTCGATCCGGTGCGGCGGCAACCCGCTTCTCTCGATGATCGAGATCAGCGGCAGAATGCCCTCGGCTGCGCAGACATCGTGAGCGGAGAGGTTGAACGACAGGCGGATGTGGTCGGGCCAGGTCCTTGCCGTCGCGAGCGCGCGGACCAGCAGCGCCTGCGTCAGCGGCCGGATCAGGCCGATGCGCTCTGCGGCCGGAATGAAGTCGGCCGGCGAGACTAGGCCGAGGCGGGAGCTGCGCCAGCGCGCCAGGACTTCGAAGCCGGCGGTGTGCTCGCTCATCGCGTCCACGATCGGCTGGAACACCAGGTCCATCTCGGTGCTGAAATCGGCGGTGCGGAGCAAGTTCTCGATGACGCCGCGGCTGCGGATCTCGGCCTCGAGCTCGCTCGAGAAGATCACGGTGCGGCCGCGCAGATGGCGCTTGGCGTGATAGAGCGAGTAGTCGGCGCATTCATAGAGAGCTTCGGCGCTGGTCGCCGAGCTTGGGAACAGCGCGAAGCCGATCGAGCAGGACAGCCCGGTATGGGCGGTGTCGAGCTGGTAGGGCAGCTTGACCTGTTCGCCGATGCGCTGGCCGAGCCGCATCAAATCGTCATCTTCAGGATCGCCGCACACCACGAGGCCGAACTCGTCGCCGCCGAGCCGGGCAAATTCCACTCGCTGCGGGCCGAAGCCTTCGCAAACTTCGCGGATGCGGCGCCCGGCTTCGATCAGGACGCGATCGCCGACCGAGTGGCCGTAATTGTCGTTGATCGGCTTGAAGCCGTCGAGATCGATGATCCCCACCGCGACGCGAACGCGCCTGCGCTCGGCGTCGGTAAAGGCGCTCGACAGCTCGGCGAAGAAGCGGCGGCGGTTCGGCAGCTCGGTGAGGGAATCGAGATTGGCGAGGCGGAAGTTCTCGTCCGAGAGCGCTTGCGTCGCCGCCTGCTACGCCAGCAGCGATTTGCGGCTCGAGACGAGATCGGCGAAGTCGCGATAGTAGATGAACAGCACCGTCACCATCGCGCCGGAGACGAGAAGGTTGTTGACCGCGATCGCCTTCAGCGTCGGTTCGCCGGTGGCCCAGAAGAACAGCACATAGGGAACGTCGACGACGAGCGTCACGATCAGCGCCGCGGAACGCAGATGCATCAGCGAAAAGATGCAGCCGATCACGGTCACCGCCATGTAGAAGGCGACCTGGCTCTTGGCGAAGGCATCGCCGTAAGGGTACAGCGCAAAGGACCATGCGGTGAAGCCGGCGCCGATCGGCAATGTCATCCAGTTGGTGGCGCGCAGATTGCGCAGGATATCGGCATCGCTGCGCACGAGGTGCCGCTGGCGTAGCCACCAGAAGGTCCGAAGCGCGGCGAGCACGGTGAGCACGCTCGGCACGATCATCGTCAGCCAGTCCGGCGCCACGTTGACATAGGTATAGGCAACCGCGATCGTGTTGCTCATCAGGATGAAATAGAGCAGCGGGATCTGCTTCGAGAAGGCGTCGAACTGCGCGCGCGTCAGGTCCGGGTTGTCGGCCGGCACGCGAAACAGCCGCATCGCAGCGGCGAGCTGAGACTTCAAATTGACGACAGGCATTGCAATACGCGCCCCGGATCCCTTCAAAACGGCGGCGATCTTGCACGACGGGGGTAAAGGTCGCGTTAGGTGGGGCTGCACGAAAAGCCAGCGCAGGTTGCGCGCGGCCACGGGATTTTCCAGCCGCGTGCATTGGTGAGACCGTGTTAAGGATATCCGGCGGCCGAGGCGCGTGTCTCAGGCACACCTTGCCCGCAGCCACCCGCAGCTACGATCCGCTAACCATGCGAGACCTTGGCTTTCACATCGGCGACGGCGCATGGCCGCGCGGTCAGCCGACGCACGTGCTTCACCTCTCCCCGCGGAAGGAGAGGTGAAGAGAGGACAAATGGCCGTTATTTCTTCTCCAACGCCGCCGTCTGCTTGGTGAGTTGCTTGTCGAAATCCTCCGACAGGCTGGTTGCGTAGGTTGCGAGCTCGTCCGGCTTGACGAACGGGTTCGGTGCGCCGTCCTTCATCTCCGCACGCTTGGCCTGCATGCCATAGACTTCCGGATGCGGTCCGAGCAGCACGTCGATCTTCATCGCCTTGGCCTTGGCGAAGGTCGCGCGGTAATCATCAACGATGCCGGCATAGGTCGGCTGGCCGACCAGCCGGTTCAGCGCCACCGTGCCGCTGCAGAAGAACAGCACCTCGCGGTCCTGGCCACCGTCCTTGACGGTCATCTCCCAGCTCGTACAGCCCGGCGAGTGGCCGGGCGTTGCATGCGCCGTCAGCGTGGTGTCGCCGAGCGTGACCTTGTCGCCTTCCTTCACCGCGCGGTCGACCTTCACCGCCGGAAAGGCGAGGTCCTCGTTCTTCTCGTCGCCTGGATAGTAGCCGCCTTCGAGCAGCGGTTTGTCGCGCTCACCGGCAACGAGCTGCGCGCCGGTCTCCTTCTCGATCTCGGCGAAGCCGCCGGTGTGGTCGAGATGCGCATGCGTGTTGAGGATGATCTTGATGTCCGCGACCTTGAGGCCGAGCTTCGCGATGTGCTCCTCGATCATGCCGGTCGACTGGGGCATCGCCGTGTCCATCAGGATCAGGCCCTGCGATGTCTTGATGACATAAACGGCAATGCCGTCGGTTCCGACATAATAGATGTTGCCGATCAGCTGGAACGGATCGAATGGCGCCGTCCATTTCTGCATGACCGCTGTCAGGAAATCCTTGATGGTCTGCGCCTGTGCGCCGGTTGCGAGGAACGCCAGCGCACATAGCGTGGCCGCGAGCTTCTTCATAGGTTGCCTCCCGAAGTGTTCTTGTTCATTTTGACCGTGCGCGCCTTTTGCTTGGCACGGCGCGGTGCGCAAGCAACGTCGCGCGAGCTGCGGCAGCAACGGCCTCGTATCCGGAAATATTCATGGGCATGCACGGAATAACGGTCGCCGTTCGGTTTGAGCATGGCGGCTATCGCTGGAATGCGGCCGCTTGCTGTTTGACCGCGCGCAGGCGGCCCGCCATACTTTGCGTCAAGGCGAGCCGGAAAGACTTGTCGGCACCGGGAGCTGAAATGACCAATTCATTCTCCGTCCTCGCAGGGACGCTGATTTCCCTCGTCTGCTTCACTTCAATTGCACTGTCGCAGCCGGCCTGCGTCACCCAGAACATGGCCGTGCCGCCCGGGGCCAACACCACCGATAAGGCGGCACGGTTCTTCATCGACACGACGGGCCTCGACTTCAAGACGGCGCCGCCGACGCGCGATCCCTCGAACCCCAACTATCCGCGCGCGACCGAGCTACCCGACGGAACGCTGCCGCCGTCCGGCGCCGAGGGCAATTTCATCATCGGGCCCACCCACAATCCCGCGCCGGAGACGATTGCGAAGGAAGGCGTGCCACGCGGCACGACAAAATCCTTCACGCTGACGTCGAAGGACAGCACGATCTACAATCCCGGCCTGATCCGCGACGACGTCGCCGGCTGCACCAATTCCTCGATCATGACGACCGTCACCGCGCCGGATGACAAGTCGCACATGATCGTCACCACCAGCCATCCTGGAATCTGGTCGCGCACGATCGACGTCTACGTGCCGGCGCAATATGTGCGCGGCACCGAGGCGCCGTTCATCGTGGTCGGCGACGGCGGCTCCAACGCCTACAAGGACCTCGCCACGACGCTCGATAATCTGATCGCGCAGCGCCGCGTGCCACCGATGATCGCGATCCAGATCGGCAACGGCGGCCAGGACGCGCAGGGCAGCCAGCGCGGCCGCGAATACGATGCGGTGTCAGGCGACTATGCGCAATTCGTCGAGCGCGAGGTGCTGCCGCTGGTCGAGAAGAACGCCGACGTCAAGTTGACCAAAAACCCCGACGGGCGCGCGACCATGGGCCTGAGCTCGAGCGGTGTGGCGGCCTTCACCATGGCGTGGTTCTATCCCGATCTCTATCGCCGCGTGCTGGCGTTCTCGCCGACGATGGTCAACCAGCAATGGCCGCACGATCCGTCGCTGCGTGGCGGCGCCTGGGAATATCACAGCGCATGGACGGGGCCGGCCGGTCCCAACCTCATATCAAAGGCCGGCGTGCTCACGCCGGCCGAGCCGCCCGGCGTGCCGCTGATCGTCGCCGCGCCGGCGAAGCCGATCCGCTTCTGGTTCTTCGGCGGCGACCAGGACCTGTTCTATCCGAACCCCACCATTCCCGACGGCATGCACGACTGGACCCTGTCGAACGCGCTGATGGCGAAGGTGCTGGCGGAGAAGGGCTACCACTACCAGTTCCTGTTCGTGCGCAACGCCAAACATGTCGACCGGCCGACGATCGCGCAAACGCTGCCGTCGGCGCTGGAGTGGGTCTGGAAGGGCTATCCGATCCCCTGAACGCGAAGTCGCGCGAAATCTAGCGGCCAATCCCTATCGTCACGCCGGCGGTCGAGCGCATGGCGTCCCGGAGGGTCGTCGCGTTCATGTCGTCAAGGATCTGACGTGTCAGCACGGTGGTCTGGCCGGGCGTGTTGAGGATCGTCTCGCCGCGCGAGGTCGAGAGCCGGTCGGCCTTGTAGGGCGCGGCCCGATCGGTGGCGGGCGCATGGTGCGGGCGTTTACCGGACGCCGCAAAGGCCCCTTGCGAGATGCAGAGGGCGGCGATCACGATCAGGCGCAATGATCTTGCGGGCATGCGGCCTCCCATGTCCAAGCCGTCAGCCTAGCATATGGCGGGCATGGTCGCAGAGGACAAGGGTCAGGCGAGAGCGGCCCGGCGCTCCCGTACCGGTTCGCGGGGCCGGTCGGGGTTACGCGGCTCGGCGAGCCGGGTAAAGCTGCGCTGACCCGCCGACGCGGGCGCCTCGACGACGACGCCCTCGCAGACGATCTGCCCGTCCAGCATCCTGAATTCGAGCTTGTCGTAGCGTGGCATGGTCTCGCCGGGCGCGGGCGGCAGCAGCTCGACGCGGCCCTGGATGTTCAGCGTGGCGTCGCCGGCGCCGTGAAGCCGCGGATTCCACATCCTGATCCCGGTCTCCGTCCAGCGCTGCCGGATCAACGTGGCGCGGTCGACGGGTTCCACGACCTTTGCGCGCGTCTTCGGAGCGCTGGGGATCACCGGAGCGGGAGACTCGAGGACCGGCTCCGGCGCGACATGCGTGACGGCGCTCGCTGTGTCGGCGGAGGGACCCTCCGTTGCGATCGGGGCGGGATCGTTGGCCGGGACCGGCTCGATCTCCATTGCGACGACAGAGATGGCAACGCTGTCGATGCTGTTCCCGGAGACCTCCCCCGCCGAGACGTCGCTGTCCGCAAGCGCGACACACGTGTCCTCCACGACAGTCGGCTCCACATCAGCGACGTCGGAGGAGGTATCGTCGTTGACGGCGAGAACGGGGGCATCAACCGGAGCGGTCTCGATGTCGATAGACGAGACCGGCGTCTCCTCTGCGACGACGAGCTCCACCTCGGCCGAGAGGTCGGGAGATGGATCGCTGCCGATGACGGGCTCGGAAACGTTGGCCTGCCGGCTCTCGGCCTCGACAGGCGACAGCCGCGCCTCTTCAACGATGACGGGTTCAACGATCTCCGGAAGTTCCACAGGTGGGTCGCTGATGACGAGCTCGGGTGCACCGACCGGCTCACTCTCGATCTCGACAACCGGGACCGGTGTCTCTTCTACGACAACGGGTGCGACGCTGGTCTCAAGCTCCGCGGGCGGATCGCTGCTGACGAGCACAACGGCCTCGCTCTCCACCTCGACTGATGAGACCGAAACCTCTTCGACGACGATCGACTCGACCTCTGTCGGCGCTTCCAAGGATGAATCATCGGCGACGCTGATATCAGTTGACGCTGCGGACGGGCTCTCCGGGATGACAGAGATAGCGGCGCCATCTTCGGCGACCGGAGCCGCAACGGTGATCTCGGTGTCACTGGGCTGCGGGTTGGTGCTGATGCCGTCGGGAGCCGGAACGGCTTCTGCGATGTTGGCGACGATTGCGGGCGAATCGCTTGCCGCGATCGGCGCGACATCGATGCTGCCGCCGTGAGGCAAGGGCCTAAGCCGGGTGAACGCCCATTTCACCGCGGGAATGCGGCGCAGCAACGATATCAGTCTCGAAAGCACAGGGAGTTGTCCAAGAGGTACTCGGCGTGAAGCAATCGCTGATTCGCCAGCAATGCAAAAAACTGCCCCGGCCGTCACATCGATGTCAATGTAGGTGGGACCAATTGCAGAACATCCGTGCGTCCACCGCGCGGGAAAGGGCAACGCGACTGCCGTGTCGGATGCGACAATGCACCACCGCCGGGTTGCGAGCGGTCGCGCCTAGGATGGGCGGGACAGCAACGCAAAGCACGCGCATGTCCGATCCTCCCGACGACAGGATCGTTCCGATCCGCTCGTTGCAAGGCGCCCGGCTCGACGAGCGCTTTGACGCAACGCTTGCGGACCTCGAGGCGCGCCGCGATGAGCTCGTGCAAATCATCTCGCGTCTCACCGACGGCTTGAGCGTGATCGATCAGGCCGCCGCTGGCGGATCAGCCCAGTCGGCGCGCGATCTGCTCGATCTGCTGGCCACGGTCAAAGCCCAGCTGAACGAGGTGACGGCCATCATCGAAAAGCTGCGGTCGTCCTGAAGCTCCGGCGACAAGCTTTGGGTTGCCTGGCAAGAGCAGTGGATGAAGGAGCCGGACCCGCAGGGCTACCGCAACGTCATGCGGTACTGCCCCGGCCGTTGATCCTGCGCCGAACGTCGGACTTCCCTGCGCCATCCTTCCCGCCTAAGTTCAAACGTCTGGGGAGTGAGGACAACGCAATGAGAAAGCTTGCCGCCATCGCAGCGGTTCTGTTCTGGTCGACATGCGCATTCGCGCAGGATCGCACCATCACCGTGGCCTCGACGACGTCGACGGAACAGTCGGGCCTGTTTGGTTACCTGCTGCCGTTGTTCTCGAAGGCGGAGGGCATCGAGGTGAAGGTCGTTGCCGTCGGCACCGGCCAGGCGCTCGATATCGGGCGGCGCGGCGACGCCGACGTGGTGTTCGTGCATGACAGGCCGGCCGAGGACAAGTTCATGTCCGAGGGGCAGGGCGTGAAGCGCTTCGATGTCATGTACAATGACTTCATCATCGTTGGTCCGAAGAGCGATCCCGCAAAGATCGCCGGCGGCAAGGACGTCACGGATGCGCTGCGCAAGATCGCGGCGGCAAAGGCAACCTTCATTTCGCGCGGCGACAAGTCCGGCACGCATGCGGCCGAGCTGAGATTGTGGAAGGAGGCGGGCGTCGATATCGGCGGCGGCAAGGACAGCTGGTATCGCGAGATCGGCCAGGGCATGGGTCCGGCGCTGAACATGGCCTCGTCGTCGAACGCCTATCTCCTGTCGGACCGTGGCACCTGGCTGTCGTTCAAGAACCGGGGCGAGCTTGCCGTCCTGACCGAGGGCGACAAGCGGCTGTTCAACCAGTATGGCGTCATGCTGGTGAATCCGGCGACGCATGCGAACGTGAAGGCGAAGGACGGACAGGCCTTCATCGACTGGCTGGTCTCGCCGAAGGGGCAGGATGCGATCGCCGGCTACAAGGTCGGCGGCGAGCAGCTATTTTTCCCCAACGCGTCCCACTAGCAGGAAGGCGACGGTCGACACCGCCACGCTGAGCGCGAGCAGGATCAGCCCGAGCCCGAGTGCCAGCGGCAGGTCGCCCTTGCTGGTCTCCAGTGCGATCGCCGTCGTCATCGTGCGCGTGAAGCCGCGGATGTTGCCACCGACGATGATGATGGCGCCGACCTCGGCGATCGCGCGTCCGAAAGCCGCGAGAAAGGCCGTCAGCAGCGACGTTCGGCCGAGCGCGAACAGCAAGCCGATGCTGCGCAGTATCGATAGTCCGTCGATCCGCGCGAGGTCGCCATACTCGGCCCAGAGCAGGCTTGCCGGCCGGTGCACCAGCGCGACCACGATCGGGGTCGCGAGCAGGGTCTGCGCGATCACCATGGCGGTCGGCGTGAACAACAGTCCGGCTGCTCCGAGCGGGCCGGACCGCGACAGCAGAAGATAGAGCGCAAGCCCGACCACGACCGGCGGAAGGCCGAGCAACGCATTGGTCAATACGATGACGACCTGTCGCCCGCGGAATCGGGTGATCGCGAGCAGGGCCCCGAAGGGCGCGCCGATCAGCAGCGCGACGATGCCGGCGGTGAGGCTGACACGAACCGACAGCGCGACGATGCCGAGCAGCTCGGCGTCGGCCTCGCCGATCAGCGTGAGCGCGGCGCCGATGGATCGCGCGAAATCGTTCATCCGGCCGGACGCTGTTGCGCCGGCAGGAGATCAAGCACCAGATCCGAAGGGCGGCAAAGCCTGACGCCGTTCGGGGTCACCACGATCGGCCTGTTGATCAGGATCGGATGTACCATCATCGCTTCGAGCCGCTGGTCATCCGCCAGTGCCGGGTTGTCGAGCCCGAGCTCCGTATCGGGCGCCGCCTTTTCGCGGACCGCCTCGCGCACCGAAATCCCCATGCGCGCGAGCTGCTGCAACAAGGTACGCGAAGGTGGCGTCTTCAAATATTCGACCGCGTGCGGCTCGATGCCGGCACTCCTGATTGTGGCAAGCGCGCTGCGCGACGTGCCGCAATCGGGATTGTGGTAGATGATCACGTCCATTCGAAAGCCCCCGGGCCTGGACCTTCGCGCGTTCTCGCCGCTGCGAGCCGGCAACAGGCCTTCCGCGGGACTAAATCACGATTCACGGCGAGATTTCCAGAAGGATCGCGGTCGCGTGGCTGGCACTGGGAACGTGGATGCCCGGGACAGGCCCGGGCATGACGGCCGCTCGTTTCCAAGCTTCAGCGCTTGACGTTAGCCGAGGCCGAGACCGTGGGGTTTGTCTCGATGCTCTGCTGCCAATAGCGTTCGATCTGGTTGACCAGGGCAGGCGGAAGCGGCACGTAATTGAGCGTCTCGGCCTGGGCCTTTCCGTTCTCCAACGACCAGCGGATGAAGTCGATGGCCGCTGCCGATCGTTCCTCGGATTTCGGCGCCTTCGGCATCAGTACGAACGTCGTGGCCGTGATCGGGTAGGCGTCTTCGCCGGGCGCGTTGGTGAGCACGAGGTGGAAATCCTTCTCCGCCTTCCAGTCCGCACTCGAGGCCGCTGCCTGGAACGATGCGGCGTCGGGGACGACGAAATTTCCGGCGCTGTTCTGCACGACGCCAAATGAGATTCTATCTAGCCGTTGCAGCGCGTAAGTGTATTCGAGATAGCCGATCGAACCGGGCACGAGGCTGACGAGCGAGGCGACGCCGTCATTGCCCTTGCCGCCGAGACCAAGTGGCCACTCGACCGAGGTGCCTTCGCCCACGCTCGTCTTCCACTGCGTGCTGACCTTCGAGAGGTAGTTCGACCAGTTGAACGTCGTGCCGGATCCGTCGATGCGATGAACCACCGTGATCGCAGTGTTCGGCAGCCTGATGTCGGGGTTGATCGCGCGAATGGCCGGATCGTTCCATGATTTCAGCTTGCCGAGATAGATGTCGGCGAGCATCTGGCCGGTGAAGCGGATCTGGCCGGGTTTGACTCCATCGATATTGACGACCGGTACGACGCCCCCGATCACGATCGGGAATTGCATCATGCCGAGCCTCTCCAGTTCCTTGGGATCAAACGGCATGTCGCTTGCGCCGAAGTCGACGGCCTCTTTCTTGATCAGGCCGACGCCGATGCTCGAGCCGACCGCCTGATAGCTGACGGTGTTGCCGGTCTTCGTCTTGTATGCGTCGATCCATTTCGCCATCACGGGCGAAACGAAGGTTGAGCCGGCTCCCTTGGTCTCGGCCGCCAGGCTTTGCGTGGCGACGAGCAGAGCGGTGAAGAGTACGGGGAGAGTTAGGTGCTTCATCATAGGGCCGAGCCTAGCAGGCCGGGCGCGAGGCAGATGTGGCCTGTGTCACAAAGACGTCTTGGCCAGCTGCTCGCTGGCGCGCCCCTCGCCCCCTGCAGCGGCCGGGCAAAATGCGAACAAATCAGCTCGCCGGGGCATCAAATCGCACCTCTCCGCGGCGGAAGAGCGGCTTTATTCCCGCCCGGGATGCTTTAAGGAGAGGCAGGATCAGGTCGCACCCGCCCGGTGGCGGTGCTAGACCCTGATGCAGGAACAATGGGGCCGGGCCGTCTGGCACGCCCGCAAGGATGAAGGATACGAGGCAATGATCAACACGGTTGGCATCATCGGGGCAGGGACCATGGGGAACGGCATCGCGCAGATTTGTGCCGCGGCCGGGCTCTCGGTCGTGATGGTCGACATCTCCGATGCGGCGGTGAACCGCGGGCTGTCGACCGTCGGCGGTAGCCTCGAGCGCCTGGTCAAGAAGGAGAAGATGTCGGCTGCCGATCGCGAGGCGGCTCTCAAGCGCATCACCGGCACCACCGATCGCGCGAAGCTCGCCGATTGCGACCTCGTTATCGAGGCCGCGACCGAGAACGAGGAGCTCAAGGTCAAGATCCTGAAGGACCTCTGCGCCACGCTGTCGCCGCGCACGCTGCTCGCGACCAACACCTCCTCGATCTCGATCACGAAGCTTGCCGCCGCAACCGATCGTCCCGATCGCTTCATCGGCATGCACTTCTTCAACCCGGCGCCGGTGATGGCGCTGCTGGAACTCATCCGCGGCCTGCAGACCTCCGACGACACCCACGCCAAGGCGCTGGATTTCGCCAAGCGGGTCGGCAAGGTGGCGATCACGGCCAAGAACAGCCCCGGCTTCGCCGTCAATCGCATCCTGTGCCCGATGATCAACGAGGCGATCTTTGCGCTCCAGGAAGGGATCGCGACCGCCGAGGAGATCGATGCCGGCATGAAGCTCGGCTGCAACCATCCGATCGGGCCGCTGGCGCTCGCCGATCTCGTCGGGCTCGACACCATGCTCTCGGTGATGGAGGTCTTCTATAAGGGCTTCAATGACCCCAAATATCGTCCGGCCCCCTTGCTCAAGGAAATGGTCGATGCCGGCCATCTCGGCCGCAAGACCGGCCAGGGCTTCTACACTTACGGTGCCTGATGGCGCCGGCGGCGGGTGCCCAGCATCCGCCGCCCGATCCCCGCAATTTGCGCTGCGACAAAGACGCCGCGCGCAATTGGCCCGACAATGTCGAACGGGCGGCCCGCGGGAACAAATGAACGGATAACGAAGGACATGTCGGATCGACTGAAGGCCGAGCGCGAGGCGGCGGCCGCGCGGCGGAACCTGCTGACCCAGGATGCGATCGAGCGCACCGGGATCACCGAGGAGATGATCGGGGAGCTCGTCACCCGCTTCTACGGACGCGTGCGCGAGGATGCGCTGCTGGGGCCGGTCTTTGCGATCGTGCAGAATTGGGACGAGCATCTCGCCAAACTCAAGGATTTCTGGTCGTCGGTCGTGCTGATGAGCGGCCGCTACCATGGTTCGCCGATGCGGGCGCATGTGCCGCTCAGCCTGGTCGGCGATCATTTCGACCGCTGGCTCGATCTGTTCGAGCAGACCGCGCGCGAGGTCTGTCCGCCGCCGGCGGCCGCGCTCTTCATCGACAAGGCGCGACGCATCGCCGACAGTTTTGAGATGGCGTCGGCGACCATCGCCGGCCGTATCGCTGCGCCGCGTCACGTGCTCCGGTCCTGACGACAGCAAATCTGCCTGTAAAACGTGCAGTTGTGTCGCTCTGAGGTTGCGCTGCGCGGCTAATAACGCGTTGCACCAATTCCCGCATCATCGGTCTGATCTGCAAAATCATCATGCCGATCGCGCGACGCGACGTTGCAATTGCAAATATGCGCTGGAACGCATTCATTTGCGTTCAACCAAAGCGAGCAAAGACACATTGATGCGCTGCGGCGCCAACTCTCCGCCTTTTTTTCGGCAGAGTTCCAGCGCCTGCTAACGTGCATGTCGCGCGCATCATTCAACACCACTCCCTCATCGTCCGAGAGCACCGCGGAGTCTGAAGTCGACGCGGGTACAGAACAGACGCGGCGAACGCTGCTGCTTGGCGCGCTCGCCACGACCGCCTGCCTTGGTTGTTCCACGCAGACGCGCGCGGGCGAGGATCCGCCAGGCTCCGATGAACGTCCGCAGAAGGGTGATCTGCTCGTCTTCTCCGAAGGCGACCAGGAGGGAAAGCTCATCACTGCGGCCGATCTCCCGGCCGGTGGACCGCCGGTCCATGCGTGGCCGAAGGATCCCAACACATCGGTGGTGCGCAGCGCATCGCGCCTCAACGAAATCCTGATCATCCGGCTCGATCCCGCCGAGCTCGACGAGAAGACCCGCGCGCGGGCCGTCGATGGCATCCTGGCCTATTCGGCGATCTGCTCGCATGCAGGCTGTCCCGTCACTGCCTGGGTCAAGAGCGATGTCGGCGACAAGGACGTGTTCAAGTGCATGTGTCACAACTCCGAATACGATCCCCGCGAGGGCGCGCAGGTCGTGTTCGGACCGGCGCCGCGGCGGCTTGCCGCGCTGCCGCTCGCGCTCGCTGACGGTTCGCTCAGCGTCGCCGGCAACTTCATCGGAAAGGTAGGTGGCGTGCAGCCAGGATGACGGACGGTGCGGGTTGTGCCCGCGTCACGAGAGGCCGCATCCGCCGATGGGCGGACGACGGGACGAACGACAAGAATGCAAAACAAGAATTCAAACGGATGAAAAAGGGGAACGTTCATGACCAGGAAGCAATGGTTACTGTCCGGCTTCGTCGCCTTCACGTGCCTTGTCTCGACCGTCGCCGTCGCCGGCCCGATCGAGAACTACGCGCCGGTCACCCAGCAGCGGCTGGAAAATCCGGAACCCGGCAACTGGATGCTCTATCGGCGCACCTATGACGGACAGGGCTACAGCCCGCTCGACCAGATCAACACCTCGAACGTCAAGAATCTCACACCGGTCTGGACCTTTGCCACCGGCGTGGTCGAAGGCCACGAGGCGCCGCCGATCGTCAACAATGGCGTGATGTTCGTAACGACCCCGATGGGGCAGGTGATCGCGCTGAACGCGAAGACCGGCGACGAATATTGGCGCTACAAGCGGCAGCTTCCCGACGACCTCTTTCAGCTGCATCCGACCAACCGCGGCGTCGGTCTCTGGGAGGACAAGCTTTATCTCGCCACCACCGACGACCATGTCGTCGCGCTCGACGCCAAGACCGGCAAGGTGGTGTGGGACACCAAGGTGCAGGACTACAAGAAGGGCCAGTACATGACCCTGATGCCGCTTGTCGTCGAGGGCAAGGTCATCGTCGGAGGCTCCGGCGGTGAACTCGGCGTGCGCGGTTACGTCGCCGCATACGATGCCAAGGACGGCAAGGAGTTGTGGCGCACCTTCACCATCCCCGGCGAGGGCGAGCCCGGTCACGATACCTGGCAGGGCGACGACTGGAAGACCGGCGGTGGCTCCGCCTGGATGACCGGCAATTACGACAAGGACACCAAGACGATCTATTGGGGCGTCGGTAACGCCGCGCCATGGCCTGGCGAGACGCATCCCGGCGACAATCTCTACACCTCCTCGGTGCTCGCGCTCGATCCCAGCAATGGGAAGATCAAGACCTACCACCAGTACCACCAGAACGATTCCTGGGACTGGGACGAGGTCGAAGCACCGATCCTGGTCGACCTGCAACGCGACGGTCGCACCATCAAGAGCCTGATCCATCCGGGCCGCGACGCGATCTTCTGGGTGCTCGAGCGCACCCCGACCAAGATCAACTACGTCGCAGGCTGGCCCTTCGTCGCGACCGATGTCTGGAAGGGCATCGACGCCGAGAGCGGCAAGCCGATCGTCGATCCTGCGCACAAGCCGGTCATCGGCAAGCGGGTCGAGTTCTGTCCGTCGCTGTGGGGTGGCAAGGACTGGCCGTCGGCGGCCTACAGCCAGAGGACCGGCCTCGTCTACGTGCCCGCCAACGAGAATTTCTGCGGCGGCTTCACCGGAGAGAAGGTTCCGCTCAAGGCGGGCGAACTCTGGCTCGGCACCAAGCCGGAGGACATCGGCCTAACGACGAAGCCCGGCGCCGATCATTTCGGCGAACTCCAGGCTTGGGATCCCGCCACCGGCAAGAAGGTGTGGCAGCACAATTTCCCGAAATCGCAGTTGTTCGGTTCGGTAACGGCGACGGCAGGCGATCTCGTCTTCGTCGGCGGCACCAACGACCGCAACTTCCGCGCCTTCCACGCCAAGACCGGCGAACTCTTGTGGGAGCAGAAGACCAACTCCGGCATCATGGGCATGCCGGTGTCCTATGAGATCGACGGCACGCAATACATCTCGATCCAGTCGGGGTGGGGCGTGGACGCGCAACGCATCCAGGATGCGCTCGCGACCAACAATATCGGCATCGAATCCAATGTGCCGCAGGGCGGCGTGATCTGGGTGTTCGCGCTGAAGAAATAAGCTCCGCGGGCGAATCGAAGGAAGCGGAGCGTCAGGGGGCAAATGCGGCGGACGGCGCGTCCGCCGCATTTTGCGTGTGCGGTGCTCGCGCCACGAACCCGTCATGCCCGGGCTTGTCCCGGGCATCCACGTTCTTCGTGCCGCGGCAGAGGTCGTGGATGGCCGGGACAAGCCCGGCCATGACGGCGAGCGGCGGTTTGTGGGCGCAGGCGCTGGACCGCTACTTCCCCTGCCGATCAACCTTGTCCTTTTCCTTCTGGTTCATCTCCTGAACCTTCGGATCGGAGCTGGTCTGCCCGGTGGTCTGTGTGGTCGAAGGCGGCGGGGCTCCGGCGTTGGGAAGCGAGTTCTGCTCCGGCGCGGTGGGGCGCGTGGCGGTGGTCGGCGGGGTGGTGTTGCTTTGAGCGAACGCAGCCGTGGTCGTCATGAAAAAGGCGCCCGACAGCAACGAGACTGCGAGCGCCTTTGAGATGTTGGTCATCGATCTGCTCCTGTCAGATCGATGGAAACGGCGCGAGGCCGCTCAATGTTCCGCCTTAAGCCTCCAATTGCTTACCGAGCGGAAGGCTGCGGATACGCTTTCCGGTCGCGGCGAAGATCGCGTTCGTCAGCGCGGGTGCGAACGGCGGAACACCGGGCTCGCCGACGCCGCTCGGCGGCGTGTCGGGTCCGGGCGGGACGATGTAGACGTTGGTTACAAGAGGAGATTCATCCATCCTGAGGACCTGGAAGTCGTCGAAGTTCTTCTGCTCCACCTTGCCGTCCTTGAAGGTGATCGCGCCGTATTTGGCGACGCTCAGCCCCATGATCGCCGCGCCCTCCATCTGCGAGGCGATGCGCTCGGGATTGACATAAGTGCCGCAGTCGATCGCGGTGTCGACCCGCGGCACCGTCAGCTTGCCCTTCTCGTCGACGGCCACCTCGACGATGGTCGCGATGTAGCTGACGAAGCTGCGGTGCACGGCAATGCCGAGGCCATGGCCTTTCGGTACCTGACGGCCCCATTCGCCCTTCTCGGCGACCAGCTCGACCACCTTGCGGAGACGCGCGGTGTCGATCGGGTAGCTGTCATAGGGCTCGCCGTAGTTCCACATGTCCTTCACCGCCGGCTTGACGATGCGGGGACTGCCGATCAGCGCGAGCAACGTCTCCTTCTGGTCGCGCCCGGTCGCCTGCGCGATCTCGCCGACCATCGACTGCACCGCAAAGGCCCGCGGGATGTTCGAGACCGAACGGAACCAGCCGATGCGGGTGAACGCCGCGGCTTCCGGGTTCTCGCAGGAGATGTTGGCGATCTCGAACGGCATGTCGACGAGGCCCATGCCGAGCTCGAAGGGTGCCTGGTGGTTTGCACCCGCGGCGAAGGTCGAGGCGATGCTCGGGGCCACGCTGCGGTGGCGCCAGGCGATCACCTTGCCGTTCTTGTCGAGCCCTGCCTCGATCCGCTCGACCGAGACGGTGTGCAGGAAGTCGTGACGGACGTCGTCCTCGCGCGTCCATTGCACCTTCACCGGCGCGCCGAGCTCCTTCGACAGCAGCGCGGCCTCGAGCGCGAAGTCGCATTTCGACTTGCGGCCGAAACCGCCGCCGAGCAGCGTGACATTCACCGTGACGTTGTCCTCGGGAATGCCGAGCGTCTTGGCGACGTCCTCGCGGGTGCCGCCGGGACTCTGCACCGGCGCCCAGATCTCCGCTTTGTCACCCTTGACGTCGGCGACCGCCACCGGCGGCTCCATGCTGACATGGGCGAGGTGCGGCAGATAGTATTCGCCGACGACGACCTTGTCGGCGCTCTTCAGCGCAGCGTCTGCGTCACCCTCCTGGCGTACGACGAGGCCCGGTTTGCGCGAGGCTTCCTCGAGCTCCTTGCGATAGGCGACCGAGTCGTATTTGCCGTTGGCGCCGTCGTCCCAGGTCAGCTTCAGCGCGTCACGGCCCTTGATCGCCGCGCCGGTGTTGCGCGCGATCACCGCGACGCCGCCGAGCGGCTGGAATTTCGACGGCCACGGCCAGCCGCGCACCTGCATCACCTTCTCGACGCCGGGGACCTTCAGCGCCGCGTCCGGATCGAACGAGACCAGCTTGCCGCCGGTCACCGGCGGGCGTGCGATGACCGCATATTTCATGCCTGGCAGGCGTACGTCGGCGCCGTAGCGCGCCTTGCCGGTGGTGATGTCGTGGAGATCGACGATGCTGATCTGGCCCTTGCCGAGATAACGGAAGTCCTTGGGGTCCTTCAGCTTGAGGCCTTCGATGCTCGGCACCGATTCTTTGGCTGCGTCCGCGGCGAGTTCGCCGAAGCCGAGCTTGCGGCCGCTGGCGCTGTGGACGACCTCGTGGTTGACGGCCTTGACCTCGGTCGCCGGCACGCCCCAGCGCTTGGCCGCGGCCTGCTCCAGCATGGTGCGGGCGGAGGCACCGATCTGGCGCATCGGGATCAGATAATGCCGCGTGCTGCGGGAGCCATCGGTGTCCTGGTTGCCGAACTTGACCTCGTCGCCATGGGCCTGCTGCACTTTGACCCTGGACCAGTCAGCCTCCATCTCCTCGGCGACGATCAGCGGAAGGCTGGTGCGCACGCCGGTGCCCATTTCGGCACGATGGGCGAGGATGGTGACGGTGCCGTCGGGCGCAACCGCGACGAAGACGCGGGGATCGACCACGACGCCGTGCGGCATCTTGCCGGCGCCGGTCTCGTAGGCAAACGCCTGGCGCGACATCACGGGGGCGGCGAGCACGAAGCCGCCGGTGATGCCGAGCCCCTTCAGGATGCTGCGGCGCGAGACCTTCTCGACCCGAATGTTCTTCTCGAAGCCACGAAGCTTCCCGGGTTTATCGATGAAATTCATGTCACACTCCCGTCGATGCGAGATGGACTGCGTTCTCGATGCGCTGGTAGCAGCCGCAACGGCAGATGTTGCCGGCCATCGCTTCGCGGATCTGGTCGTGTGACGGCTTGGGATTCTCCATCAACAGCGCGGCGGCCTGCATGATCTGGCCAGCCTGGCAGAAGCCGCATTGGGGCACGTTGACCTGGCGCCAGGCCTTCTGGACGGGGTGGTCGCCGTTCGGATGCAGCCCTTCGATGGTGGTCACCTCGCGCCCGGCGACGTCGTTGATCGACGTGATGCAGGAACGCACGGCCTCCTTGTCGACGATGACGGTGCAGGCGCCGCACAGGGCCTGGCCGCAGCCGAACTTGGTGCCGGTCAGGCCGGCCTCGTCACGCAAGAACCAGAGTAGCGGGAGATCCGGGTCGCCGTCCCAGCTCTGTTCCTGGCCGTTGATCTTCACCTTGATCATGATGGTCCCTCGCTCTTCATAAGCTTGTCGATTGAACATTGCCGACACAGGTCGGCGCACTGCCCGTTTCGTCGTGTCGTCGCATCCCGGCCTGTTCTCCTGCGCGGGCAGATCCCGGCAGCAAGCAGGAATGCGAATCGTGATGTCCGGATGTGCTCGATACCTCCCGTCTTATTCTTGATTGATTGAATTCGCGCGGCATCGTGACGACGCGACCGTAGCAGAGACCGCGCCGGCCCGGCGTTCACAGCCGGGTGTTGTTGAAGGGAAAAGTTGCAACGAAGGTTTGTCAAAAGCAGGGCGCGGCATCACGCCCCTGCGCCTGCGAAATGTGCACGACGAAAAAAGCTTCGTCCGGCAGAGACTGCGCGGACGAAGCAGGATGCCTCAGTCGAGGGAGGGAGAACGCAGCGGCGCGGACTTCGAGGGGGAAGTGGGCGGCACTGCGCAGTCATTCAGAGACCAGGACTGAGGAGCTCATCTGAGGAGCTCATGGCGCTCGCGTCTGCCTCGTGCGATGCGGCGGCATCGCAGCGATTTGGTCGAGGGCCGGACCGTCCGGCTCGCTGGCGATGGTCGGGGCCAGCGAGCGGACGGGCACGGCGAAGGTCTGACGGCCTTGTTCAGGCGGCCTTGTCAGGCAGCCTTGTCAGGCAGCCTTGGCTTTCGCCACGTGGGTCGCGATCGCGTCCATCAGCGCCGGCGATAGGCAGTCATAGGGCTCGAGCCCGATTTCCTTCAGCCGCGAGCGGATGCCTGCCATCTGTTCCGGCTTCACGCCGGATTCAATCACGGAGGAGACGAAGGCGGCGAATTGCGGCGCCTGCGAGCCCTGCTCCTGGAACAGCTCGGGATGGATGAAGTCGAGGCCGTAGAACGGATGGCCCTTGTTCTCGATGCGGCCGTACATGTGGGTGCCGCAAGCCTTGCAGGCGTGCCGCTGGATCACCGCCGAGGGATCGACGATCTGGAGCTTGTCGCCGTTCTCGGTCACGCTGACGTTCTGGCGCGGCACCACGGCGACCACCGAGAAATTCGCGCCTTGCGGCTTCCAGCACTTGGTGCAGCCGCAGGCGTGGTTGTGGGCGACGTCGCCCTTCACGGCGACCTTGACCGGGTGGTCCGTGCATTTGCAAACCAGTGTGCCGCCGGCAAAGCTGCCGCTGCCCTGTTTGACGCCGTTATCGATCGAGGGATGGAGTGCAACAGTCATGGGTCGATCCTCCTTGGGTGTGACGCTTTCGAGCTAGAACACAACGACTGAACGGATGGATTTGCCCTCGTGCATGAGGTCAAAACCCTTGTTGATCTCCTCGAGCTTGAGCACGTGGGTGATCATCGGATCGATCTGGATCTTTCCGTTCATGTACCAGTCGACGATCTTGGGCACGTCGGTGCGGCCGCGCGCGCCGCCGAAGGCCGTGCCGCGCCAGTTGCGCCCGGTGACGAGCTGGAACGGGCGGGTGGCGATCTCCTTGCCGGATTCGGCAACGCCGATGATGATCGAGGTGCCCCAGCCGCGATGGCAGGCTTCCAGCGCCTGGCGCATCACGGTGGTGTTGCCGGTGCAATCGAAGGTGTAGTCGGCACCACCGTCGGTCAGGTTGACCAGATGCGCGACGATGTCGCCGGTGATCTTCTTGGGGTTGACGAACTCGGTCATGCCGAACCGGCGGCCCCAATCCTCCTTGGAGTCGTTGATGTCGACGCCGATGATCTTGTCGGCGCCGGCCATCTTGGCGCCCTGGATCACGTTGAGGCCGATGCCGCCGAGGCCGAACACGACCACGTTGGAGCCCGGCGTGACCTTGGCGGTGTTGACGACGGCGCCGACGCCGGTGGTGACGCCGCAGCCGATGTAGCAGCTCTTGTCGAACGGCGCGTCCTCGCGGATCTTGGCGACGGCGATCTCCGGCAGCACGGTGAAGTTCGAGAAGGTCGAGCAGCCCATGTAGTGGTAGACCGGCTTGCCCTTGTAGGAGAAGCGGCTGGTGCCATCAGGCATCACGCCCTTGCCCTGCGTCGCGCGAATCGCGGTGCAGAGATTGGTCTTCTGGCTCAGGCAGCTTTTGCACTGCCGGCACTCCGGCGTGTAGAGCGGGATGACGTGGTCGCCCGGTTTCACCGAGGTCACGCCCGGTCCGATCTCGCGGATGATACCGGCGCCCTCATGACCCAGGATCGACGGGAAGATTCCTTCGCTGTCGAAGCCGTCGAGCGTGTAGGCGTCGGTATGGCAGATGCCCGTCGCCTTGATCTCGACCAGGACTTCGCCGGCCTTCGGTCCTTCCAGATCGACTTCGACGATCTCGAGTGGTTTCTTGGCTTCGAAAGCAACGGCGGCACGTGTCTTCATCGTAAACTCCTCAAATTCTCGCAGGACGCCACGAGGTGGTATCGGTCCTGGTAACCTTCATTTCTTGCCCATGCAGGCGTCTTCCGCCTTGGTGTAGGTCTCGTTCTTCTCATCCTTCTTGGAGGGACGTTGACGGCCCCACGCCTCGTCGGAGCGGGCGCGCAGATAGACGTAGAGATCGTCCATGTAGCAGGCGACGTTCGGGTTGTCGCCGAAGGCAGGCATGACGTTCTCCTGCGCGGTCGAGATGTTCTTGCGACCGGAGGCGACGACGCCGAGGAAGTCGCCGTAGCTCATGGTCTTGACCGAATCCTTCAACGCCGGTGCGTAGGTGGATCCCATGCCGTCGGGGCCATGGCAGACGTGGCAGTCGGAGTGATAGCGGCGATATCCGGAATAGGTGAACCAGTCCACGGTGCCGTCGGCCGAAATCTTGTAGGTCGGGTTTCCTTCCTTATCGAGCCACTTTCCGTCGTCTTCCTTCTTGACGGCGGCCGGGTCGCCCGGACCGTCCGCAACGGCAATTCCCCCCGAGGTCACGAAGATGGTCGCAGCGATGACAAAGCAGATTTTACGCAAGAGATGATCCTCGAAGGCGTTCGGTGGAGACGAGCCGGCGCGTGGAGTTGATCCACGCGCCGGAGCGACACGAAGGTGAGGCTAGTTCGCCGCTGGCAGCGAGAACACGGTCAGCGTACCGCCGAGTGCCGTGTAGTTGCTGAGAGCCGCGTAGCCACCGACTGCGCCGAGACCGGCGGTCGGATCGGTCAGACCAGCTGCCAGACCGATACCGGCCCAGCCGCCCACGCCGGAGAGCACTGCGACATACTGCTTGCCGCCGTTCTCATAGGTGGTGACGTTGCCGATGATGCCGGAGGGAGTCTTGAACTTGTAGAGCTCCTTACCGGTCTTGGCGTCGACCGCCTTCAGGTAGCCTTCGAGCGTGCCGTAGAACACCACGCCGCCGGCGGTTGCGAGCGCACCCGACCAGACCGAGAACTGCTCCTTGTTCGACCAGACGATCTTGCCGGTCTTGCCGTCCCAGGCGATGAAATTACCCATATGGGTTTCACCCTGCGGCGGATACATCGAGAGCGTCGCACCCACATAGGGCTGGCCCGCGGTGTAGCTCACCTTGAACGGCTCGTAGTCCATGCAGACGTGGTTGGTCGGAACGTAGAACAGCTGCGTGTCCGGCGAGTAGGCTGCCGGCTGCTCGTCCTTGGTACCGAGCGCGGCCGGGCAGATGCCCTTGGTGTTGTGATCCTCGCCGCCCTTTTCAGTCGAGGCCGCGTCGAGAACCTTCGGGCGGCCATAGGTCGGTGAGTTCTTGTCCATGTCGACGCCGGAGGTCCAGTTCACCTTCGGGTCGTATTTCTCGGCGACCAGCAGTTCGCCGGTGACACGATCCATCGTGTAGGCGAGGCCGTTGCGGTCGAAATGGGTCAGCAGCTTGCGCGGTTGGCCGTTGATCGACTGATCCGAGAGGATCATTTCGTTGACGCCGTCATAATCCCACTCATCGTGCGGCGTCATCTGGTAGACCCACTTGGCCACGCCGGTGTCGGCATTGCGGGCCCAGATCGTCATCGACCATTTGTTGTCGCCTGGACGTTGCTTCGGGTTCCAGGTCGAGGGATTGCCTGATCCGTAATAGATCAGGTTCAGCTCAGGATCAAAGGAGATCCAGCCCCAGGTGGCGCCGCCGCCAATCTTCCACTGATCGCCCTGCCAGGTCTTGAGGCTGGAGTCCTTGCCGACCGGCTTGCCGAGAGCGGTGGTCTTCTCGGCATCGACCAGGATTTGATCATCAGGCCCTCCCGAGTAACCGCGCCAAGCCAACTTGCCCGTTTTGAGATCGTAAGCCGTCATGTGAGCCTGGACGCCAAACTCGCCACCGGAAATGCCAACCAGGACCTTGTCCTTGACGACGAGCGCCGCAGAGGTTCCGGTCTCGCCCTTAGTGGGATCGCCGTTCTTCACAGACCAGGCGACCTGGCCGGTCTTGGCGTCGAGCGCAACCAGTGTGGTGTCAGCCTGATGCAGGATGATCTTGCCGTCGCCGTAAGACAGGCCGCGGTTGACCGTGTCGCAGCACATCACCGGGATGACGTTCGGATCCTGCTTCGGCTCGTACTTCCAGATGATCTTGTTCTCGTTGGAAAGGTCAAGAGCATAGACCTTGTTCGGGAACGGTGTATGGACGTACATCACGTTGCCGATGATCAGCGGGCCGCCTTCGTGGCCGCGCAGCACGCCGGTGGAGAAGGTCCAGGCGACCTGGAGCTTGCCTACGTTTTGTGCGTTGATCTGGTTCAGCTTGGAATAGCGGGTATTGGCGTAGTCGCCCGCCGGCATGACCCAGTCTTTGGGATTCTGCGACATCTTGATCAGCTCGTCATTGGCTGACGCGCTGCCGACGGCGAGCATCGCCGCGGAGCCAAGATAGGTCGCCATTAGCACCTTGCGCATAGTCATTCCTCCGTTGGTCTCGTTTATTGTTTCCGAAGCATTGCTTAATCACCGGGCTTCTCGTCCGGCGTCTGCTCGTGCAGGGCGGTCACGTTTGGGACCAGAAACGATGCTGTGCTGTTTCCTCCTCCGGATGAGAGCTACGGGTCCACGTGCAGGAGAGGCCCGTTTTTGTTGTTCCTGCCGCAATCCCTAACGACTTCGTCATCGGGAAACTTGCCCAAGAGGGAAGCCGGTTTGCTTGACAGCGCACGGACGCAAAGTTTTTGATTTTGCAGTAGCGAATTCAGCGGCTTCCGCGCGCCTTCGCGGCGCCTTCGGCGCTCAGGTTCCCCTTGACGGCGCTGCAACTAAGGCGGAGGATTAACCGTCAAGGGTGGCAATGGAACGATCGCGCTCGTTGCAAGAGACCGCTCAAATTCGAGGTAAACGTCACGCAATCATGGCTGAGGGCTCCAGCAGCGCTGGTTGCGATTCGCGTCGAATCTGCAGATGAAACCAGCGGCTGGATTAATGTCCGACACCATTCACACGCTCTCGACGACCGGCCTGACGCCGAAGCGGCAGATCCAGAGCTGGATCGACGGGCTGACAAGCCTGTGTGGGCATTTCGACGTCGATCCGCTCGAGGCGTCCTCGCTCGAGGGCCGCATCGACTACACGAGCGTCTCGCGCCTGAAGCTCTGCCAGATCGAGGTCAGCCAGCATCGCATCGCGCACACGCTGGCGCGCGCCAAGGCCAACGAACACCCGTACATCAAGATCCACTTCCAGACCTACGGCGTGTCCTATTTCGAGCAGGAAGGCCGCCACATCGAGCTGAACCCGGGCGACATCATCGCCTATGACGTCTCGTGTCCGCATTCCATCATCAGCCCCGCCTTCACCCGCCACGACGTGGTGATCGTGCCGAAGGCCTTGCTGCGCGACCGTGGATTCCCGTCGCAGCGGATGCCGGCCTGCAAATTGTCGGCGAAGACCGGGACGGGGAGGATCGCCCATGATTTCGTCCATGCCACCTTCGACGAGGCGGCCAAGCTGTCGGCGAACAGCGCGGTCGGTGTCGCCGATTCGCTGATCGACCTCTTGCTGTTGCCGTTGCGCGAAGCGGACACGATGTTCGATCGCGTCGGGCCCGAGGCAATGTACGTGCGCGCACAATTCTTCATCCGCGAGCACCTGCGCGATCCGGATCTGTGCATCGACCAGATCTCCGCCGAGCTCGGCTGCTCCAAGCGCTATCTGCACATGCTGTTCTCCGAGCGCGGCACCACGGTGAGCGACTACATCTGGCAGGCGCGCTTGCAGAATTGTCGCCAGGAGCTCGAGGCGCACGGCGGCAAGACCATCACCGATGTCGCCTTCTCCTGGGGCTTCTCCAGCTCATCGCATTTCAGCCGCGTGTTCCGGAAATATTTTGGCGTGGTGCCGTCCTCGATCCACAAGGCCCAGCAGGGCGCCGCGGCCTCGGGCGAGCATTAGGCGAGCGCCGCAGCCGACGCAGGCCGCGCGGCGATATCTCTCAGGCCGATATGGCGACGTAGGGAATGCTGGTCACGAGAGCGACCAGCAGCACCGCGTTGCCCAGCATGCCGCTCCAATGCAGCCGGCGCAGCCGGTGCGGGGCCTCAGCATCACCTGCGTCCCTCGCGCGGAGCTGGTCGTCGATCCGTTGCATGAACCAGCGGCGTCCCCAGATCGCCAGGGCCGCGAGCAGGCCGACGCCCATCGCGGCGACCAGGCGACCGTCGAGCAGGAAAGCCAGCGCCCCGATCACGCCGGCGACGCGCATCACCAGAAAATGGGCGTTGAACATCCCACGCAATAGCTGGGCGACGGGCTGGATATCGAGCTTCACCAGCAGGAAGGCGGGCGAGGCCAGCGTGAAGTAGCCCATCGGAAAGAGCAGAGTGATCATGACGGCAACGGCGACGCCATCCGGTGTCATGCGATCGGCCTTTCTTGTCCGCCGGTGAGGGGGCCGGCACCGGCGCACAATCATAGCGGGAAAATGCGCTTCCGACACTAGGCTTTGGTCGGATGCCGGGCTCCGATGGGACAGCCCCGTGCGCCGCGGAAGGTTCAGGCCGGCTCGAGGCCGAGCGACCGCGCGCTCTCGATCCAGATCGGCAACTCGTGCTGATACAGGGCATTGGTCTCCTTGAAGCCGATGGCCGGCTCGAGCACGAAGGTCGCGAGAACCTCCTTCACCTTCGGATCGCTGTTGGCGGCGACGCAGAGCGCCGCCAGGCGGTCGACCACCGGCTGCGGCGTCGCCTTCGGCACGGCCCAGCCGGAGAAGCCGCTCACGGTGAAGAATTTCGACGTTGCGCCCTGCTCCGGGAGGGTCTTGATGGCTGGGATCGCGTCGACCTTCTTCGAATGCACGGCGAACACGGTGCCACGGTCGCTTTGCAGGACGGACTGCGCCGCCGTGTAGCTGCCCATTGCGGCATCGAGCGTGCCTTCCAGCATCCCCGTCCACATCGGCGCTTCGCCGCGGTAGTGAACCGGCTCGATGGAAAGACCGTACTGCTTGTTGAGCTCGTTGATCGTCATGTGCGGGGCCGAGCCCGCGCTATAGGTGCCGAAGTTGACCTTGCCGCTCTTGCGCGCGAAGGCGACGAAATCCTCCAGCGTCTTGACCCCGGTCTTGGGGTTTGCGACCAGCAACAGGCCGGCGCCCGGAATGACGCTGACCAGCGTCAGATCCTTGTCCATGTCGTAGCCGGGATTCTTCATCACGACCCGGTTCATGATGTAGGTGGTCGAGATCGAGCACAGGATGGTGTGGCCGTCGGGCTCGGCGCGGGCGACCTCTGCGGTGCCGATCGCGCCGGAGGCGCCGGGCTTGTTCTCGACCACGACGGTCTTACCGACCTGCTTGGAGATGAATTCGCCATAGGCGCGCGCGAGCAAAGCGGTCTGTCCGCCGGCGGGATAGCTGCAAATCATGCGGATCTGCCGCGAGGGCCAACTGCCTTGCGCCGAGGCGCCGCGCGCGACGAAGGGCATCGCGATTGCACTGGTACCGGCGGCGATGAAGTGGCGGCGATCGAATTTTGCGGGCATGATTCCCTCCTGATTTTTGCCGACCCTACTGCATCAGGCTGGGGTGGTAGGCGAGACAGATTGGCGCATTCGACAAGGCCGCGCGGTGCCCATTTGCGCGTCATCCGGGCGATCGGGTCTTCCGCATCACCCGCAGCCAGACGATCTCGGTCAGGGCCACCGCAATCAGGCCGAACGTGCCGCCGATCAGCACGTTGACGATGCGCTCCTCGGCGATGCCGCTGGCGCCGCCGGCAAAGGATGCGGCGAGCGCGATGAAGCAGCAGCGCAGGCCGAAGCCGACGATGTAGCGGGAGAACGAGATCAGGGTGAGGGTGGCCGCGAGAATCGCGATGGCGTAGCCGACGCGGCTTTGCGGCAGTGCAAGGCCCGCGAGAAAGCCGAGCGGCGCGCCGATGAAGGCGCCGATCGCCCGCTGCTTCAGCTTGCCGGTGGACGCCGTGAGGTCGCCGACCACGACGCTTGCGGCCGACCACATCACCCATTGCCCCTGCGCGAGGTTGAAGATCTCGACCAGGGCGGCTGCGGCAAAGACCGCCATAGCGGTTGCCGCGGCGGGCAGAAACCAGTCGGTCGCGGGCGGTCCGAACGAGGTCGCGGCATTGCCGCGCTGCCGCTGGTCGTAAATCTGGATCGCGCAGACGAGCGCCAGCGCGATCGGAGAGGAGGCGATGACCACGCCGGCATGACGTATCGCTTCCTCGGCGCTCACGCCCTCCCGCACCTCGCAGGCGAGATAGACGGCGGGGATGAAAACCCAATTGCCGAGCGTGCGGAAATGTTCGCCATAGCGCGTTCCCGCCACCGCAAGGAAGCCGGCGAGCGCCGTCAGCACCACGAATAGCGGCTTGACCGGAGCTGCAAGGAAAAGCGCGGCAAAGGTGACGAGGATGGCGAGATAATGCCACGCGACGACTTTTGGCGGAAAGTGCTGCCTGAGCGCCGGAATCAGCAGCGAGACCGCGACGAGCCCCAGGTTCAGCAGCGCCGTCTCGCGCGAGATGAAATAGGCGGCGACCATCGGACCGACGACGATCAGCGCGCGCAGCAGTTCGCTGGTCTTGACTTCGCGGGAGAGGAGATCACGCAAGTTGGTGGCGGAGGGAGTCGTGGGGGGATTCACGGGGCACCAAAGGGGCGAACGAAACACGATGCATACCACGGAAATGTGGTCGGCACTTTGGCGTGTGGAGCGACGGTCGCGCCACACCCTCGCTGTCATCGCCCGGCTTGACCAGGCGATCCAGTATTCCAGAGGCGCTTGCGATTGAATCGAGAGGCCGCAGCGTACTGGATGCCCCGCCTTCGCGGGGCATGACACCGGTGATGTGACGGCACGTGTGGCTACCTCACCGCTGAATGATCTTCGTCCAGACATCGCCGAGGATCGCAGGCTCGCGCGGTGGCAGATAGGTGAGGCCGGCCTGCTTGCCGAATTCGGCGATCTTGCCCTCGGCGGCAAGGCTGGTCAGCGTCTTGTTGACCGCGTCGATCAGTGCGCCGTCGCTGGCGAGCCCGACATAGCCGCGATTGGCGCCGATCGGATAATAATAGCCCGACGCGGTGATCGTCGTGTCGGGATGCGCGGCGCGGTGGGCATCGAAGCGGCCGAGGTCGATCAGCGTCGCGTCATAGTCGCCGCGCTGGAGCGCGCCGAGGAGATCGTCGCGGCCGGGGACGAGATGGGTGATGCTGTCGATCAGGCGGCCCTTTTCGAAGGTCATCAGGATGGCATCGCCCAGCGAGCCGCTCTCGATCGCAAGGCGAAGGCCGCCGAGATCGCCGATGTCGCCGATCTTGCGGCCCTGCGCTTTCGGCCCGAGTACCACCGTCATCGGCGAATAGACGTAAGGCTGGCTGGGCACAAGCACGCCGAGCGCGACGCGGCGGCGCCGGTCGTCGCGCGTGGCCCCGGCGAAGTCGGGCAAGCGTGCCGTCTTCATGCCGGGCTTGACGAGGGAATCCGTCGTCAACGCATAGCCGCCGACCAGCGAGCAGCGCCCATCGGAGAGCAAGGCGTTGGCCTCGAGCTGCGGGCTCGAATCCTCGTCCAGCTTGCTCTCGAACCACTGGATCTTCAGCGGCCGGCCGATCCGGTCCGCGATCGCCTGCGCCAGCAGCACGTCGAAGCCTGAATCCGGCTTGCCCTTGTGATGCACCGAGAGCGGAGGCCGGTCCTCATCGAGGCAAACCTTCAGCGGCTCCTCGGCCGCGCGCGAGGCGGTAGTCGCCGCCGCGAGGATCGCGGCAACGCTCCATGCGGCGAGCCAGGGTCTCATGGCTTTCTCCTGCTCGAGACGAAGGCCCAGAGATTGCCGATCTCGTCGTCGCTCAAAATGTCGGCCCAGGGCGGCATCTTGTTGTTCTTGCCGTTCTTCACCGTCGTGACGAAGCGCGTCTTGTCGTCGGGAAAGGCGCGCAGGTCCGGCGTGATGGTGCCAGAATTCATCATGTTGGGGCCGTGGCAGTGCGAGCATTTCGAAGTATAGGTCGACTTGCCATAGTCGATCTGTGCCTGCACGGGATTGCCGGTTGCATCGTCCGCGGCACGAACGGTCGCCGCAAGCGCGACCGTCAGCACCGCGACGGTGGCGATCGTCGCCACCGTCTTGTGAGATATGTCCTTCAGCATCGGGCCGTGGTTATTGCTTGACCGCAAAAACCCACAGCGAGCCGCCGGGCGGCACCTTGGCAAGCCGCTCGTCGCCGGAGAACAGCGAGTAGACGCCGCCATAGCCGGAGGTGACGGCAACGTACTGCACGCCATCCTGCTGCCAGGTCACCGGTTGTCCCTCGATGCCGGAACCGGTCTGGAACTGCCAGAGCTTCTTGCCGGTGTCGGCGTCGAAGGCCTCGAACTCGCCTGTCAGTGCGCCCGAGAACACGATGCCGCCTGCGGTCGACAGCACGCCCGAGAAGCGCGGGATGTCGCTTGGCGCTTCCCACTTGGCCTTGCCGGTCATGGGATCGATCGCCTTCAGATGACCGCGCGGGCCGTCACCCCACTCCCAGAGGTCGGTGAGGTCCATGCCGAGATACCATTCGCCCTGCTTGAAGGTGACGGGCTCGGTCTTGTACCTGCCGCCGAAGGCGAGCGTGTTGGCATAGGCCAATCCGGTCTGCGGATTGAACGACATCGGCTCCCAGTTCTTGCCGCCGAGGATCGACGGATAGACGGTGACCTTCTTACCGTCGCGCGCGTCCTTCGAGACGTCGGTCTCGATCGGCTTGCCGGTCTTCATGTCGATGCCGGTTGCCCAATTCACCTTCACGTAAGGATTGGCCGCGAGCAGCTTTCCGTTGGTGCGGTCGAGCACATAGAAGAAGCCGTTGCGGTTGGCGTCCATCAGCACCTTGGTCGGCTTGCCCTCGACATTCATGTCGGCGAGGACCATCTCGGCCACCGAGTCATAGTCGAACGGATTGTTCGGCGAGAACTGGTAGTGCCACTTGATCTTGCCGGTCTTGGGATCCATCGCCAGCACGGAGCAGGTGTAGAGGTTGTCGCCGGGACGCACCGCCGAGTTGAACGGTCCGGGATTGCCGATGCCCCAATAGACCGTGTTGAGCTCGGGATCGTAGGACCCGGTGATCCAGGTCGAGCCGCCGCCGAGCTTCCAGGTGTCGCCCTTCCAGGTGTCGCCGCCGGGCTCGTCCGGCGAGGGGATCGAATGGGTACGCCAGAGATGCTTGCCCGTCGCCGGGTCCCAGCCGTCGATGAAGCCGCGGGTGCCGAACTCGGCGCCGGAGATGCCGGTGATGACGACACCGTCGGCGACCAGCGGCGCCACCGTCATCGAATAGCCTTCCTTGATGTCGGCCGCCTTCTGCCGCCACAGCTCCTTGCCGTCCTTGGCATCGAGCGCGATCACGTTGGCGTCGAGCGTGGTACGGAAGACCTTGCCGTCATAGAGCGCGGCGCCGCGGTTGATGATGCCGCAGCAGACGATGCGCGGCGTCTCGGTGGGATACTCGACCTTGGATTTCCAGATCTGCTTGCCGGTCTTGGCGTCGACCGCCATGGTGGCGTTGTGCGAGGTCACGTAGATCACGCCCTGGTACACCAGCGGCTGCGATTCCTCGCTGCGATCGTCGTTGAAACTGTAGTTCCAGACCGGGACGAGATTCTTGACGGTGTCCTTGTTGACCTGGTTCAGCGTCGAGAAGCGCTGCAGATTGTAGCCCATCCCGTAATTGAGAACGTTCGATGTATCGGTCGCACCCTTGACCAGCTGCTCGGTGGTCTGGGCGTTTGCACACGTCGATGCAAGCATGACGAGGCTCGCGGCCATCGCAAAGCGTTTCATCCGTTCCTCCCAATATGCGCGCCTTTTGACGCTGCGGCAGCAACACTCCGCCCGAACGCAAAACACGTCAATACGAAAGTGGTAAGTGCGTCGCCGATATGTTGGATGCCAGATGCCGGTCACCTGACAGAAACCTGACAACCCACTTTCACTTGTGCGCAGACGCTGAAAAAATTCCGTGGCATGAAGCGGAGGCGGCTTCGGCCGCTCTGCTCGGGCCGTCGGGTTCCGCGAGTTGTGCAGTGCGCAGGTTGCAATTCCGGACTTGAACCGGGGCTCGCTTGTAGACTTATGTCGTTTCGATCCCCTGCGAATCGGGGGGCTGGTCAGGAGGGTTTGATGATTTCACGTCGCTCAGTTGCGCTTGCGCTCACGATTGCAGTGCTGTCCGGTCCAGCTTGGGCTGCTTCCGGCAACGCCGTAAAGATGTTCGACACCGACAATGACGGCACGCTCGATCTCGCCGAGGTGAAGAAGGCGGCCGCCGCGCTGTTCGCAAAGCTCGATCCCGATCACGACGGCACGCTTGACGCGCGCGAATTGCGCGGACGGTTAACGGCGAAGGAACTCGCCGCCGCCGATCCCGATCGCGACGGGACTCTCACGCTCGACGAATATCTCGCGGTGGTGGAGCAGCGCTTCAACGCAGCGAATCCCGACAAGGACGGAACGCTGGATGCGAAGGAGCTGAACTCGCGCGCCGGCCGCGCGCTGCTGCGCTTGTTGCGGTGAGAGACGCGGCGCTTGACTGGGAGCGAAGGCGATTTGCCCGAGAGGGAAATTCGCGAGCATAATGCGACAGTTCGCTGTGTTTGCGCTTCGATTCCAGGCTTGCGCTGCACCTGACGCAGCCCTAGGTTTTGCCCCGCGCGATGTCGCGCTCAATACCCTTGGGAGACCCGAATGGCTTGGAAAGCTCCGAAGATCGTGGAAGTGCCGGTCGGCATGGAAATCAACATGTACGCCTGCGCTGCGCGCAAGTAAGACTGACGACCTGCCGCGGCTTCGATGGCGAACGCCGTCGAAGCCGTGGTAGTGTTCGCAATGCGCCTTGGAGCCCACACGATCTGGACGGCAATTGCGTTCGGTGTTGCGCTTGCACCGGCGTGTGTCAGTGCCGAAGAGAGCTTCGATACCGAGCACATCTTCGGCTTCATGATCGGCACCGACGTCGGCAATCCCGGCGAGCGCGAATTCCAGACTCAGACCACGGGACGCTTCGGCAAGGGCGGCACCTATCGCGCCCTCCAGCAGGAGGTCGAGATCGAAGTCGTGCCGCTGCCGAACTTCCGTATCGAGGTCGGCGGCACCGCCACGCTGCATGACATCACCGGCGTTCCCGATATCGACGACCGCCGCCAGTTCAATTTCCAGGGCGCCTCGCTCGACCTGCGTTACCGCCTGCTCGACCGCGGGCGCGCACCATTCGGATTGACTGTCGCCGCCGAACTCCATGGCGATCGCATCGACGAGACCAGCGGCGCGAAGGGGCGGATGTACGGCACCGATTTCACGCTCGCTTTCGACCGCGAGCTGGTCCCGAACTTCGTCATCGGCGCGCTCAATTTGATCTATCAGCCGGAATGGGCGCGCTTCGAGGTGGCAGGTCTGTCCGAGAAGAGTTCGACGATCGGGGCGGCGTTTGGCGGCTTGGTGCGCGTGCGCCCCAATTTTCTGCTCGGTGGGGAGATGCGCTACTTCCGCCAGTATGAGGGCATCGGCCTCGGTGAGCTCTCGGGGCAGGCGCTGTTTGTCGGTCCGACCGCCTATTTCCAGCTATCGGAGAAGTCGCGGCTCACCCTGAGCTGGAGCATGCAGGCCTGGGGCCGCCCGGCCGGATCGGGCGGCAATCTCGACCTCGTCAATTTCGAGCGTCATCAGGCGCGATTGGTGTTCGGGGTAAACTTCTAGGTGTTTGTTCCGCCTCTGCCCGCGCGCTGGGAGAGGGAACATCCCGTCCGTTCGAAACTTCCCGCTCCTCGGAACGTAATCTTTCGTGCTAATCTCGATTGTCCCCTTGCGACAGGATTCCGGCATGAACCCGATTGACCTGGTGGTGACTGTGTGTGCGGTGCTCTCGCCTGCGACCTGCGAGGAGCAGCATCTGGTGTTCAACTTTGCGGGGTCGCCGAGGCAATGCGTGATGGCTGCGCCGCCCTATATCGCGCAATGGGTCGGCGACCATCCGAAGTGGCAGGCGGTGCGGTGGCGCTGCGAATATCCGCACCCGAACGACAAGGCGTGAGCCGCCTTCGTTATTTCGAGCAGTCCTTCAGGTCTTTGTCGGCGATCGAGAACACCGCGTCCGCCTTGATCTCGATGTCGCGGACGATGCACTGCCGCGCATTGGGATAGCTGACCCTGGCGTCATAGCGGCCGGGTTCGACGCCGGTGATGCGCAGCCGCTCGTCGTGGTCGACCTCCTTGTCCTTGTCGTTCAGGCACTGGTTCGGGCCCCACTCGGTCTTGCCGGCGGGCGAGAGCTGGAAGCCGGAGATCGTCTCCGTCGTCAAATTCCAGAGCCGGATGCCCTTGCCCTTGCTTTGGGCGGCGGCTTCGCCGGCCAACGTCAACAACGCGATCAAAGCCAGAAACCAACGCATCAGCCGATCCTCCCAAAGGCGACCTGTTATTCCCTGATCAGGCGCTCGCGGTTCTTTGCCTTGTCGAAATTCCTGGCGCGGTCAAGGCCGATCGGCGCGATCAGCTTCGCCGAGGCAAGATCAGCGCCCTCGAAATCGGCGTCAGTGACGGTGGCTCCGGTCAGGTCGGCGCCGCCGAGCTGAGCATTTTTGAGCGATGCGCCGGTCAGGTCGGCTCCCTTGAGGGAGGCAAATTCGAGATCGACGCGCGACAGGTCGGCATTGCGCGCGTTCAACCCTTCCAGATTGGCGGATCGCAGCACGGCGCGCATCAGCCCCATCGACTGGTTGCGCATATCGGCGCCAAGATGCGCGTTCGCAATCGAGGCGCCGATCAGGCTTGCGCCGGTGAGGTCGGCCGCGATGCGAGCACCGGTCAGGTCCGCGCCGTCCAGACGCGCGCGCGCCATCTGCGAGGCGAACAGATTGGCGCCCTTCAGGCTCGCGCCCGCGAGATCTGCGTCGAGCAGCCACGCCTGATCGAGGATCGCCTGATCAAGACGGGCACCGGCGAGTTTCGTCTTGTTGAGTCGTGCCGCACGGAGAATCGCCGTGGAAAGGTCAAGACCCGAGAGATCGAGCCCCGACAACCGCTTGCCGGTGAAATCGGCCGGCGCCCCGGGGCTGGCTTTGGCCAGGATGGCCTCGACCTCCTGCCGGCTCATTTCCGCGGAGACCATCGCGGGTGACGTGAGGTCGACGTCACGCATCATGTCCTGCGCGCTCGCCATGGTCGCGACGAGAGCGAGGCCAAGCGTCATGAGGGCGACCATTCGCGTCATCATCGGGCTCCGCTACGGGCCCTGTTTAGCACGCGCTTTGCGTGGCTGCCTATGAGGCATCACGCCCGGCGTGTTCGCCGCCATGTTCGCCTTGGATTCTCGCCACGAGGTCCGCCCTGATCGCGGCGATCTCTGCGTCGCCGCGTGCGCCACGCGGGATGCTGATGGGCACTTCTGCCAGAATTCGCGCCGGCTGCGGCGACAGGAAGAACAAGCGGTCGCCGAGGCGGATCGCATCGTCGAGGCTGTGGGTGACGAGCAGCGTCATCATGGGGCGGCTTGCGACCAGCGTCGCGATCTCGTCGCGCAGGCGGCCAGCGAGCGCGTCGTCGAGCGAGGCGAGGGGCTCGTCGAGCACGAGCAGATCGGGCTCGACCGCGAAGGCGCGGGCCAGCGCGACGCGCCGGGCAAGACCCAGGGACAATTCGCCGGGAAAGTGGCTGCGATGCGCTTCCAGCTCCAGGATCCTGAACAGCTCCGACAGCTTCGCCTCGGAGATATCAGGAGCCGCAAGCCGCACATTCTGCTCGACCGAGCGCCACGGCAACAGCCGCGGCTCCTGGAACACCATCCCGATCCGCGCTTCCGGTGGACGCGCGATGGTCCCGTGGAAATCGCGGTCGAGCCCGAGGATGATGCGCAGCATCGTGCTCTTGCCGCAGCCGGAGGGGCCGATCAAAACGCCGACCTCACCGGATTGAAGCGCGAAGCTGACCGGGGCCAGCACCTCGTGCGTTTCGCCCGCGGCACTCCTGAATGTCTTTCCGGAGATATCGACTTCAAGCCGCACGGGGCCGCCACCGTGTTGCGCGGGCTTCGAACGGCTGCACCAGCAAGGTTTCGATGACGAGTACGACGGCCGCGAAGGTGAGCGAATAGGCCAGCAGTCGCGGCGTGTCGAACAGCTGGAAGGCGACGCCGATCTCGAAGCCGACACCGTTCGGCCGTCCCAGCAGCTCGGCCACCAGCACGATCTTCCATACCAGCGACAATCCGGACCGGGCCGAGGCTGCGATATAGGGCGCAAGCTGCGGTAGCACGACGTGGCGGAACGCACGCCAGCGCGGCATCGCGAACACGGTGGCCATCTCGTCGAGCGAACGGTCGAGCGCGCGCGTGCCCTCGCGCAAGGTGACGATGGCGGTCGGCAGCTTGTTGATAGCGATCGCCGCGATCGCGGCCGCTTCGGTCAGGCCGGCCCAGATGTAGGCCAGCACGATCACGACCAGCGCCGGCAGGTTCAGCAGCAGGATCAGCCAGGGATCGCCGAGCCGGTCGGCAAGCTTCACCCGTCCCATCAAGTAGCCGATGGCGCTGCCGAGCGACATCGCTAGCACGAAGGCGAGCGCGACGCGCGCCAGCGTTGCGCCGAGATGCAGGAACAGGGCGCCGCTAGATGCTTCGGCGATGGTGACGTTGAGCACGGCAGGCGGGGAGGGCAGCTTTGCGCCGCCGACGAACAGCGCTGCAATCCACCAGGTCGCGAGGAACAGGGAAAACGAGAGAAGACGCAGCACCTCAGTCTCCGGGGACCGCGTGATAGAAGGTGCCGGGATCGAGCTCGGCCGCCGGCCCGACCAGGTCGCGTCCGCCGATCTCGGCGAGCACGCGATAGAGCACGCGCGCATCCGCCTCCTCGTCCACGATGCTTCGGCGCGGAATGCCGTCGCGATAGCGGTCGCGGTAGGTCTTGAGGATGGCCGGATCGCTCGCGCCGGTGAGCGGAGCGATTTTGTCCCAGGCGGCATCCGAGGTGACCAGCAGCTGCTTGGCCTTGCGGGTCATCGCAATGAAACGCGCCACCGCATCGCGATGGCTTGCGGCCCAGCTCTCGTCGAAGACATAGCCGACCGCGGATACCGCGCCTTTGGCCCCCAGCTTCGGCAAAATGTCCTCGATGCCGGCGAGGCGGCGAAAGCCCTTGGCCTCGAGCTGCGCACAGAAATTCCAGAAGTTGAGGCTTGCATCCATCTCGCCATCGAGCGCCTTGGCGGCGATCAAAGGCGGCGCGCCATAGACGATGCTCGCATCGGACTTCAGGTCGATGCCGTCCTGCTTCATCCGCGCCTGCAGCAGCAGCCAGCTCTTGTCGATCGCGCCGCCGCCGACGCCGAGCTTACGGCCCTTGAGGTCGGCGAGCGTCTTGAGCGGCGACGAGGCCGGCACCATCACCGCGCCGAGCGCGCTGGAATAGGGATAGAAGGTGAGCATGGCGCCGAGCACGCGCTCGCGCGACACCCACAGCCAGTCGGACAGGATGATGTCGGCACTCCCGGCGCGCAGGGCGATCTTGCCGGCCTCGGGGCTCGCGAGCTCGGTGACGTCGAGCGACAGATCGGCTTCCTTGTCGAGCCCGCCGGCGCGGATTGCAGCCAGCTCCCAGGAGAATGTTCCGGTCTTCTGCACTGCAAGGCGGATCGTATCCGCGGCGCGGCCGGGGGCGGCCAGCGACAGCGCCAGCGTCATCGCGAGCGCCAATGTTCGTCCAGGCGCTCTCAAACCAAGTGCTCTCATCACCTTGTGAGCCGTTTCCTCGAAGGGAGTGCTTTTCATGACAATACGCATAGCATAGCTTTCGTCGCAACCAGCGGGAGGACGCTCATGAATCTGGCGGGACAGCTACGACCGATTGTCGCCGCATTGGCGGTGTGGGCTGCGACCGTCTACGCCGCGCGTGCCGAGGAGGCCAATGATTATCCGACCTCAGCGCGTGCCGAGTACGTCTATGGCTGCATGAAGGCCAATGGCGAGAGCCGGCAGTCGATCGAGCAATGCTCCTGCTCGATCGACGTGGTGGCCTCGATCGTGTCCTATGACCGTTACGTCACCGCCGAGACGGCGCTGAGCATGTCCCAGGTGCGCGGCAATCTCGGCGTCCAGTTTCGTACATCCGAGCAGGCAAATTCGGCGGTGAATGATCTCAGGCGCGCGCAGGCGGAAGCCGAGGTGAGGTGTTTCTGACGGCTAGCTTCACGCCAACCGTAGCCGTCATGCCCGGGCTTGTCCCGGGCATCCACGTTCTTAGGATAGGCGCGAAGTCCGTGGATGGCCGGGACATAGGCGAGCAAAGCGACGCCGTCCTTCGGACGGCTATGCCCGGCCATGACGATCGAGAGCCTCACGTCCCCGGCTTCTCCACATCCCATTCATTGCGGAACACGTGCCCATCCGTGTCCTTCGCCTCCGCACGGAAGCGCTTGGCGCCATTGGAGACGTAGGTGAAGCGCAGATTGGGATCTTCCGAGATCGAGATGCCGCCCTCCACCGACAGCACGGGACTGTCGTCCTGCGTCAGCCTCAGTTGGTTGACGAAAAAGGCGGGGATGTAGAGCTGCGTGACCTGGTCCATTTGCAGGCCGGAATTGTTGGGATGGCCGATCATGATCTGCGCCTCGCGGACGCGGCTCGCAGGTGCCTCCTCGCGCGCGAATTGCCGGTAGCGCATCTGGCCGAGCCGGTTCCTGGCTTCCTCGATGTTCTTTCCTGCCGGCGCCGAGCAGCCGCCTGAGGCCTTCACATAGGTCTTGGCGACGTAAAGCTGGCCGTCGCTGAGCTCGGCAACCGCGTGGACGTCGGTATAGTTGTTGACGCGCACGCGCGTGGAGATCTCGGTGACGTTGGCATCTGCGCCGAGCTCGAACTTCGCTGCCATCGGCGCGGGGTTGCGGTCGATCACCAGCGTGATCGAACGGATGCGGCGGCTATCCGCGGGCGACAGTTTGCTGCGCAGGGTCACCGGCACGATCGCCGCGTCCTCGGCGCGATAGGGCATCTCGATGCCGATGACGTCGTTGCCGTCGTTGATCGGACGGTTGCTGAAGATGTCCTGCACCAGGCCCGGCCAGGGATCGTAAGCCTCCTCGGCGCTCGCCGGCACAGCGAAGGCGATGCCAAGCAATGCGGCGATCAGGGGCAGGCGGCGTGTGCATCCCGTCATGGTCGTGGTTCCGTGCGGACGAAGCAGTTTTCTCTGGGGCGGCGCAGCCGATCCCCCGTCCAGCGTAGCGCGTCCACTACTCCCATTCAATTTCCGAAAATGCTGCGGTTGCGTTGCGAGCATTGTAGTCGTCGAACAATTGCCAATGCGGCCGTTCCGATGCGGCCGCCTTGTCGGCGGCAGTCCGGATCGGCTCGCCCTTCTTGTTCGACGCCCGGACGTCCGCCAGCAGGGTCGTGAGATAACGCCGCTCGTCGCCGAGCGCGGCAGGCCAGTCGCTCACAGGCCCGTGACCCGGCACGACGCGCTGCGCCGGAATTTTATCGAGTTCCCCGAGCGTGCCGAGCCAGCCGCGGATGCTGCCGTCCATCACCGGAATATGGCGGAGGAAGACGAGATCGCCCGCGAACAGCGTCTTGCTGGTCTCGTCGAACACGGTCAGATCGTTGTCGCTGTGCCCGGCCGACCAGGCCCGCAAGGTGAGGCGGCGCGACCCGAGATCGAGCTTCAGGGTATCAACGACGAGCAGGGTGGGCGGCACGATCTTCACGGGATCGATCAATTCGCTACCCATGATGCGTCTAAAATTGTCGAGATAATACGGCCCGCGCGTCGCCAGCGCCTGCGGCAGCTTGCTGTGGCCGACGAAGCTGGTTCCTTCTGCGGCAAAGGCCGCATTGCCGAAGACATGGTCGGGATGGCCGTGGGTGTTGATGACGTAGCGGATCGGCTTGGATGTGCGAGCCCGCACCGCCGCCAGCAGCGCCTCGCCCTCACGGAGGCTGCCGCCGGTGTCGATCATGGCTACCGCATCCTCGCCGACGATAAAGCCGACATTGGCGATGTCGCCTTCGTTCTCGCGGGTCATGAGGGCGGTGGTCCCGGAGTGCACGAAGATTCCCGGTGCGACTTCGCTCACAGGCAATTCGGCTGCCCCGGCGCGTGCTAGCGTTGCTGTCCCCAGCAGGGACAGGGCTGCGATCAAGGAAGCGATGCGAGACACTTTTCCGCCTCAGTTCAGATGGCTTGCCGCACTGCACTGCAACAAACCAAAGCCAACACAAAGTTTGGCAAAGCATGGCGCGTCATGCGTTGCATGGCTAGCATTCAAACAAACCGAGGAGGAAGCGCGATGACGGAGGCCGGGCGACATCGTCGCTGGTTGTTTTCACTGTGGGTCCTGGTGGCATCCTGCGCATTCGGCGACGTCGCCATTGCGCAGACCAGCGAGACCGGCGACCTCTCGTTCGAGCTGGTCGATCCAAAAGTGCTGCGCGTCTGTGCAGACCCGCGCAATCTGCCGTTCTCGAACGAGAAGGGCGAGGGGTTCGAGAACAAGCTCGCCGAGCTGCTCGCGGACAAGCTCCAGAAGAAGCTCGACTACGTCTTCTTCCCGCAGGCCACCGGCTTCGTGCGCATGACGCTGGGCGCGCATCGCTGCGACGTCATCATGGGATTTCCGCAAGGCGATGACCTCGTGCAGGGCACCAATCCCTATTACCGCACGACCTATGCGCTGGTCGCCAAGACCGGCAGCGGGCTCGAGGACGTCGATACGCTCGAAGACGCGCGCCTGAAGGGCAAGCATGTCGGCATCGTCGCCGGCACGCCGCCGGCCACCAACATGGCGATCGCCGGCCTGATGGGCGATGCAAAACCCTATCCCCTGATGATCGACACGCGCTTCGATAACTCCGCGCAGGCGATGGTCGACGACCTCGTCGCCGGCAAGATCGACGCAGGCGTGCTGTGGGGTCCGATGGCCGGGTATTATGCGAAGAAGGCTGGCTCGCTTCATGTCACGCCGCTGGTGAAGGAAACCACCGGGCCGAAGCTGGTCTATCGCATCGGCATGGGCGTGCGGCCCGCCGACCAGAACTGGAAGCGGCAGCTCAACAAGCTGATCCAGGAGAACCAGGGCGAGATCAACAAGATCCTGATCGACTTTGGCGTGCCGCTGCTCGACGAGAGCGACAAGCCGCTCGGCGCGGAGACGGCCAAGAAGACGCCATGAGGCGGCGCGTTGCCGCTGCGCTGGTTGCCGCCATTCTGGTGGCGCCGGCGTTGGCGCAGCAGCAGGAGCCGTTCGAGCCCGAGGAATATCGCTCCGACAATTACCGCGCGCCGGTGCCGGCGACGCTCACTGGCGCGCGCGTGCTGACGACTGCGGAGGCCGAAGCAATCTGGCGTGCGAAGAGCGGCGCCTTCATCGACGTGCTGCCGCGCGCGCCGAAGCCGAAGAACCTTCCCGAAGGCACCGTCTGGCGCGATATGCCGCGAAAAAACATACCGGGCAGCACCTGGCTGCCGGACACCGGCTACGGCGTGCTGCCGCCCGCCATGGACGATTATTTCCAGCGCGGCCTCGCCCGCGCCGCGCGCGGCGACAAGGCTGCGCTGCTCGTGATCTATTGCCTGGCCGACTGCTGGATGTCCTGGAACGCCGCCAAGCGCGCCTTGGCTTACGGTTATGCCAACGTCGCCTGGTACCCCGACGGCACAGATGGCTGGGAGCGCGCAAACCTTCCGCTGGACGATGCGCAACCCGAGCCGCGGCCGGAGCAATAGTTCTCTCCTCGTCATTGCGAGCGTAGCGAAGCAATCCGGAGTCCCTCCGTGGAAAGATTCTGGATTGCTTCGCTGCCCTCGCAATGACGGTGTGGGTCGAGCGTCCGCGCACATCGACTAGACGCCTCGCGGAAGCTCCCTTTCGCCGAGAGCGAGGCGGAAGCAAAGCCTACTGCTTCTGCAGCTTCGTCAGCGTGCCTGTACCATTGTTGTCGGTCGCCGAGTACGTCACCCTGTCGCCGGCATGGACGGCATCCAGCATCGCGGCGTCCTTGGCCTTGTACTCCTGAAGCGTGCCGGCGCCGCCTGCGCTGCCGCCGACCGTGCCCTTCTGTGTCTGCTGGATCGAGATCGTGCTGTTGAGCCGGTCGATTCTGGTGACCATCCCGGTCATGTCGTCAGCAAAAGCAGGGGACGCAAGCGTGCTGATGGCTGCAGCGCATGCGAAGATGAATTTTGTTGTTCCCATCGAGGCCTCCCGACGTCTTGGAGTTCACGTCGACAAGCCATCCTAGAGCGATTTGGTTCCGGCTGATAGCGCGGCAAAGGGTAACGATGGCGTTGATATCGCGGGAACCTTCCGAAAGTCGTCGTCAGCGAGGCTGACGCTATTCCATTTCCTGCTGGATCACGCGTCCGAGAGCGAACAGGCGCTGGTCAATCGCGGTCGGAACCTCGCAGACGAACCGCACCACCTTGTGGCGATCTTCGAAAATGCGGGTTTCCCAGATCAACTGGTTGCTGAGCGCATCGACCTTTGCGTCGTCGCGTGGTGTCGCGCTCTGGAGCGCCTGGAGCTGGATCGACTCCTCGCGGATCTTGTCGGCCGCCTCGCGCTGTTTGCGGCTGACGCGTTCGAGCCCGTTCATGACCTGCGAGCGCTGGGCGTTGAGCGTGTCGAACAAGCCGGCGAACAACAGCTTGGCGTTTGCCGTCTTGTCAGCGGCGGAGCCGGCCAAAAACTCCTTCACCGACTTCTCGGCCTCGTCCATCGGCGTCTTCCGCGCCGACAGTTTTGAGACCAGCGCGGTGACCTTTGCGTCGTCCTTCCATTTGGTCTCGGCGTCGTCGAGTGCGGGACCGGCCCAGACGGCGGCGAGCGAGATGTCCGGCACCTTGGCCTGCGTGCAAGGCCAGTTGGGATAGCGCGGATCGGCGGCGCACGCAGCCGTGCTCGCAACGGCGAGCGCAAAAGCGGCCATGGCCAGAACCTTCATCCTTCGCCTCCCGCAGGGCCCCGTCGCGCCAGCCCGCGCGAGGGATCATAGGCCAGAATCGCGCCGATCATGAAGACGATTGTGCAGGCCGCCACTACCGCCAGCGAGATCCAGTTGATTTGCCCGTAGAATGCAAAACGGATCAGTTCGACCGCATGGGTGAACGGGTTGGCCTGGCAGAGATAGTAGAGATAGGGGCTCCCCTCCTGCACGCGCCAGAGCGGGTAGAGCGCGGAGGAGGCGAAGAACATCGGAAAGATCACGAAGTTCATCACGCCGGCGAAGCTTTCAAGCTGCTTGATGCCCGAGGAGATCAGCATGCCGAGCGAGCCCAGCATCAGCCCCGACAGGATCAGCGCCGGCAGCACGGTGAGATAGCCGATCGCGGGAGGGGTGATGTCCCAGAACCAGGCGATCAGCAGGAACGCATAGACCTGGAGCAGCGACACCGCGGTGCCCGCCAGCAGCTTGCAGAACAAGAGGAACCCGCGCGGCAGCGGGCTCACCAGCAGCGTCCGCATATTGCCCATCTCGCGGTCATAGACCATCGAGAGCGAGGACTGCATGCCGTTGAAGAGCTGGATCATCGCCATCAGCCCGGGCGCGATATAGACCTCGTAGAGGATGTAGGTCTCGTAAGGCGGGATGATCGAGATGCCGAGCACCTGGCGGAAGCCGGCGGCGAAGATGAACAGCCACACCAGCGGGCGCACCAGCGCCGAGACGAAGCGCTCGCGCTGATGCAGGAAGCGCAGGCCCTCGCGCCAGACGATGCCGGTGAGGCAAGTCATGTATTCCGCGGCCGAGAAACCGCGCGGTGTATCCCGCGTCGTGATGCTGCTCATGCACCGCCTCCCGGCATCGTCTGCGCACCGGTCAGGCGCATGAAGGCGGTGTTGACGTCCTGTGCGCCGGCATCCGTGATGACGCGGCTCATCGGCCCCTGCGCCAGCACCTTGCCCTGGTGCAGCACCACGAGGTCGTCACCAGGCATGATCTCGTCGAACAGATGCGTGGCCCAGAGCACGCCGATGCCTTGCTCGGTGACGAGCTGGCGGACATGGCTGATGATGTCGGCGCGCGCCTTGACGTCGAGGCCGACGGTCGGCTCGTCCAGCAACAGCAGCCGCGGCCGGTGCAGCAGGGCGCGGGCAATCTCCAGCCGCCGCATCTGGCCGCCCGAGAGATCGCGCACCTTGCTGCCGGCACGCTCCGAGAGGCCGATGCGGCCGAGCAGCTCGCCGCTGCGCGCGGCCGCCTCGCGCCGGTTGATGCCGTGCAGGGCGGCGTGATAGAGCAGGTTCTGCGTCAGCGACAGGTCGAGATCGAGCGTGCGCGGCTGGAATACGACGCCGAGCAGCCGCAGCGCCTCGCCGGGGCTCTTGCTGATGTCGTGGCCGAAGATGCCGACGCGGCCGCTCTGGATGCCGAACAGGCGTGTGATCAGCGAGAACAGCGTGCTCTTGCCGGCGCCGTTGAGCCCGAGCAGCGCAGTGAAGCTCGCAGGCTGCACATTGAAGGAGACGTCCATCAACGCCCGGCGCGGCCCATAGGAATGGCTGACGCCGTCGATCGACAGCGCCGGCACCGCGGCCGCTTCCAGCCTCAGCATCTCCTGCGGCTCGGCGATGGGAGCAGGGCTGGTCATGGCGAGATCGTAATGCCCCAGGGCAGTTCGCCCACCTGAATGGTCTTGATCACCTTTTGCGCGGCGACGTCGATGACCGAGACGTCGTTCGACACGCCGTTGGTGGTGAGCAGGTATTTCTCGTCCGGCGTGAACGCCATGTGCCAGACCCGCTGTCCCACCAGCAGGTATTTCGTCACCTTGCGCGAGGCGACGTCGACCACGGCGACGCGGTTGGCCGGGCCGAGCGCGACGAAGGCGGTCTTGTCGTCTTTGGTCATGCCGATGCCGACCGGCTGGATCGCCTCTTTCCGCAACCCCGGAATCTCGAACGTAACCTTGCCGGTTACCTCGTGCTTTTTGGGATCGATGATCGAGATGGTGCCGCCGATCTCCGAGGACACCCACAGCTCCGAACTGTCGTGCTTGAATTCGGCAAAGCGCGGCCGCGCGTCGACCAGCACGTTGGCGACGATCTGGCGCGACGAGGTGTCGATGAAATGCGCCATGTTGGTCGTCTCGGACGTGTTGATCAATGTCTTGCCGTCGGGGCTGATGGTCATGCCCTCGGGCTCGACGCCGACCTGGATGTCGCCGAGCCGCGCGCGCTTCTCCAGATCGATCACGGTCACCGTGTTGTCGTTCTCGTTGGCGACATAGAGGATTTTTCCGGCCGCATCCTGCGCGAACAATTCCGGGTCGGGCCCGGAGGGCAGGCTGTCCACGATCGCTTGCGTCTTGGCATCGATCACCTGGATGGTGTCGTCGTCGCCGACCGCGACCATCACGAACTTGCCGTCGCGCGTGAAATCGATGCCGCGCGGGCGCTGGCCGACCTTGATGGTCTTGGTCACGGTCCAGCTGTCGGTGTCGATCACCGAGACCGTGTTGCTCTTCTCGTTCGAGACATAGGCGATGAACGCATGCGCGGGCGCGGCCGCAAGCGCCAGTCCGGACAGCAACCCCACACGCCACATGCGCAACATTCGCGTCCTCATTTCAGCTTGCATTTGCTCTCCGGGCGGTCGTAGCCGAGCGTGTCGAGCTCGGAGACCTGGTGCAGAAATCCCTCCTGCGGCGATACCGACACCACCATCCGGCCGTCGACCAGCAGGATCGGCTGGCGCAGCTGCAGGTTCCAGTCGCGCAGGGTCAGTTTCGTGCCCTTGAAGGCAGCGACCGAAAAATCCGGCCCCTTGATGAAGTCGGTGACCTTCTTGACGTCGCCGGAATTGGTGCGCGAGGTGGCCTCGCCGATCATGCGCACCGCCGTCCAGGCCTGCATGTCGAGCGCGGTCATGCGCCGCGAATTCAGCTTGATGAAGCGGTTCTGCATCTGGATCGCGCCCCACTGGTCCTGCGATGCGTCCCAGCTGCGCGGCACGAGGCCGGCCGAGCCCGCGACGGGGCGCGGATCCCAGGTGCGATAGGGCAGGTAGGCGCCGAACACTTCGCTCTCGTCGGCGGCGACCAGCACGTCATAGGCCGGCAACTGTTGCGTGAACACCGGCATCTGGCGCTGGATCAGCGTGACACCGCTATCGGTGCGGCGCGCGCCGCCCTTGTCCTCGAAGGTCTTCTCTTGCACGATCTTGGCGCCGAAGCGTGTGGCGGTACGCCGGAACGCGTCTGCAAACAGCTTGTCCTCGTCATGCGAGCCGACCACGAGCACCCAGCGCTTCCACTGCTTCCACACCAGATATTGGCCGAGCGCATCGGCCAGCATCGCGCGCGTCGGTGCGGTGTGGATGACGTTGGCGCGGCAATCGGCCTCGCGCAGGCGCTCGTCGATCGCGCCGGCGTTGAACAGCAGCGTGCCGCGCTCACGCAGGGCATCCGAGACCTTCAACAGCGCGTCGGCCGGCAGGTCGGCGATGATGAAGCCGTTCTTCTCGGCAAGCGCAGCCGCAGCCTCAACCGGATCTTCGCCTTCCTTGATGCGGCGCTCCTCCAGCGTGAAACGCTGGTTGAGGAATTTTCCCGTGGTGTTGTTGTCCTCGATGGCGAGGCGCGCGCCGGCGACGCCGTCATTCTCCGCGGGCTGCTCGACCAGCGACAGCGTCGATCTGGTGCCGGCGACGCCGAGATAGCCGACGCCGATCTGCACCGGGTCGGCCGCGAGCGCGCTCGTCGCGGCAAGACCCAGGCCGATCAGGCCGACCAACCATCGGATCATGTTTCCTCCAGATGTTCTCCCTGGCTTGACCGCCGGTGGAGAATTGTCTCTGCTAAAGCATGACCGATTTGGCCCGGCTTGCAACCCCGCATTTCGTCCCCGCGCGCGCGAGGCCGGGAATCACGATCATGCGAGCGCTGATCTATTTCGCAGCTTTGCTGTTGACGGGTTCGGTCGCGTTGGCCGATCCGCCCAAGCTCGCTGTGTTCGATTTCGAGCTGATCGACACCAGCCTTCCCGGCGAGTTCTACGGCTCCAGGCCGGAAGAGGCGCGGCTCGAGCGCATCAGCGACCAGCTGCGCAAGGAACTGGCGCTGTCAGGAAGGTTCCAGCTGCTCGACATCGCGCCGATCAGGGATGCCGCCCGTCACGCCAATTTGCAGGCCTGCGGCGGCTGCGACCTCAAGCTTGCCGGCCAGCTTGGCGCCGACCTCGAGATCACCGGCATGGTGCAGAAGGTCTCGAACCTGATCATCAATCTCAACATCTATCTGCGCGACGTGAAGACCGGCAACATGATCACCACCGCCAGCGCCGACATGCGCGGCAACACGGACGAATCGTGGTCGCGCACGATGAGCTACCTGATCCGCAATCGATTGCTGGCGCCGAACTACGGGAAGCCGGAGTAGATTTTCGCCTTTCCCCGCTAGCTCTGCTGCACCCTCGCCCCTTGTGGGAGAGGGTGGCTTCGCGAAGCGAAGACGGGTGAGCGACTGTGTTCGCTGTCAAGCGGGTTGCCATGGTGTTTTCGTCCTGATCATGACGTTGAGGATGGTAAGCAGCTTGCGGGCGACGGCGATCAGGGCAACGAGCTTCGGCTTTCCCTTGGCCACGAGGCGCTCAAAGAAGGCCTTGAGGACGGGGTTGTGACGTCTGGCGGTCATTGCTCCCATGAACAATACCGTTCGCACCGCTTGTCGCCCGCCACCAATGAAGCTTTTTCCGCGCCATTGGCCGGATTGGCGCGTGTAGGGCGCCAAGCCGGCCAGTGCCGCAATCTGCTTGCGGTTCAGGCGGCCGAGCTCTGGCAGTTCGGCCATCAAGGTCCGGGGAATGATGGGCCCAACGCCGGGAACGGAGGCGAGCAAATCCTCTGCTTCGCGCCAGGCCGGCGAAGATCGCACTGCATCGTCGATGTCCGTATCGACGCTGACGAGCTCCTTCTCCAGCGCCTTGATCAGCCGTGTGATGCTCTTTCTTAAATGCTGCGAGGTTGCGCGCTTTTCCCGTTGCCGCTCGGCACCTATCATGTCCACGATTTGACGCCGGCGCGTCACCAAATCCGACAAAAACCGTGTCGCCTCATCCGGCAAAGGCCGGGGTTCGGGCCGTGTCGCTGCGGCAAAGTGAGCGATTACAGAAGCATCGATCGGATCGGTCTTGGCGCGTTGTCCGAGTGCCTTGGCAAAGGCACGGACCTGCGCCGGATTGACAACGACGATAGGAAGGCCGGCGCCGCCAACTGCCGCTGCCGCAATGGTCTCGAAGCCGCCCGTCGCCTCGAGCGCCACAATAGTGGGTGCAAGCTGTTTCAGCCGAGCGGTCAGCTGCTCCAACCCCGCATCGTTGCGTTCTACGACGAACGCCTCACCACCGGGATGAACTGCAACGTCAAGACGGTCCTTCGATACGTCGATACCAACCGCGATGATATCCATGGTCACCCTTCCTTGCCTAATCGGGCTTCGCACTTTGCGGCCCAGGCGACTGTTCGGGTTCAATGGACTAACGGACGGGGCACCTCTCTCTCCCACGGCCTGCAACGACCTGGGGGTTTGCGGGCTCCCGTCCGTCACCGCAACGTCTACAATAGCAGACCTGCGGCGCTTCGACTTACAAGGGGTCTCTCTCCGCGAGTCTAACTCTCATTTGAACGCGCGGTGAGATACCCCTCATCCGGCGCCATAGCCGAAGCTTTGCTTCGGCGTTCTTAAGAACGGCGGCCGTGGGCCGCCTATGCCACCTTCTCCCACAAGGGGAGATTTTGACCCTCACAGGGGCTCATGATATCTCATGGTCTGTTCGTAACTCATTGAAACCCTTGGAATATACCTCATTGAGTGTTTTCTGACCTCATTGAGAAATACCCACACGTTGGGGACATTTTGAGGGACACCCGAGGGGATCATGGCACGCAGCATCTATTCCGACAAACTGAAGAACAGAACCAACAGGCTCAAGCTCGCGATCAGGAAGAAGCCCTACAAGGCGCTGATCGCTCCCGGCATCTTCCTTTGCTATCGGCGCAACGAAGGACCCGGCACGTGGAGCGTTCAAGCCGGATGGCTGAAGCGGTTCGCCATCGCCGACGACTTCGAGAATGCCAACAACAAAAGCGTCATGACGTTCTATCAGGCGCAGGCGCACGCGCTGAAGATGGTTCGCGGCAGTGAAGGCGACAGCGACAAGCCGGTCACCGTCGCCGAAGCGCTCGACGCCTATGAGACCGATCTCGCGGCGCGCGGCGGCAACAAGCACAATGCCATCAGCGTTCGCAAGCATCTGTCGTCATCGATGGCGGCGAAGGTGGTGATGCTGTTGGGCGAGACCGAATTGCGGGACTGGCGCAACGGGCTGGTCGCCAAGGGCCTCAAATTGTCATCCGCCAACAGGATCGGGAAATCGTTCAAGGCGGCGCTGGCGCTGGCCGCCAAGCGCGACAAGCGCATCACCAACGGCATCGCATGGAAGAACGGCCTGAAACCGCTGAAGGCGAAGGGCAGCAACGCCCCACCGCGCGACAATTACTATCTGCCGGACGGAACCATCCTCGCGATCGTCCGCGAATGCTACGTTGAGGACGCCGATTTCGGCGCGCTGATCGACACGCTGGCCGGGACCGGCGTTCGCGAGAGCCAAGCGCTGAAGCTGTGGCCCGATGACTTGCAGGACGACGACACCGAAGCGCCGCGCCTGATGATGTGGTGCAGCGCAAAGGGCCGGGACCGCGATCCCGAACAGCGCGCGTTGCCGGTCACGCCGAAGCTCGCACGGACGCTGCGCGCGCGGGCCATCGCACGCGGGCAGAACCGCCTGCTGTTCGACCGCATCTGGAACCTGTCGGCGCGCTTCCGTGTCGTGCTGGAGCGGCTCGATCTCGATCTGTCGCTGACGCCGTACACATTGCGGCATAGCTCGATCATCCGGCAAATCCGCAAGGGCACGCATCTGCGCATCATCGCCTTCACCCACGACACGTCTGTGGTTGAAATTGAAAAAACTTACGCTCGTTACTTGAACGTCGCAGCGGACGACGCGCGCAAGGGACTGCTCGCCGACGAGGCCGCGCCGCAACTGGACAACGTGGTGAAACTGGCGCGATAAAGGCGACCGGGCCCAGGTGTTGGAAGCACCCCGGCCCGGTCTGACCAACCCAGTGGGATGAACACATGGGCAAGGCTAACGGCGATCATACACCCGCGCGGGCGGCGGGGACGATCGAATTCGAGTTCTTCGCCTACACCGATCAGCAGTGGGATCGGATCAAGGTCGCCGTGGATAGGCTTGGCCTCGATGCCGACCAGATCGAGCGTATTGAGATTGAGCGGACGGTCGGCATCACCAGAGGGCTGCGGAACCACATCGAGACCGCGGCCAGCATGTATCTTTTCCAGAGTGCCAACGCCCGCCAGCGCCCGCGCCGCGCGGAACTGATCGCCCTTCGCAACGATGCCGAGAACCTGCGGAACAGCATCATTGCTGCGCTCGCCGTACAGGTCAAATATGGCGACACCGCGCGCCTGTTGCTGCGACAGGGCGTCGATGGCGACATGGAGACCGCAACCCGCGACTACTTCACCAAGCTGGTGCGCAACCTCGACCGGCAGATCGAGGGGGCTGGACAGCGCGGCGACAACGCACGCAAGACTGCCCGCGATCAGTGCTGGAGCGAATTGCTGGCGATCTGGTGCGATCTCGGCGGCAAACCGCGCGGGCGTGCCGCGGCGGAATTTCTGTGGGTCGCGAGCAAGCCGGTGATGGGCAAAGCAGTTCGTTCCTTCATGTCGGTCGTGCGGTGGCTCGAACGTCGCTTGTCAACCCCGTAGCCGCCGGGTTTCGCGCGACAAACGAGCCCCGAATTTTCGTTTTGTTTGTCGAGGTTTTTGGCCTCCCTAACTCGCCTGCCTCACTGGAATTTTCTACGGCGTGTCTGCATGCTTCTCTCCATCATTTGTCGAGGAGAAGCATCATGGTCTACCGATCGAAAGCCGAGAATGCCGCAGCCGCCGTCGCCGCCTCGATCCCGCGCGGGGCATATTCGCTCGATGAGTTCTGCGCCGCGCACAACCTCTCCATGGGTTTGTATCGAAAGATGCGCCAACTGGGTTTCGGCCCGAAAGAGACGCGCGTCCTGCGGCGCGTGCTTGTTACCGTCGAGGCCGCTGAAGTATGGCGTCGTGAGCGCGAGGCAGCGAGCGCCGCCGAGGCGGATGCGTCATGACCTTCCGTCGCACTCCCGCCTATCGCGCCGCGATCAAGCAACTCGCCGACGCCATCGCCACCATGCCCATCGAGGATTTGGCGGCGGTCCCGCTTGCGCAAGATCTGTACTTCGACTTCCGCGACGCGTTGGAGCGGCGACACCGCAGCTTCGTCACCGAGCTTCGTAAAGCGAGCGTGGCTGACGATAAGCAGCGCAGAGCTGAACGGCGCAAGGCCGGAGCGCGCAAGGCCGCAGCCACGAGAGCGAAGACCAAGGCCAGCGAGATGGCCAACACCTAACGAAAGCGCCAGCCGCGTTACCACGGCTGGCTTCATTTTGGGATGCATCGTCTCGCCTTGGAACGCGAGCGTTGTATCAGAAGCCGGGATTTCTACAATGCCCGCCGACAACGCCAGCCACGTCGCCGCCCGCGAAGATGAGCGTGGACCTCCGCGCGAGGTGACAACGTTCAAACTCCGCGACGAATGGGTGCGCCTCGCAGCAGTGCAGGAATTGTCGCCGATATTGCGCGTCGTCGGCATGAGGCTGGCTCATTTCCGCAACGGGGAAACCGGGCAACTGAACCCGTCCTACGCGACGCTCGCGAAGGAGTGCGGCACCACGGAACGGACAGCGCAAAAGGCGGTCGCCGAATATCGGAAGATCGGGATGATTGCCGACACGCGAGTTCCTGGCGGACGCCATGACGCCACCAACGATTTCACCTTGATCATACCCTATCGACGGGTGTCCAAGCGAACACCCGTGGGATCGAAGTCACGGGTGTCCAAACGAACACCCGTCAAACCGGCATCCGATGCGCCTACGGGTGTCCGTCCAGTTAGCGGACGGGTGTCCAGATCGGTAGCTGACGGGTGTCCACCCGTGCACCCAAATAAGTGTCAAGGAATAGGTGTCATGAATAGCGGGCTCGCCGCTCACGGCGAGCGCACCGCGGATGCGGATAGAGAGAGCGCAAAAACCACCCCCAATGACGCGCCAGTTCCCGCGACGGATAGACCTGTAGCGCGCACCGCTAGCGCGGCGCTCCAACAACCGCTGGCAGAGCAAGAGCAACCACCACCTTGCCGAGCCACTTCTAAAGAAATGGAGCGTCCCGTGAGCACGGACGCGGACCCCGCCTTCGCCGAAGTCTACCAGCGTGGCCGTGAAGTCCTTGGTGACGACGCCGACGCGGTGATCACCGAGTTGCTCGCGGCCCACGACGGCTACGTTGACGCCGCGCTCGACACGCTGGCCGTCGCCGAGGAGGAGAGCGATCCGCGCCAGTACGTCCAGATGGACATTGAGGCTGAGGCGGCTGCGCGCCGCCAAAGGCAGTGACAACAGCGAGAGGAGCGAGAGCATGACCAGCAGCATGATTAGACGAACCGTTGCCGCCGCAAGGCGCGCCGACATTGGGGCCGATGATCGGTTCGAGCATACTGTCCACAAGCCGGACCTGCGCGGCAAGCTGCCCGAGAGCTGGGCGTGCATCGACTGCGGGGTGAACACCGCGCCGGGGTTCTTCAACCGGGAGCAGATGGAGCAGGCGATGGCGCTCGACTGGAATGATCAGGGCGTCAAGCAAACCGTCGATGCCTCGTCGGAGGTCTACACTGTCAAGCCGAAGATTTGGAAAGCTGCGGGCATGGAGGAGATGAGCGGCTGCCTTTGCATCGGGTGCCTTGAACGGCGGATCGGACGGATGCTGGCGGCGGAAGATTTCCCTCGCAACGATCCGTTCAACGCGATGCCGGGAACGGAGCGGCTGCGGTCGCGGCGTTGGCGCAGGGGCCAGAGGCCGAAAGGCTTGAGGCCTTGAAAGCGAGCATCGCCATGAGCGACCGTCAACCAACCAAGCGAGGACACCATGACGAACAACAGCACGAAGAAGGAGCCGCAACCCTGTTTCGCCCCCGGCTGCACCAAGGTCGGACTGATCAAGGTCGAAAACGACAACTGGCTGTGCAGCGAACATATCCAAGAGCGCATCCACAACCCAACGAACATGGCATTGACGCAGGCCGACGAGGACCTTGAGACCTTCCGCGAGGAAGGAGGCAAGCCATCGTAACCTCAAGCCCGATGTGATGTGAGCCAATGCAACCAGCGGCACCAAAGCCGCGCCGATCATCAGCACGATGGAGTATCCGCATGGTTAAATGTGAAGAACTGAAGCAAGCCTATGAAGCAATCTTTCTTGCCGAGTTTCGCGGCAAGATTGATCGGACTGAACGCATCGCTCGCATCATCGCCTTGCGTGACAGCCCGTTAGCTGCCGGGTTCTCTTTCGAGGAACGCGACGCTATCGCAAACGGAGCTGTGAGCACGGTCAGGCGCGCAGGACCGGCAGGCAATGAGGACCGAACGAGAACCGAGAGACACCACCGGCCCGTCTCACGGAGAGCGGGCCGATGATGCCAGCACAGAAGGCGGACTAGCCATCGCTGGACCAGGCCACCACGATCAGACATGATCGCATGAGCAACGCGACTGGGAGGTGGTGACATGAGCGCCCGTCACGAACGTCGCCGTTACCGGCGCGAGGCGTCCGGTGCGCTGTTGACCTATCTGGTCGATATCAATGATCCGCTCGATGCTCATCCACTGTTGCAACGCGCTGCGCGCTACTGGTGTGATGGTCTCTCGACGCCCCCACATAGAGAATGCGTCACCTGCGGCGTTCAGATGTCAGGCAGGAAGTATGTCGGAGCATTGCTGCTCACCAAGCCAGCAATCATTCAACCGACTACCGCCAGCGTCTTCGGGGTCTGTCGCGAGTGCTGGGTTATTCGTGATCTGTCACTGGAGGCGATAGAACGAAAGGCGACGGAGGTGCTGCAGCCGGTGGTGCCCAACGGAAGGTTCGAGCCTCTTCGAGACACGCGGCGATGAAGCCGGTTCGACCATCAGCTTTCGATGCCGCGCCTGCCGATTATCGAGGCAAGCGCTATAATCACACACTGCGGCTGATCCGGGCGCGCGATATTCTGCTGGTCATGGCGGCGGCATACTTTCCCAGTTCGTCTAATCGTGAGACCGCGCGGCTGCTGCTCGACGCGTTGACAATATACGCCGCCGGTCGATGGCAAAGAGATCGCGCCATTGAGGCGTGTCCGCCGCAATATGCTGGCACCTACCGGCTGCTCTTTTGGGCGATCCTCAAGCTGCATGATCGCCTGCCGTGCGACCGGATCGTGAGGGCTGCGGTCGCACGCGCGCGTCAGTGATCTTCCGTTATTCGTTGCCCAACGAAGGGGTCATGCTTGCTCGATCAGTCATCGCGACGATGGAGGAGAGCCATGGCCAACCGCGACCCCAACCAGAGCTGGCGTGAACACGTTCTCGGCATGCTTCCGCGAATGGAAGCGACCAGCGAACAAATAACAGACGGCTTTCAACCAGCAACACCGAGCGACTTTGGGCCGATCATCTTTCGCGGCGACCGAACGCCGGACGATGCGGTGGCGCTGCTGCCCGATGCAGCCGCCACGAAAGCGATAGCGATAGAACAGCGAGCGGCCGATCTTTTCGCGGCGGTGCCGACGTTCGAGGAGGTGCAGGAAGTGCGGCTCGAAGTAATCGGCTACAAAAATCGCATCTCCGATCTCACCCGGCACCGAAGCGAAGGAGGGTTCGAGCAAGACCCGTCAGCGCCTCAGGTGCTTTCTGAAACGCGCAAGCTAGAGCGCGCCGAAAAAGAACTCGCGCGGCGGACCGAGTTGAAGGAAGTCCGCATGGTCAGATCGACTGCTGCCGGTCAACTGCGTCAATCCGTCAATGATTGGGTTTTGCGAGGCGTTCCCGGCGACTGCACGCTCGACGTGGTCGAGGATCAGCCGCTCAGCGAACTGCTGACGAAGGCTGACGGTGGTCGCATCGAGGCGGCGGTCGAGCGTTGCCGGTTGAAGTTGCGAGAAGGCGCTGCAGATTTGCACCGAGTGCACTCCAGCCCTTGGCCATCATCGGTGACGAAGGCCGCAGCGAAAGGACTTATCGACCGGCTCGCCGACCAAGGCCAACCCAATCTTGACGCCGCTATCGAACATGGGATGGACATCGTCTTCGCGACGACGAGGTTGCAGTCGCTAGTCTACAACGCGCGGCCGGGAGCCGTGGCTTACGCGGAAGTCCCCGACGTGCTTGGTCTACTCGCGTGGCTGTTCCGCGATCAGCTACTGGCGAAGATCAACGCCGGGTTCGATGAGATTGCTGATGAAAAGTCGGCGCTGAGCCAGCAGCAGCGCGAAGAAGCGGAGGCGCAGATCGGCGCTGACATGCTGGCTGCTGAGAGAGCCGAGTGCGCGCTGATTTGGCACGCCGATGACAAGGGCGAAGTGATCGATTTCCGCTGCACGACTTCACCTCAAGCGGCGCTTGGCGTGGCGCTTCGAACCGTACCGCGCGCGCCCAGCGGACCATCGTCGCCGAGTGTTGCTGGCTACAACCTGATCGGCGGGCGATGAGCGAGATGCGCGTTCTTCCTCTCGGCTCGTGCCAACGGCTTGGGGACGAATGCGCGGCGGCGGGGATGGATCGGTCAAGCAGTCGATCCCCGTCGCCACACCTATCACGAACCGCGCTTTCGGGCACGCAGCATGCCCGATGGCGCGCATGGCGAGGCACCCGCTGGCGCAGGTGTCTGGCTCCGGGCGGAGCGGTTGCTCCTTGGCCTGCTTCGCCCGATCCAACGCGATGGCGCACCCATCCGGTGTCGAGACCGTCGTGTCGGGCGGCGTGGCCATAGGTCGGGGGCTACGTCGCCCGCCCCATCCAAACCGGAGTGAACAAGATGGATCAACCCGCACCGCCTGCGCGCCCATCAGGACGGCGACGACGAGGGCATCCTGTTGCGGACGCGGATGCCGAACGCGGATGAGGCGGCGACCCTTCGCGGTTATGTGGGCCTCCGCCAGACGCGGAATGTCGGGGCGGACCATGACCACTGGAAGCGGTCGGCCCAGTCGTGGCCGCCCTTGGTGATGAGGCGCACGCGCTTGCTCTCCCGCACCAGTCGAATGCGGCAGCCGTCATGCTTGATCTCGTGGAGCCAATCGGGGCCGGTCGGAACCTTGATGCCTTTGACCGGGATGGCGAACTCGATACGCGGTGCCATGAGCCGCGATCTATCTACGAGGGCAGGAAATCGCAATCGAAGAGCAGGTTAGTCCACGCCCGCCATGGTGGAGGCTCCAGACCTCCCCCAGGGTACCGCGTGATATCCAGCTTGCGCTGTTCTGACGCGGGCCAGGAACCATCGCGACTTTTGCCAAGTTTGCCCAATGCCCAAGCTCGTGAGGGCAAACTCAAGGGTCCCAGCTCATCGCCCCATTTGGGCTGGGGTCTCTCTTATTAATGAGGCGTGATTTCAAGCTCTTGGCGAGTTCCCGCTAACGTTGTATTGAACCAACACTTATGGTGGCGCGTGCAACTTTTTCCCTAAAGCCGGAGGTCGGAAGTAGTGGAGGTGAAGCTCGGTCCGAGGTTCGTGCATATTGTCGATGACAATGCGACCTTCTGCAAAACGATAGGAGATCGCCTAAAGGAATTCGGTTACGAGGTTTCGACCTATCCTTCGGCTCAACACCTACTGGATCACTTGCCGAGCAACGCGGTGCCGAGTTGCATCCTTCTTGACGTGCGGTTGCCGGGAATGAGCGGTCCAGAGCTGCAAGAGCGCCTAATCGAACTTGGCTTAACGCTGCCCATTATATTCCTGACTGGTTACCCTGATTTTCCAGTTACGGTGCGGACCATCAAGGCAGGTGCGCAAGATTTTCTGATCAAGCCGATATCTTCGGACCAGCTTCTTCAAGCGGTCGAACGAGCCTTGGCGCAACACGACGCGGCGCGCCCCCTGAAGAGCATGCGCGAAGCCTTTCTTTCTCATCTTGCGACCTTGAGCCCACGCGAGCGGCAAGTCTTTGAACTGGTCATTCGCGGCAAAATCAACAAGCAGATCGCCAGCGCTCTGGGCACGACCGAGCGCACGATCAAGGCCCATCGTTCTAATGTAATGACAAAAATGCAGGTTCGGTCGTTGCCGGAACTTGTTTCTCTTTCGGAACGGGCTGGCATTCTTGCATCGGGCGGGCCAGACCAGTTAGCAGAATAGGAAGTAGGCCGGATCCCAAGCCGAGCTCGCGCTCACAGGGCACCGAGCAGCACGAGCCAGCCCATCATGACGACTATGCCGCGCGCGAACCGGCTCTTCACCTCACCGCGCCGAGGAGTTCGGGCCGTGACACCAGCACTGCAGCCGCGCCAACCAGCAGCAGCATCGACGAGACCATGATGGCGATCCACTTCCTATCATCCATGGACGCCAATGCACTCGCCGTCTCGTCGTTCCAGTTACAGTGCGGACCATCAAGGCAGGTGCGCAAGTCCACCAGAATAGGAGGTAGGACCTAATCACCAGCCGATCCGCGCCCACATGGCACCGAGCAGCAAGAGCAGGGCGAGCCAGACCAGCATGAGGACCGTCCCGCGGGCGCGTCCGATAAAGGCGACCCGTCCGGCGGGCGTCGCCAGCGTGACGACAAACAGCGTGACGATGACCGCGACGATGACGAGGCCGAAAGGGGTCATTTCCGCTCAAAGCAGGGATAGCTGGATGTCGATCCCGCGCCCGTGGGTTTCGAGGAACGCCTCCAGGGATGCCGGAACCTCGCCGCGCGTGGCGAACCGCTGCTGCAGTTCCTCGGCGATGTCCTCGGAGGCGTCCCGCGACAAGCCTTCGCCAGTGTTGAAACTGACGATGCGCACCGGGTTGCTGTATTGGCCCTCCATCAGGTGCCGCAGCAGCGTTTCGCGATCGGTATGTTCCTCGTCCGTCTCGGTCCATGCCCGGCCCAGGTGGTCGCCGAAATCATCGAACACGAGATAGATTTCCCGGTCGGAGCCAGGAACGATTGACGGGGAAGAACGCATAACACCACTCCACCGAGCCAGAGCATCAATCCAACCGGGGCGCAGCAAGGGCGTCAAGCTCGGCTGCGGTGATGGGCGTTATGCGCAATGGATTGGAACGGCCCCGCCCACAAGGGCTGGAGAAAATGTGGGTCGGGGCCGCCCTTTGCTGGCCCATGCAGCGGCCAGCGGATGCAAACGCGCCCTGTCATCCGTCGTTCCTATGTCCGGCGAGCAGCTCTTCGCTCGACGTCAGCAGGCGCACATAGGTGCTAGGCAACCTCAGTCGAAGAATGCCGAGCGCGGCACGTATCTTCGCCCACTCAGCGTCGGTGCGCTCCGCGCTGCTTTGGAATATCCGTGACGAAAGCGAGATTGCTGCCGTCACGTATAGCAATTCTGCCTGTTCGACATCGTTCGGGTCGCATGCGCGAAATGCGCGAGGTGTGGATCACCTAAGTTCAAAAATGAACCGAGCCACGGCTTCGCTACGGTTTGTTCACCTTGATGTAGGGAACAGCCGAAGCGGCAATAGCCGGGCCTCATTTCGCGCGCTGAGTATAGACCGCTGCTGCTGGGGGCCAAACGGAGATGTCCGATGGGTGTGGCAGGCTTGCGCTTCGCGCAATTGAAAAGATCGCTCCGTGTTCGAGCGGTCCTTGTCGGCCTGGAGTTGCCGTTTGTCTGCGCCGTGGTGGTTGCAGTCGGCTCGACGGTCATGATCCTGATCAAGCTCTGCGAGGATTTGCCGCAGTGAGGCGGGCCGACGGCCAAGGCGCGCTCATGCAGCCCGTACGCCGGTCGTCCGGTCGGCGCGATCAGACAATTTCGATAGCGATATCGTTGCCCGGCCCCACACAATCGAGTGTGGTCTCACTTACATGAATGCGACGCTCCACCACACCTGAAACAATAAGCCAAACCTCGGGCATTTGGCCTTCGCCAATGACCACCATCGCATCATGATTTGGGAGTGCCTTCAACGTCTCAATTAATTCTCGTACGTTCATGACGACCCCCGTGCTTCAACTTCGCTGGGGCACAATCACCATTCGTCCATGCTGGCACTTTGATCGCCCACTAAAGCGGGAGGTCTGCACGTTGCAATTGATCTGCGTCAATTTCGGAGGGGCGGCCTGCACTGGTATGCTAGTCGGTTCGGGTCTCTACCAAACAGGGGAAATTGGGAGCGGGTTCGACCGGCCACCGGAATTTCAGTGACTGCCGGTGGCCCACTGGGATATGCTCGGTCCCGTGCTATTGCAGAGGTCAAAGTGATCAACGGTAGCGTTCCTATTTTGAGCCCGCGTGAGAAGCGCATCTTGCGGCGTCTAGCCCGAGGCTACTCTGATCGTGCCATTGCGGTTCAGATCGGCGGAAGACCAGAACAAGTTGGCGAACAGCGGAAACGCCTGCTGCAGAAACTGCAAATCAGTTCCCAGTCTGAAATTGCAGAAGCCGCCGCGCAGTGGGCGTCTTGGCCATCTTACAAATTCACTACGGCCGTTGACGAGCTGCATGCTTGGCCGAAGCATAGGGAGAACGGCGGCTGCGAACCGCCGTCCTGAACTTCGGCTGCATCAATACCAGTAAGTTTGCTCCGGACAAATGTACTGTCCGTAGCTGTCATGTCCGGCCGGTCCTGCAACTGCAACCACGGATTTTCTAGCAGCAGATATTCTCGACAATCACGGTCGCGCGGTCCCCGCATAAACCCGCGCCCTCAGAAGGACCCGTAGAGGGCCAAGCCGCGCTATCACGCGTCGCCACGTATTAATAGGCGCAAATATAGTTTCCGTACGCATCGTAGCAACTGCGGCGGTACGCAGCAGCGCCAACGGCAGCCGCGCCTACCGCTGCCGCTCCGACACCGTAGCCCCGATAGCCGCCCCGATAGCCGTAGCCCCGGTAGCCTGCGCCGCGCACTGCAACAGCGCCGCCGCCCCGCGGTCCTCGAACTGCGACCGCACCGCCGCGGTAACCGCCGCCACCCCGATAGGCACCTCCGCCGCGCCGAGCCTCGGCATCATCGGGGATCAAGCAGGCGATGAGCAAAACGAAAGCGGCAAGAGGAGCGAGAATATAGCGGAGCATGACAGACATCCTTCCTTAAGCCCCGCTCGCGAGATTGCGGCTCTCTCCGCGCAGGAGGTTGATGTAAATCAATCGAACCCGCGCACTGCGGCGCCTACGCTATGTTCCCGCACCTGAGGCGGCTTCTGCCACCTTTCGGTGACGCAAAGCGAACAGGGAGGTCCGCCATGCATTCGAGGAAGCATTTTTCGATTAAGGCAGCGACTGTTGCCGGGATTGCTGCTAGCGCCCTGTTGGGCCTTACAGGTCTCACTCTCAATTCAGAGCCCGCCAATGCGGTCATATATTGCCAGTACACGGCATACCCGGCGGGCTGCGTTGCCCGGGCAGGCGTCGTGCTGAGGCCTCGTCCGGTGGCGCGCGCTGCGGTTCGGCATAACGCCGGTGGCAACTTAAATGGTGGCGTCAATCGCGTCGGGGTGCGGCGCTAAAGGTTTGTTTCGTGGGTCACGAGCGCGAAAGAAGCCGTTCACCGCTTTGTCCCGGTGGCGGCTTTTTCGTCGCCGATAGCGGACGCCATCACGTCATCGCATCATTCACCAGGCGAACGGCAGGCGACGGACAGGCGTCAGGCGAGGCCGCTGGAACGTCCTAAGCGCCGCAGCGCGCTGGGCTACAGGACACCGGGCAGGCCGCGCCAGCGCACAGGCGGCGACGCGGCGCATGGCAAGCAACGAACGCGCGGCATCGGCATGATGGTGCCGACATAGCGGTTGTTCTCGCGCGATTTGCTGCCCGCCGGGCAGCGATGGACAGGCAAGCCGTTACAGATTGCGGTGGTTGACGTGGCGGGCACAACTGAGGCGGCGGGCACACCCGGCACGGGCGCGGCAAGCGCACAGCGCTCAGACGCGCACCAGGGGTCACCCTATTCGATTTTCGGGTCCCTCGGGGGCCAGGGCTAAACGCACCACTTCGGTATATTTGCAGTTTCCGTTTTTCGGGTTTCGTATGCTGAATTTCGCTTTGGAGGTTCACGCGAGATGCGGCGCACTGATCTGACCGAGGCGACAATGCTGGGCTGGGCGCGGCTCGACGCAGCGCAGCGCGAGAGGTTTTTCCAGGCGTTCCTGGCGGCGGCGCTTCGGCTCGACAGGCTAGAGTTGCGGGCTTGGCTCCGGCGTCGGCTCCGAGAGCCGCCGCTCGTCGCGATTGATCTGGCTCGCTTCACGATTTCGGACAGCGACATTGCCCATCTTCTGAGGGCGGCTGGCGAAGCTGATCCCGCCGCCGACGGCCGCTGACCCTAAGAGGACGAAGCCTACCGGCTGTGGGCCATCAAGCAGCGCGGCAATGGGGGTGATCTAGGTCGTGTACTCCTAAAGGCGAGTGGCCACCGCGCCGGGCCCCTCCCCATTTTGGGTGTACGGGACGAGCAGGTCCTCGTGTGCCATCGGAGATGGGCAATGACCATAAGAACCTTCTGCACACTTGCCGCAGCCATCTTTGCCCTCATCGCGCTTCTGCAGTTGATCCGGATTGTGATGGGTTGGTCCGTCACGTTGAATGGCGTCGATATACCGTTCTGGCCGAGCTGGATTGCCGTCATTGTGGCGGGCGCGTTGAGCTTCGTCGGCTTCCGCGCCGCCGTGCGCAGCTAAAGGTTGGCAGAGAGCCCGCGCCAATCTGTCGCCGGGTCGCGGAGCCGCTTCTCTACTCGCGGGCGCCGAGCCGTCGTGCTCTTCCGCGGTAGCGGTCTGGTGAACGTCTTTACAGGCGTCTCCGGTTGCTCAAATATCTTCTACGGTGGGTCAGGGTATCCTGGAGCCCCCCTCCACATCTGTCACAGATAGGGAGGCTTCTATGATCCTATTCAGGATAGTCTTCGCAGTAACCGCTATCTTGCTAAGCAGAGATGCATTTGCGGAGCCAGGGATGTGGATCGGGACAGCACCAGTTTGCTTTGCGTCGCCAGCAGACTGCACTGATCTGGGAATGACATACGTGAAGAGTGATACAAAAGGGGACGACGGTGGCAAATGCTGGACTGGAACGAAAGTGTATTGTTCAGGTTATCCCGCCCCTGAAATTGCATTCATGGGTTATGATGCTTGTGACGGTTTTCAATGTCATCGAACGATGTGCGGTTACAATCCAAGTCCAGGTCCGAGGGTAATCGCAAGTGAGTATTGGTACTTCTGTCCTGTCTGCGGCAGTGCAAATATTAGAAGGATCATAAGATTGAATAAAGTTCCTAACGCACAGATTGCGCGTGCCTGTCCTTGGCGATATTTCTAGGTTCGTGAGGCAGTGCGTAGGCGCATTCCGGCCCGAACCGTTCGCAGGATGGCCTGACCATTCCGCCTCGACGGCGGCGGCCTCGACCAGTTCGCCGCGCATCTTCGCGCCCTTGACCTCGGCAAGATTGCCTTCGCAACGCAACCCGGAAAACCGCCGGGGCAAATATCTTGAAAGGGGGCCGTTGCGCGGTCCCCCCATCCTTTTCCCTCTCTCAGAGGACCCCAGCCCCGACCTCTCTTAAGACAGTCTCTGGGGCGTGTCTGAGCGTTGCGCCCCCCTTGTGGAGGGACCGCCATCCTTCAGCGGTCAGACCTATGCCGCCGCATTCAACCGCGATACGCTTCATGGTGGCCATCGGAAATTCGGCTTCGATCCAGTAACGGGCCGGGCGATGCGCGGGGGCGAACTCAGATGATACGATTGCTCTTTGCCGCGCTGATAGTCAGCGTGATGACGGCGCCTGCAAGTGCAGCCGAAACCTACGTGTGCGTCGGCGAACAATCGACGGGCTTCAAGTTAACCGGATCGACTTGGGAACGGGCAGGCTTTCTCGCCAATGAGAAGTTTGTGATTTCGCAGGGCGAGACGCAGAACGACTACATAGTAAAGCAAACTGGGTCAGAAAAAATTGTTCATTACTGTCAACGCAAGGCATTGGCCCTTCCGGGAGGAACATTGGCTGACCCGGAAATGATCTGCGGCGGACTGGTATACAATTTTACTTTCAATTTTGACACGCTTCGTTTTCAGCAATTTCACGGCATCGGATATACTAGGGGCGACTTTCCCGGCAACACCCCGTACATCATGATCGGCAAGTGTACGAAGCTGTAACCGGACGGGCGGGCGCGCCAGCGTCGAGGGCCGCAGGAAGGCTCTACAGCCCGCCGCCAGCTCGGATTTAGCGAAGTTTTAGGAGTTTGGGCGCTATCGTTCGGGAGCTTGCGTGCTTTGGTCGCAATCGGTGTCTCGCAGCGCACTGGGCATGTCTCGTCCAACATGCATCGCAAAACAATCATCCATTGCTGAAGGGGGAACGCGATGTTCGCGCTCGAACCCGCCGCGATGCATGCTCTATCCGAGTTGTTCATCGCCTTAGCCGTCCTCGTTGGCTCTATTTGGCCGAATGGCGTTTTCAAGTAAGCGATTGGGGCGGGCAACAACAGCGTTGCCCGCTTCATACTAACCGGGTCGCAGCGCCGAACGGGCGAAGGCGGGGGATAATCGCATCCGTCTATTGCTCATCGCCCGCAATGAACTCTCTAGTGTGACCGACAATTGGGGGAGCGCGCGCACCATGTTCACGCTGATCGGCATTGGCATGATAGTCGTAGTGGCCTTCCTCGCGAACAGAGAGCAGCGCAAGGACACTGGCAGCACCGACGACTACATCCGACATACGCGGCAGGACATCAGAGCGGTGATGTGGCTGCTCGCAGCCGTAGTTGTTATGCTCGGCATCGTCGCCGACCGCATCCAATGATCGCGACGGCAGGTGACAGGATGTCGAGAGACCGCAGGGGACGCTCGTGGTGCGCGTCTGTCCCGTCGTCGCATTCGCCCGTAGACACATCTGAGCGCTCGTGGGAACGTCGCTGGTGGGCGTTCTGCCCGGTCGTGCATGCGATGATCCCGCCCCTTGAACGCACTATCGCCCGTCCCTGCGAACCCCTCGCGGGGGAACCCTGCGATGGGGACACTGTTGGGACACTACTTTTGGTTTCCCGTGCCCGATCAACAGGTTAGATAGAGCCTCATTCTCTCACAAGGGGAGAAGGAAGAAGTCATCACCCCTTCAATCTTTCCGCATGCCAGTGCAGATGATCGCCCATGAAGGTCGAGATGAAATAATAGCTGTGGTCATATCCCGCCTGCCGCCGCAGCGTCAGCGGGATGCCCGCCTTGGTGCAGGCGGCCTGCAGCAGCTCAGGCTTGAGCTGTTCTTTCAGGAAATTGTCGGCCTCGCCGACGTCGACGAGGAAGCCGGAATATTTCGCGCCGTCCTCGATCAGCGCAACGGTGTCGTGGTTGCGCCAGGTCTCCTTGTTCGGTCCGAGATAGCCGGTCAGCGCCTTGATGCCCCAGGGCACGAGCGAGGGCGCCACGATCGGCGCGAATGCGCTGGCGGCGCGATAGCGGTGCGGATTGCGCAGCGCGACCGTCAGTGCGCCGTGGCCGCCCATCGAATGGCCCATCACCGATTGCCGCTTGGCGTCGACCGGAAAATTCTCCGCCACGAGCTTGGGCAGCTCGTCGGTGACATAGCTCCACATGCGATAGTTGCGCGCAAACGGCTCCTGCGTCGCGTCGACATAGAAGCCGGCGCCGAGGCCGAAATCATAGGCATTGTTGGCGTCGCCCGGCACGTCGGGCCCGCGCGGGCTGGTGTCCGGCGCGACGAAGATCAGGCCGAGCTCGGCGCAGGCTTTGCGGAATTCGCCCTTCTCGGTGACGTTGGCATGCGTGCAGGTGAGGCCGGAGAGATACCAGACCACGGGAAGCTTTGCGCCGGCGGAATGTGGGGGAACATAGACCGAGAACACCATGTCGGTTCCGGTCGCCTGGCTGGCATGGCGGTACACGCCCTGCACGCCGCCATAGGATGTGTTGGTCGAGACAGTCTGGATCGTCATGCCGTTATGCTCCGTGGCATCTAACCACATCAAGATTGCAACGCTTGTGTGACTGAATTCGTGGCGGTGTTTGTCAGGCGACGCCGCTGTCGATCGCCAGCCGCACCAGCTCGACCGAGGTCTTCACGCCGAGCTTCTGTCGCATGATCGAGGAGGTGTTGGCGACAGTCTTGTAGGACGACTGCACCAGCCACGCGATCTCGGACAGGCTCTTTCCGGCGCTGAGCAGCCGCAGGATTTCCATCTCGCGTGCGTTCAGCTTCGACAGCGGGCTTTGCGCCAGCGTCGGTCCTGCAAACGCGATGCTGCGCGCGATCGCGGTGGGCAGATAGGTGCCGCCGCCCCCGACGGCGCGGATCGCCTCGACGAGGTCGTCGGGGTCGCCGGTCTTGGAGACGTAGCCCTTGGCCCCGCACTCGATCGCGCGCGCGGCGAATGCAGGGTCGTCGTTCATGCTGAACATGATGATGCGGGCCTCGGGCGCACGTTCGAGGATGCGGCGCGCGAGCTCGAAGCCGGAGACGGTCGGCAGGTTGATGTCGATGATGCAGAGGTCGGGGCGCTCGACAATGAAGACGCATTCGCCGTCCTCGGCGTCGGCGGCCTCCAAAATCTCGATCTCGCCCTCGTCGGCCAGCACGGCACGGCAGCCGGAGGCGACAATGGGATGATCGTCGACGATCAGAATGCGCATAGGCGTTCCCCGTGACAGCCTCGGCCTGCTTTTCCGCCGCATGATCCGAACAAGAACGCTGCGCGCGTCTCATGTCGCCTCATGCAACCCGGCCGGGATTGCTGTACGCTTTCGATTAGATATCGGGCGCTTCGCCTCTGTCAACGTCATCGGACAGGCGCGGGCCAACCTTCGCGAGGCACGGGCAGCACCAATGTGGCAAAATCTATCGTTGCGCGCGCGCATCAACCTTCTGCTGGCGCTGCTGCTGGCGCTGGGGCTCGCCGTCAATATCGGCCGCCAGGTGGCGGAAGCCGGGCCGCGCGTGCAGGCCGAGGACCAGAGCGTGATCCGGCTTGCGCGCGAATTCATCGAGATGATCGTTGCGGATCTGAACGAGGCGCCCGATCCGGATGCCAGGCTGAACCAGATCGCACGCGATCTGAGCCGCCTGCGCCATGTCAGCATCGCGCTTCAGGACGCCGGCGGTAACCCGCTGACGCCGCCCCGGCCTGCCGACGACGACGCGCGCGGACCGCCGGCCTGGTTCGTCGGCCTGGTTCATCCCGAGCAGACCACGGTGAGCGTGCCGGTCTCGGTCCATGGCAAGCCGGGCTCGCTGGTGATCACCGCACATCCCGATGACGAGATCGCAGAGATCTGGGACGCCATCGTGACTCAGCTCGAGGTCGGCTCGGTGATCGCGCTCGCGTTGTTCCTGGTGATGATGACGGTGGTCGGCCGCGCGCTCGCGCCGCTGCAGTCGCTGGCGCAGACGATGACCGCGATCGAGGGCGGGCATTATGACGCGCGCGCCACGCCGGGCGGTGCGCCCGAGCTGGCCGCGATCTGCGGCAAGCTCAATCATCTCGCGGCGGCGCTCGGCGAGGCGGTGGAGGAAAAGCGGCTCCTGGCCGAGCGCGCGGTGTCGCTCCAGGATGTCGAGCGCAAGGAGATCGCGCGCGAGCTGCACGACGAATTCGGGCCGTATCTGTTCTCGCTGCGCGCGCATGCGAGCGCGCTGGCGAAGCTCGCGGACGGGCGCGCGCCGAATGCCGACTCGGTCCGAAAGCACGGCAGCGCCTTGCTGGAACAGATCAACCAGCTCCAGCAGTTCACCCGCCGGGTGCTGGAGCGGCTCCGGCCCGTCGGCCTTGCCGAGCTCGGCCTGCGCCAGGCGCTGGAATCGCTCTCGCGGCTGTGGCGGGAGTCGCATCCCGACGTCGCGATCGAAACCGTGATCTCCGCCACGCTCGGGGTCACCGGCGAGACGGCCGACCTCACCATCTACCGCATCGTGCAGGAGGCGCTCACCAACGTGTTCCGCCACGCCGGCGCGACGTCGGTCAATGTCGTGATCGAGCCCGTCGAGCAGGCCGGCGGCCGCGGCTATGCGCGCGTGCGGGTCAGCGACAACGGCCGCGGCATGGAGCCGGGCCAGAAGCTCGGCTTCGGCCTCGTCGGCATGCGCGAGCGCATTCTGGCGCTGGGCGGCACGCTCAACGTCGTCTCCGGCGACGGCGGCTTGACCGTGGAGGCGCTGGTTCCGACGGCGGCGTCCTGATTGCATCGGGAAAAATTCCCGATTTGGTCGGGAAAACGGGTGCGGATAGTGCCAGACCTTTTGTGGCTGGCGGACTCACTGCCGCCGAATACACTCATCTCAACCAAACGGCGAAAATCAAAACAGCCGGTGGTCACGGATGGGAAGGCAGGGATGGGCAAGCCTCTTTGGTTCAAGCGTCGTTTGTTGATAGCCTCGGTGTCGACGGGGCTGGTGTCGGGCTTGGTCCTTGCAGGCCCCGCCGCAGCCGCGCAGGATGAGGAAACCAACGTCCAGAATCTGCCGGCGGTCGAGATCGCGGCACCACCGCCGTCGGCCGTGAGGCGCAGTGCGCCAACGCGGCCGGTCGCACGGGTAGGGGCGCCGGCGTCCGCCGCTCCGAAGACACGCCTTTACGTCTACCCGACCTCACCGGGCACCGGCCGAGGTCTCGATGTCGACAAGGTGCCGTCCGCGATCAATGCGGTTGATGCCAGCCAGATCAGGCGTACCGCCTCGCCAGATATCGCCGTTGCCCTGCAGCAGTACGTGCCTGGTCTCAGCATCAATGAAGTGACCGGCAATCCATTCCAGCCCGATGTGCAGTTTCGCGGCTTCGTCGCTTCACCTCTGGCCGGCACGCCGCAGGGCCTCGCCGTCTACCAGAACGGCGTGCGCATCAACGAGGCGTTTTCCGACACTGTTAATTGGGATCTGATCCCGACGGCCGCGATCCGATCGGCGCTGGTCGTAACTAACAATCCGGCATACGGCCTTAACGCGCTCGGCGGCGCCATCGATCTGCAGATGAAGAACGGCTTTAACTATCAAGGTGCCGAAATCGACATCATGGGCGGCTCATTCGGCCGCATCCAGGGCTCTGCACAATGGGGCAAGCAGGTCGACAACAATTGGTCGGTCTACGGAGCGCTCGAAGGCGTTCACGACAATGGTTTCCGCAATTTCTCGCAATCGGATGTCCGGCGGTTCTATGGCGATGTCGGGTATCGCTTCGAAGGCAACGAGTTTCACCTCAATGGCGGCGTCGCCAACAATTCCCTGGCAGGACCCAGCACTGTTCCGGCCGAATTGCTCCAGCAATATTGGGGGGCGACCTACACAACGCCGCAAACCATCTCCAACAAGGTCGGCTATCTCAACCTGACCGGCAAGGTGGAGGCGACGCCGACCTGGACCTTTGAGGGCACGGCGCATGTGCGGAGCTTCAAACAGAGCACCGTGGACGGAAACCCGACCGACGCCCAGGCATGTGCCGATCCAACGCTCCTGTGCTTTGGCAATGATACGGTCCCGGCTTTTGGCCTGAATGGCGTTCAGCTCGCCAATACCTTTGCGCCAGACGCCATCCTCAGCGAGATCGATCGCACCAGCACGAAATCGACCACATTTGGCGTATCCGGTCAGGCAACCAACACCGACCAGCTGTTCGGTCATGAGAACCGCTTCGTAGTTGGCGCGAGCTATGATGTCAGCAGCACGCGCTTCACCGGCAGCGCTGAATTAGGAACCATAGGCACGAACTATGTCGTCACGGGCAGCGGCATATTCCTAGGTCCCTCCGGTGATCCGACATCGGTTGGTCCCGTGTCGCTTCGCACCGTCAACCAATATCACGGGCTCTATGCGCTCGACACGTTCAACGTGGACGATCGCTTTGCGGTGACGGCAGGCGGGCGATTCAACGCGGCCCGTGTCACGCTGATGGACCAGCTCGGCACCGCACTCAATGGCGATCATACCTATGATCGGTTCAATCCGATCATCGGCGGCACCTACAAGATCACCTCTGAAGTGACTGCCTATGCCGGCTATTCCGAAGCCAACCGGGTGCCCACGCCACTCGAGCTCGGCTGCGCCGATCCGGCGAGGCCGTGCATCATCGGGCAGTTTCTGATCGCTGACCCCCCACTTCAGCAAGTCGTATCCAAGACGTTCGAAGCGGGCTTCCGCGGTACCAAGGAATTGAACATCGGCTCGCTCGGCTGGAAAATCGGTGCCTACCGTGCCACCAACTACGACGACATCCTCGCGACCCCAATTCCGGGCCTGACTGGCTTCGGCTTCTTCCAGAACGTCGGCCGGACGCGCAGGCAGGGTATCGAAGCCGAGGTGAGCCTGAAGTCGAATGTGCTTCAGTTCCAGGCGAGCTATGCGTTCCTGGACGCGCGCTTCCTCGACGCGCTGACGCTTGGATCAGAGAGCCCGTTCGCCGACGCCGGCAACATCCAGGTCTTGCCGGGCAATCACATTCCGCGCCTCCCTAGCCACCTTATTAAGGCAAGCATCGAATATGCGGTTACCGATGTCTGGAAGGTCGGGGGTGACGCGCTCTTTGTCTCGAGCCAGTATTTCGTCGGCGACGAGTCCAACCAGTTTCCGCAGCTGCCGTCCTACGCGGTGTTCAATCTCCACACCTCCTACCAGATCACCAAGAACCTGCAGATTTACGGTCGCGTCGCCAACATCTTCGACAACCGCTACTCGACCCTTGGCACCTTCTTCGACAGGGAAGCCTTGCCCAACTTCACCAATGGCGGTGCGGAATTTAACGACCCGCGATCGCTGAGCCCGGCAAGGCCCCGTGCGTTCTATGCGGGCATGCGGATGACGTTCTGAGTGTGGCTCCGTTGAGCCACTAGCGTCGGGCACCGGCGCAGGTTTTGCCCTCTCCCCCTTCTTGTGGGAGAGGGCTGATAAGCCATAGGCGACCTAGGAGTTGGGCGGCCCCCAAACCGTTTCCTCCGTCCAGCCCAGATCGGCAAACTCGGATGCCCTCAACGGCGCTTCGGCAGCTGAAAAGAACTCGTCGAGCTGCGGCGGCTTGACGCGTGTTCCCGATAACATCGTATGCACCTGCCCACGGTGGTGAATTTGATGCTGAATGAGATGCATCAGCAGCCGGTCGCGTCGCTCTATCTGGACACCAGGATCTCGATTGATCCGCACGTCTTCGTTCAACGAGGCGGGTGTCAGAGCATCGCAGACGCCGATGAAGCGCCGGTCCATCGATGCTTGAGCTTCCGAGAGCCCTGCAAGAGCTGGAAATGGGATCGGATCCTCCCAGGCCTTCGGCCCAAGCCATCCGTCCTCGAGTGCATCGACGTAAAAGAGGTCGACGACGTAAATGTGGTTCAACGTCCGCTGTAGGCTCGGGAAGAAGCCCGTCCGCTCGACCTCAAATTCGCCTTGGCTCAGCTCGGCGCACGCGCGGAGCAACCGGTGGTTCGCCCAGGCATTATTGTAGGCGAAGGCGCGATAGCTTTGAACGATCGACATTGCAAACCCCGTACACCGACCTGCTTGGCGCCGCGTTCCTTTACCGATCAGAAACCATAGCGAATGATCTGAAAATTGTAACGAAACGACTTGGCTGTTTCCGGGTAGGTTTGCCGGAGGGCCCGTCCGATGACAGAGCACCAGTTGCGAGAGCGGGAATTCCAGATCGCGCGTTACAGGCTTCTGGAGCGCGAAGTCACCGATCCGCTTGCCGCGTGCCTGCTTCACAGCATCATCGAGGAACTGGAAGCCGAGTTGCGAAGGGACAGACCGGATTCGCACGGGCCGCGCGATTAACCGTTTCTTAGCGCTAATCATGCGGATTATTCGCGAGGGAATGTCAAGGGAGACTGCTCCCATGCTGAAGGACGGCACCTACGCGGCGTGGTACAAGACGCCACTGGACCAGGGTACCGGGATCGTCCATGTCGCAGACGGACAAATCTGGGGCTGCGACAGCCTGATGACCTATCACGGCTCCTGCAAGGTCGACGGCGATCGCTTCACCGCCACCGTGTCGACGAAGCGTCACACCGACGGACGTGCAACGGTCTTCGGCATCGACGACGAGCTCACGCTGGACATCGAGGGAAACTGCCCCGGCAAGGTCGCGACCTACACGGCGAAGGCAGCGCAGATGCCGGGAATGATCCTCCAGGGTACGCTCATTCTCACGGAACAGCAGCCGCCCGCGCGTGAGCGAACCGAGCAGGCATCGGCGTTCAATCCCGAGAAGCTTCCGAAATTGCCCAAGCGCTCGCGCTGATCGAGCGAGCCGGGTCGCTCGGCGTGCTCGGTTCAATACAGCATCATGTCGGACAAGGCTTCGCGTTGCCAGCTTGCCAGGCTGGCGCGACGGCCGCAGCAGGACTCGCAATCACTCGGGACCGCGTTTGTGAACGGACGTATGCGTTCTTGCCATCGATGGTGGAGCGTCGGATCGTTCTATCGATGGTTTCGGACGGTCGCTCCTGCATTCGCAGCGCGAAGCTGAAGATCATACCGCCCAACGGCAAGGACCGCGACTTCGTGGTGGATGGTCTGGGCTCGCGAGCCGTGATCAATTCGCTGTTGGCGTGCTTCGACGCGGCTCAGGGCGTGAAGGGCAAAAAGCAGGGCAGGGGGTAAATCCGGGCGTTCTTCTGCATTTTTGCATCCGCAAGTCCCGGAACTCCCGCTTTTCAAGCAGCTTCCGACACGCCATTGTGCCGCCGCAACAATCGTCTCAAGGGGCAGTATCAATGTCGGACAAGGTTTCGCGTCGCCAGTTTGCCAAGCTAGCGGGATTGTCCGCAGCCGGAATCGCAAATCCGCTGGAGGCCGCCGAGGTTAAGCCGGCACCGGCGCCGCGAGGCATGGACGGCTTTCCGGCGGGCTTTGTCTGGGGCACGGCGACCTCGTCCTATCAGGTCGAGGGTGCGGTCGACGTCGACGGGCGGGGGGCTTCGATCTGGGACAAGTTCGTGCGCATCCCCGGCAAGATCGAGGACGGCACCACCGGCGATCGCGCCGTCGAGCATTATCAGCGCTACAAGGAGGACATCGCGCTCATCAAGGAGCTCGGCTGCAAGGCCTACCGCTTCTCGGTGGCATGGCCGCGGGTGTTTCCGGACGGCGACGGCAAGCCGAACCCGAAGGGGCTCGACTTCTACAATCGTCTCGTCGACGAGCTCCTCAAGAACGGCATAGAGCCGTGGCTGACGCTTTATCACTGGGACCTGCCGCAATCGCTCCAGGATCGCTTCGGCGGCTGGCGCTCGACCGAGACGTGCAAGATCTTTGGCGACTATGCGGGCTATGTCGCCGAGCGCCTGACCGATCGCGTCAAGAACGTGTTCACGCTGAACGAGAGCGGACGTTTCGTCCAGTTCGGCTATGGCCTCGGCATCGACGCGCCCGGCGTGACGCTGCCGCAAGCGGAGGTCAACCAGGTCAGGCATAACAGCGCGCTCGCGCACGGGCTCGCGGTGCAGGCGGTGCGGGCGCACGGCCGCCCCGGCACCAGGGTCGGGCCGGCCGAGAATATCGACGTCTGCGTTCCCGCAATCGACACGCCCGAGCATGTCCGTGCGGCCGAGATCGCGCTACGCGAGATGAATGCCGGTTATCTCAACGTCATCATGACCGGCCGGTATACCGACGCCTTCCTGAAATACGCGGGCGCCGATGCGCCGAAATACACCGACGCCGAGCTGAAGATCATCTCCTCGCCGGTCGACTTCCTCGGCCTCAACATCTACGCGCCGCAGAACTATGTGGTGCCTTCCGACCAGGGCGCGGGCTTCATGCCGCTGCCGATCCCGAAATCGTTCCCGCACATGAACTCGAACTGGCTCCGCGTCGCGCCGGAGACGATCTACTGGGTGCCGAAGCTGGCCGCAAAGATCTGGAAGACGGATGCGATCTACATCAGCGAGAACGGCACCTCCGGCGACGACGTGGTGACGCCCGACGGCAAGATCTACGATACCGACCGCATCATGTACCTGCGCAACTATCTCGCGCAGCTCCAGCGCGCCACCGCCGAGGGCGTGCCGGTGCGCGGCTACTTCCTCTGGAGCCTGCTGGACAACTTTGAATGGGTGTTCGGGCTCAACAAGCGTTTCGGGCTCTATCACGTCAATTTCGACACGCAGGTGCGCACGCCAAAGCTCAGCGCGACCTTCTACCGCAACGTGATCGCGAAGAACGCGGCGGGGGCATAGCTTTCTCTCCCTCTCCCGGATTTTCCGCCGCGCGTAAAATCCGACCTCTTCCCGCAGGCGGGGCGAGGTGACGCAAGATCGCGCGGCCACGGCCGTTTAGCCTGACAGGCCAATCGCTTCACCGGTATCACCGCGCCCCATGCGGAACCCGCGCTTCTACTGTGCATGGGGTTGTTTTTCAGTTTTTTGCAAGGAGGCCGCGCGGCACCGCACGTTGACTCCACTCTTCCCCTTATTCAGAAACGACATCAACACCCATAAACAAGAGGACAACGCCAATGGCTGACGCGCTGATCATCGATGCCTGCCGGACCCCGCGGGGCGTCGGCAAGGCCGGCAAGGGAGCACTCTCGGGCATTCATCCGCAGCAGCTCGGCGCGACCGTGCTGCGCGCGCTCGCCGACCGCACCGGCATCGACACCGCCGACGTCGACGACATCGTCTGGGGCTGCAGCGCGCAGGTCGCGACCCAAAGCGGCGACCTCGGCCGCATGTCGGCGCTCGATGCCGGCTACGACGTGCGCGCCAGCGCGGTGACGCTCGACCGCTTCTGCGGAAGCGGCATCACCAGCGCCGCCATGGCGGCGGCCTCGATCATGTCGGGCACCGAAGACCTCGTCATCGCCGGCGGCTGCGAGATGATGTCGATGGAAGGACGCCGCGGCGGCGGTCCGATGATGATGGACAGCGGCAATCTGCGCCTGCGCGCGCGGCATCCGCAGTCGCATCAGGGCGTCTGCGCCGACGCGATCGCGACGCTGGAAGGCATCACGCGAAGCGACGTCGACGCGCTCGGTCTCGAAAGCCAGAAGCGCGCAGCGCAGGCGATTGCCGGCGGTCACTTCAAGAAGAGCCTCGTGCCCGTGCATCGCGAGGACGGCAGCCTCGCGCTCGATCATGAAGAGTATCCGCGGCCGCAGACCACGATGGAAGGGCTGAGCGCATTGAAGCCAGCATTCCCCGCGATCGCCGACTATGCGCTCGACGACAAGGGCACGACCTATCGCGGGCTGATCCTGCAGAAATATCCGGACCTGAACATCGACTTCATGCATCACGCCGGCAATTCCTCCGGCGTCGTCGACGGTGCCGCCGCGATATTGCTCGCATCGCCCGCTTATGCCAGGGCGCGCGGCCTGAAGCCGCGCGCTCGCGTCGTCGCGATGGCCAACATGGGGGACTCGCCGACCCTGATGCTGAACGCGCCGGTGCCGGCGACGCGCAAGGTGCTGGCGAAGGCGGGGCTCTCCATCGACGACATCGACCTGTTCGAGATCAACGAGGCCTTTGCGGTGGTGGCGGAAAAGTACATCCGCGACCTCAAGCTCGACCGCACCAAGGTCAACGTCAATGGCGGCTCGATCGCACTCGGCCATCCCATCGGCGCCACCGGCTCGATCCTGATCGGCACCGTGCTCGACGAGCTCGAACGGCGCGACCTGAAGCGCGGTCTCGTCACCATGTGCGCCGCCGGCGGCATGGCTCCCGCGGTCATCATCGAGCGCGTCTAGCCTTATTTTTCAGGGTGAATCGCGACCGGCCTCTCACAAAGAGGCCGGTCGTCGCTTGTCGAAAGCAGCGAATCAGCTTTAGCAAGGCGGCGTGCGGGCCTTTGAAACAAGGCAAAAACCGCTGCCGGAGGCTCCTTCCGCTCTGGAAGCCGCTGAAAAGCAGGGTTTTTTGCCTCAGAGGGCCAAAAAAGCCCGTAAAATCGCGACAAAACTGTGCAGAAGGCTCTGGGCCTTCAACGGTTGGTCTAATATGCAACCGGCAACGAATCAGAGGAGACACGATGCCAACCCAAATGTCCAAATCGCAGCTGATCGAAAAGATTGCGACCGCCACCGAGCTTTCCAAGCGCGACGTCAAGAGCGTCATGGAGACGCTGACCGACGTCGGTCACAAGGAGCTCAAGAAGAACGGCCTGTTCCTGGTGCCGGGCTTCGCCAAGTTCGTGGTCATCAAGAAGCCCGCGACCAAGGCGCGCAAGGGTACCAACCCGTTCACGGGTGAAGAGATGATGTTCAAGGCCAAGCCGGCCCGGAAGATCGTCCGCGCCCGCCCGGTCAAGGCCGCCAAGGACGCGGTGGGCTAACAACGCAAAGGCCCCCTCAGCTAGGAGGGGGCCTTTTGTTTGGGGCTGCCGCGAGGGCTTGAGACGGAGGGCTCAACCCTTGCGGCGCTTCACCCGGACCGGAACGGGCTGAAGCCGCGGCCCTGGTGCCGCCAGCGCATCGCGAACCCGGTCGATCGCACGATCGAGCAGCTGACGCAGCCGCTGCGTCCTCCGTGATCGCCTCGCTTTTTCCAGCAGTTTCTTCATCGTCTTCACTCCGCCGCTTCGACCTTGGCATCAGCCGGCTCGAGCGCTGCGGCGATGGCCTCGTCGACGCGCTCCAGCCAGATGAATTCGAGGTTGTCCCGCGCGCTCTTCGGGATGTCGTCGTAGTCCCGCTTGTTGCGCGCCGGCAGCATCACCCGCTTCAGTCCGGCGGCGGCCGCAGCCACCACCTTCTCCTTGATGCCGCCGACCGGCAGGACCAGACCGCGCAGCGAGATCTCGCCGGTCATCGCAGTGTCGCTGCGCACCGTGCGATTGGTGAGCAGGGACGTCAACGCCGTGAACATCGCAACGCCCGCGCTCGGTCCGTCCTTCGGGGTTGCGCCCGCCGGCACGTGAACGTGGATGTCGCTCTTCTCGAACACCGACGGATCGATGCCGAGCTGCGTGGCCTTGCTCTTCACCAGCGTCATCGCAGCCTGCACGCTCTCGCGCATGACGTCGCCGAGCTGGCCGGTCAGGATCATGCCGCCCCGGCCGGGCACGCGCGAAGCCTCGATGAACAGGATGTCACCGCCGACCGGCGTCCAGGCAAGGCCGGTGGCCACGCCCGGAATGCTGGTGCGCTGCGCAATCTCGCCCTCGAAGCGCGGCTGGCCGAGCACGATAGCGATGTCCTTCGGGCTCACCACGACCTTGGCAGCGGTGCCCTCGGCGACCTGCACCGCGGCATGGCGGAACAGCTTGCCGATCTCGCGCTCGAGGTTACGCACACCGGCCTCGCGGGTGTAGCCCTTGACCACCAGCTTCAGCGCCTCCGGTTCGATCTCGGCCTGCTCGGCCGTCAGGCCGTTGGCCTCGAGCTGACGCCGCACCAGGTAGCGGCGCGCGATCTCCAGCTTCTCCTCCTCGGTGTAGCCGGCGAGGCTGATCAGCTCCATGCGATCCAGCAGCGGACCTGGAATCTGGTCCAGCATGTTGGCGGTCGCGATGAACACCACGCGTGACAGGTCGAACGGCACGGCCAGGTAGTTGTCCCGGAACGTCCCGTTCTGCTCGGGGTCGAGCACCTCCAGCATGGCGGCCGAGGGATCGCCCTGCACGCCACGGCCCATCTTGTCGATCTCGTCCAGCATCATGACGCAGTTCCGCGTGCCGGCTTTCTTGATGCCCTGGATGATGTTGCCGGGCAGTGCGCCGATATAGGTGCGCCGGTGACCGCGGATCTCGGCCTCGTCATGCACGCCGCCGAGGCTGACGCGCACGAAGGGGCGATCCATTGCGCGTGCGATGGACTGGCCGAGCGAGGTCTTGCCGACACCGGGCGGGCCGACGAAGCACAGGATCGGCGCCTTGCCATGCGGAGCGAGCTTGCGCACCGCCAGATATTCGATGATCCGGCCCTTGATCTTCTCCAGGCCGAAATGGTCGGCATCCAGGATGCGGCGTGCTTCCTTGATGTCGATCGGCTTCTCCGCGGGCAGCGCCCACGGCAGCTCGATCAGCCAGTCGAGATAGGTGCGGACCATGCCGGACTCACCGGCAGCCTCCGGCATGCGCTCGTAGCGCCGCAGCTCCTTCTTGGCGTGCGCCTCCGCTTCCGGCGGCATGTTAGCCTTGGCGATGGCAGCCGTCAGCTCGGCGACCTCGGCCGCCTTGCCGTCGCCTTCGCCGAGCTGGCGCTGGATGGTCGCCATCTGCTCGCGCAGGATCGCCTCGCGCTGCCGCTCGTCGAAGGAGGCCTTGGTCTTCTGGCCGATCTCGTTGGAGATGCGCAGCACCTCCAGCCGCTCGGCCAGATGCTTCGACACCTTCTCGACGCGCAAAGCGAGGTCGATGGTCTCCAGCACCTCCTGCTTGTCCTGCGGCTTGATGTCCATGAACGAGGTCGCCAGGTCCGCCAGCGCGCCGGGCGCGGTGGTGCTCTGGAACATCGCGACCAGCTCGGGCGGCGCCTGCGGCAGCAGCTCGACCGCCTCGATGGCCTGGCGCTGCAGATTCAGCGCGCGCGCCTCGATCTCGGGCGAGCTCGTGGTCGGCTCGGGGATCTGCTGGAAACGTGCGGCCAGGAACGGCGTCCCCGGCAGGAAGTCGAGGATGCGGGCGCGCTGCACGCCCTGGCAGACGATATGATGCGTGCCGTCGGGTGCGGTGATGTAGCGCACGATGTTGGCAATGGTCGCGACCCGGTAGAGATCATCAGGTCCGGGCTCCTCGATCTCGGGGCTGCGCTGCAGGACGATGCCGACCGGCCGCTGCTCGCGCAGCGCCTGCTGCGCGGCGGCGATGGACTTCGCCCGGCCGATCGCGATCGGCGCGATGGCGCCGGGAAACAGCACCATCTCGCGCACCGGGATGACGATCAGCGCGTCTTCGGGAATCTTCACGTCGGGATTATTCTGGGAATTGGTTTGTGCGGTATTCATCTGTTCGGTGGCCATGATCGACCTCAGGATTTGGCGAGGCGCAGCGCGACGCAGCCGTCCATCACGAAGCGGCTGATGGCGTAGCGGCCAACGGGAAGCGCGATGCGCCGCTCGAAGCGGCCCTGCGGCAGCTCGAGCCGGTGGATGCGGGCGTTGCGAAGCTCCGGCGGAAGCGTGCGCTGGCCGGAGATGACGAGCACGCCGTCGAGGATCACCGTCTCGACATTGTCAGGATTGACGCCGGGAAGCGCGACCAGGATCAAAAGCTCATGCTCGGTTTCGAGCACGTCGATAGGCGGCTCCCAGCAGGCTTCCTGGCGGCCGAACTGCTGGCGCAGCCGTTCGGCGCGGGTCAGCGAGTCCAGGGCTTCGGACAGCATCCAGTCGAGGGGATTTTTGGGTTGCATGGCAAAACTCGGGGAAGGCGCTGCGGTTGGAAAACGAGCATATGGGGACGGTTCCCCAAAATTCCAGCATCGCGCGTTTGGAGCATGCCTGGCCTCTCCAACCGGAAGAGGCCCTTGTCGTCGCACGCTTCGACGCCGCGGGGATATTCCGCGGCATCGAAGGCAACAGTAGGGCGCGTCGCGCCGATCAGGCCGCGGCGCGGTACTCCTCTTCCGCTTCGAGGTTGATGACCGACGTCGCGAGCTCGGTCAGCGAGTGATCGGTCGCCTCTTCCTCGTCCAGCGTCTCCTGGAGCAGCCTTGCCGCGTCCGGCATGCCGAGCTCCTCGGCCCAGGTGCGCAGCGTGCCGTAGCGGGAGATCTCGTAGTGCTCGACGGCCTGAGCGGCCGCGAGCAGGCCGGCGTCGAGGGCAGGGGCGTTCTTGAAATCCTTCATGATCTCGGCGCCCTCGTCGGTGATGCCGTTGATCGCTTCGCAGGGCTTGCCGCGGGCCGGCTTGCCCAGCATCTTGAAGATCTGGTCGAGCCGTTTGACCTGGCCCTGCGTCTCGCGCAGATGCTTGTTGAAGGCGGCGGCAAGGTTCTTGGAATGCGCGGCCTTGGCCATCTTCGGCAGCGTCTTGATGATCTTGTTCTCGGCGTAATAGATGTCCTTCAGCGTCTCCAGGAACAGGTCGCTCAACATCTTCGGTGCCTGACGCGGACGGCGCGTCGCGGTCTTTTTCGCGTTCGCACGTTTCTTCGCTCGTTTAGCCATAAATCCTCCTCTTGAGGCGACACGGGAAGGGCGATGCCTTCCTCAATCCTCGCGCGACCAAGACTCTGCGAGGGCAAATGTTCCTCGCGAAGGCCTCCTCCAGCGGTTATGGATTGCGGCTGCACCTCGCGCGAGACCCACCCGCATGCTCGACTTCGCCCTGTCCGCCTTCGTGACGCTGCTGCTGGTGGTCGATCCCGTCGGCCTTGCGCCGGCCTTCCTGGCCGCGACCGGAGGCATGCCCGACAAGGTCAAGCGCACGATCGCGCTGCGCGCGCCGCTGATCGCGGCCTTGATCCTGGTGGTGATCTCGCTGGCCGGAAACTGGCTGTTGCGCCAACTCGGGATCGGCATCCCCGCCTTCCAGATCGCCGGCGGGCTGCTGCTGTTCGGCGTCTCCTACCAGATGATCTTCGGCGACCGTCCGCATCGCGAGGCGCGCGAGGCCGACAAGGCGACCTCGGAGCATGCCTCCGACGTCGCGGTGTTTCCCTTGGCCATCCCGATGATGGCCGGTCCCGGCGCGATCGCGACCACTCTGCTGCTGACGGGCAATGCCGGCTATGGGGCCAAGCTCGCGATCATCATCGCGGTCGTCGTCTCCGTCTGCCTGCTCTGCATGCTGTGCTTCGTCTCCGCGAGCCTGATCGCGCGCACCCTCGGGCGGACCGGAAATGCCGTGCTCTCACGCGTGCTCGGCATGCTGCTCGCGGCCTATTCGGTGCAGTTCGTGATCAACGGAATTGCGGCCGTCCGGGCGAGCTTTTCGTAAACCTGCGACAATCTGCTAATATACTGATTTTACAGCTGGTTTCTTGATGTAACGGTACAGCCGGCAAGGCAGCGGCCAATCCCGGCCGCTTTCTCTTGCGCTGCCACATTGCTTTGACGTACTCCCGGTCTAACAAACGCCCATCGCCAAAAAGTCGAGATGAAATCGGGATGTCGATGACAGCGGACGAGCTCGCAAAGCGACAGGCCATAATCGACGCGTGCCGCCGCATGAACGCGCTCGGCATCAACCAGGGCACCTCGGGCAATATCAGCGTCCGGCATGTGGACGGGCTTCTGGTCACGCCGACCAGCGTGCCCTATGACGCCATGACGCCCGACCAGATCGTGTTCATGGCGATGGACGGCTCGCATGCCCCCAGTCAGAAGCCGTCCAGTGAATGGCGCTTCCACCGCGACATCCTGAAATCGCGGCCCGACGTCAACGCCGTCGTCCACGCTCATCCCACCTATTGCACCATCCTGGCGATCATGGGCATGGAGATTCCGCCCGTGCACTACATGATCGCGGCCGCCGGCGGTGACAGTATCCGTTGCGCACCCTATGCCACCTTCGGAACGGCGGAGCTGTCCGAGCATGCGCTGCGGGCGCTGGAGGGCCGGCTCGCCTGCCTGCTCGACCATCACGGCATGATTGCGGTCGGCAAGACGCTGGACAAGGCGATGTGGCTCGCCGTCGAGGTCGAGACGCTGGCGCGGCAGTATCACGGCTGCCTCCAGATCGGAAAACCGCCGCTGCTGTCGAGTGCCGAGATCGAACGTGTCAGCCAGCGCATGGCCGGCTACGGCATGTCGGAAGGTTAGGGCGGGCAAAAAGGTGTTCGCGCGGATCAGACACATCGCCGATCGCAAGGGATCGAACCGCGTCATGGTTCGCCTGCGCGCGCTCTTGCGCAGCAACGAGTTCTACCTGATCCCGCTGGCGCTCGTGATCGGCACGTTTACCGGTGCCATCGTGACGCTGATGGCCGAGATCGCGCAGATTGCCCATATGATGATCTACGGCATTCCCGTCGACGTTCGCCTATCCGCGCACGCCCGGGTCAGCCCCTGGGCGGCCCTGATCGCGCCCGCGCTCGGCGGATTGGCGCTCGGTATCATGGAGTGGTGGCGGCGGCGGCTGAAGATCTCCAACGCGGTCGACCCGATCGAGGCGAACGCGCTACGCGGCGGCAATCTGTCGATGCGCGACAGCATGGTGGTGTCGAGCCAGACGCTGATCTCGAACGGCTGCGGCGCCTCGGTCGGCCTCGAGGCCGGCTACACCCAGATCGGCTCGGGTATCGCCTCACTGCTCGGCAAGTTCTTCAATCTGCGCCGCAACGATTTGCGCCTGATCGTCGGTTGCGGCGCCGCCGCTGCGATCGCAGCGGCGTTTGGCGCGCCGATCACCGGCGCGTTCTATGCCTGCGAGCTGATCGTCGGCGTCTATTCGGTCGGCAGCGCCGCGCCGATCCTGGCGGCCTCGCTTGCTGGCGCGCTGACCGCGCAATGGCTCGGCGGCGCGCCGTACTCTATCGAGATACCGAAGGTCAGCGCGGTCGGCGTCGAGCAATATCTGGCATTGATCGGGCTTGCGCTCATTACCAGCGGCGTCGGCATCGCCGTGATGCGGTCGTCTTCGATGTTCGAGCGCCTGTTTGTCTGGCTGCCGGTCTGGCTGCGCCCGGTGATCGGCGGCCTTATCGTCGGCAGCTTTGCCATCGTCACGCCGCAGGTGCTCGCGGCCGGCCACGGCGCCATGGTGCTCGATCTCTTTCACGACATGACGATCGGCCTGATCGCGCTGATCATCGCCCTGAAGGTGACGGCCTGCCTGATCTCGCTCGCCTCGGGCTTCCGCGGCGGACTGTTCTTCGCCTCGCTGTTCGTCGGCAGCCTGATCGGAAAATTCTTCGCTGCGGTTCTTTTGCTCATCAGCCCGGAATTCGTGATCGACCCGCTGGTCGCGATGCTGACGGGTATGGCGACGCTCGGCGTCGCCATCGTTGGCGGCCCCTTGACCATGTCGTTCCTCGTGCTGGAAATGACCCGCAATGTCGACGTTACCGCCGTGGTGCTGGCCGGCTGCATCGTCACCTCGATCTGCGTCCGCTTCATGTTCGGTCATTCCTTCTCGACATGGCGCCTGCATCTGCGCGGCGAGACCATCCGCAGCGCCAACGACGTCGGCTGGCTGCGCAACCTCACGGTCGAGCGGCTGATGCGCTCCGACGTCGGCAAGGTGCCATCAACCACGACGATCGCCGCCGTGCGCGGTGAATTCGCGCTGGGCTCGCGGCCCGGCATCGTCATCGTCAACAATGCGGACGAATATGTCGGCCTCGTCCTGCTGCCCGACCTGTTCTCCAGCGACCTCGACAGCATCGCCGACGACATCCAGGTGATCGAGCTCGCCCGCCTGACCGAGATCGTGCTGATCCCGGAAATGAATGTGAAGTCGGCGATGGCCGTGTTCGACGAAGCGGAAGCCGAGATGCTGGCGGTGGTCGATTCCACCGACAGCCGCAAGGTGGTCGGCTTCCTCACCGAGACGTTTGCCCGCCGCCGCTATGTCGAGGAGATCGACAAGGCAACGCGCGGCGTGCTCGGAGCGCTGTCGTAGGATCACTCCCGCAGGCGCAATCATGGAAGCGGGACGGCGTGCTTCGTGTGCCGCCGTCCGCGCCGGCTATCGGCCTGGTTGAGATGGGGAAGCGACGACGCACGCCACGATCCGTCGGACCAGTGGCAGCACCATCAGCAGCGTGGGAAAGGCGACGAGCCATGACAGCGCCCAGGCGCCCGGCCAGGTCGCGAGGAACGCCGGCGTCGCGCCGAGGCTCCGGAGCGTCGAAATGACCGACACCACGGCCGTCATGAGGATGGACAGCACAAATGGCATCACGATCGGCGCATAGCGCGCCGGCAGTTTGCGAACCGCAATCATCTGATTTCTCTTGAGGAAAAGGACGCGTCAGTCACGTTGAACCTGCGAAAATGCATCGATCCCGACGGCGTCGGTTGATGCGTTGGTTCACGTGAAACGCTTACGGCGACCGAAAAACGGCGCGGCTGTTCATTATCCGCTCAGGTTGAGTAGTTCAAGCTGCATCTGGTCGTTCGGTTTACAATCGTTCGAAGCGTGGCAGATTGCCGCGATCACGAAACTTTTCAATGGTTTGCACGTTGTGGATCGTTTCATATTTTGACTTTGAGCGAGAGCAAAGGACGGTGAGATGAGCGATAGGCCCGTAAATTCCAGGTTTGGCCGCAACACCGCATTGGCTGCGTTTGCGAGTCTGGCTCTGGCGACAGCTTCCGTCTCGCCCTCGTCTGCGGCAGCGGCCGGTTCGCCGACCGTCAGCGCGAACTCTGCGACGTCTAGCAGATCCGTTGCGACCGATTTCAGCGCCGCCCGCCGCCACCGCTACTATCGCCGGGGTCCAAATGCGGCAGGGCTTGCCTTCATGGGCGTGGCGGCAGGTCTGATCGGAGGTGCGATCGCAGAGAGCCGGCGCCAGGAGTACTACGAGAATCGCTATTATGACGGCCCGGGTCCTTACTATGGTGGTCAGGGATATTATGGCGGCGGTCCCTATTACGGTCCGCGTGGCTACTATCAGCCTTATTAGGCGCCTGTTCTCGCCGTAGCCCGGATTGCACGGAGCGTGTCATCGTGCGGCGGCTTCGCGCCGACCCGTTGGCTCCGTCCGGGCTACGCGTCTCTGTGTTGCCCGACGGCAAAATACCCGAGAGGGCGTCAACCCGCGCGCTATGAGACGAGCTAGCGACATTGAACGGCATGCTCGGGCTGTCGGAACAAGTTCGTTCGGTGTAGGATGGTGTCGCGAAGGAGAATTCACCCACGTATGGGATGAATGAGCCGCGCCATGGAAGACGCGCCATGGAAGAGAAATCTCCTCAAATGAGATTGGCACAGCCGCGGGGGACTGTGCTGACGAATATGGCCGTCGCAGCGTTGATAATTGCTGCGCTCTATTTCGGTCGTGAAATTTTTGTTCCCTTCGCGTTAGCAGTTCTCCTGAGTTTCGTTATGGCGCCCTTCGTGATGCGCTTACGTTCCTGGCGAATTCCGCGCACGATTTCTGTGCTGGTGGTCGTCTTCATCGGATTCTCGATCATATTTAGTCTAGGCGGTCTTATGGTTTCGCAGGCGACCCGGCTCGCCACCAAGCTGCCAGGCTATCAACAAACATTGAGTGACAAGATCGAAAGCCTGCGCGGCTTAATGGGCGGCGGCTCTGGAACATTGGAGCAGGCGTCGACAGTTCTGAAAGAATTGAAGACAGAGTTGCAGAATCGAGATGGGGCCGGTCGACCTACTGACGGCGAACTCACCAGACAGCCCTCAGACAAGCCGATACCCATACCCGTTGAGGTAAGGCAACCCGATCCTGGTGCTCTGTCGACGTTTGGCGCAATCATCCAGCCACTGATTTCACCTTTAACGACGACAGGGATCGTCGTGATCTTTGTTGTCTTTGTCCTGCTGCAACGGGAAGATCTGAGGAATCGGCTTGTCCGACTGGCCGGATCCGCGGATATTCAACGCACGACTGCGGCCCTGGACGACGCCGGTAAGCGTCTGAGCAAGCTCTTTCTTACCCAGATCGCGTTCAATGGCGTGTTCGGTCTTGCAATAGGCTTAGGTCTTGAATTCATCGGTGTCCCCTCGGCTCCGCTATGGGGTCTGATCGCGATGATTATGCGATTTGTACCGTATATCGGTGCATTGATATCTGCGGTATTCCCTCTCATTCTCGCGGCGGCGGTGGGCACGGGCTGGCAGATGCTGATACTTACGGCGGCATTGTTCGTCGTGCTTGAGTTGCTCGCAGGACAGGTCCTCGAACCCTTGATTTTTGGGCATAGCTCGGGTCTTTCCCCGATTGCAATTATCCTGTCAGCGTCATTCTGGACGTGGCTTTGGGGGCCGGTCGGACTGGTGTTGGCCACGCCATTAACAATTTGTCTCGTCGTCCTTGGGCGGCATGTCGATCGCCTCAAATTTCTTGACGTTATGCTTGGCGACCGACCACCGCTGACGCCGCCGCAACTGGCTTATCAACGAATGCTGGCGGGAGATCCCATTGAAGCGGTGGAACAGGCACATGAATACCTGAATGACTCGTCGCTTGAGAATTATTATGACGACATCCTCTTGAAAGGCCTGAGACTCGCGGAGGCCGACCGTCAATTGGGTCACCTCGATCAGGACCGATTAAATCGGGTAGTCTCAACGGTGGAAGAATTGGTCGCTGAGCTGGGGGCACACCATGACGTGGAAGCAACAGGACCCAGTTCCCCGGATCTAAGCTCAAGCCCCGGAGCTGCCATTACATTCGAGCGAGCAGGCTCCGAGCATGCTTTGATTCCGGAGCCGCCGACCTCGTCTATTTCGGTCGTTTGCATCCCTGGTGCCGGGCGACTCGATGAGGCGACGGCGCTTGTGCTGGCGCAGCTTCTGCGGTACCGCGGGATTCAGGCAATGCGGAAAAGGCTGATGCTTCATCAATGTCGAAATTGCTTTCGCTCGAATTGGCGAACACCGCGCTTGTATGTGTCTGCTATCTGAGTCAGCCGTCCACCGCCAAGATTCAGCACGTCGTTCGAGGGCTCAGTAAAAGGATTGGCGCAACCCGTATCCTGTTCGCTTTGCTGGGAACGGGAGCCGCAGAAACGGTGGGAAACGCTTCCAACGCGTTGGTAGCAAGCGGGTCGTTCGGTGCAGCCTTGGAAGCAGTCGTTCACGTGACCTCCGCGCAACCTGATGCGTCGGATCAGGCGAAGGCAGCTGCTCCGGCGTAAAAACGAATCTTTTGCTCCTCTGGATTGCCGGGCGTCGCTGAGCGACCATCCGCATCGGTCACCGGGTCCTGCGGAGAGCAAAAGGATGGGCGGGGACCGCGCGACGGTGACACTTGCGAATATTTGCCATCGCGCACCGCACATTTGGCCGGACCCAAAAGCTTCAGCAGGGACAATAGCGATCATTGCGACACGCGCGTGGAATGTCCACTCACGCCTCACAAGCAAAACATTCAGTTTGCACGGCCGCCATGACCCTTTGACCTAGGTCAATACTCTCAACGTGGGTTTACCTTGGAAGTAGCAACTATCGGAGCGACTGCACTCTTCGCCTGTATCTTGTGCGTAACGCCGATATCGCTCTTATGTCGCGCAAGCGAAACGTGTCGTGGTCTGTGGCAAGCAGCCTGAGCTAATCACGCAAGGAGGAGCTGTACATGGGTATCCTTGACGAGTTAATGGGCGGTGGGCAACGCCAGAAAGAGTATCGGGATTTCGTTGATCGATACGAACAAGGAAATCCGTCGGAGGGTTATTCCGATCAAGAGGTTCTCAAACGGTATGGTAATGTGTCACACGCCGTGCCGTCTGACCAGTACGCGCAGGCAGCGATAGAAGCGTTGGGCAAGCTTTCGCCGGAAGAACGGGCGGCGTTCGTGAAGATGCTGCAGGAGCGAGCCGCCGCGCGCGGCGTGGCGCTACCGGGACAAGTGGCCCCCGAACCGAAGGAACTGGGCGAGGTGCTCACCGATCTGCATGGGAGGCCCGGTCAGCTCCGGGATATCCTCGCCAGTGGCGATGCCCAGCCTCACGAGCAAGCCCAACCGTCGAACCCGATCATCGACATACTTGCGTCCCCGCAGGCAAAGGCCGTGCTCGCGGGGATCGCGGCCATGGTGGTCAAGCGTGTCATGCAGGGTTCATCCCGAACCGCGTAGCGCATGCGAGGCCCGCAGCCAAAGTCCGGTTGGGGTCATTCGGTTGACCTACCGGCAAGTCCGGGCAAGGTTCGCTATGCCGCCAAAAAAGCGGAAGCGAGTTATCCTGTCGCGACGCAACAGGAATGAACACGATGACCGAGAGCGACGGCCCGCCCATCGCCAAAGGGTCTGCGACTGTCAGCGCGTCGGCCATTGGTGCGTCTGCAGCACTCGCTGTCATCGCCCGGCTTGACCGGGCGATCTAGCATTCCAGAGACGGCTGTGATTGAGCCGAGAGGCCGCGGCGTACTGGATTCCCCGCCTGCGCGGGGAATGACAATGGCACTTGGAGGACGCCGCCGCTGCCTCATACTCCGTCTCGTGCCCCGGACGCAGCGCAGCGCTCTTGCGGTGTGCTGCAGAGCCGCAGCCCATGTCTCCGCATTCTACCGTGTCGCTTTCTCGGTCCCGGCTCTGCGCAGCAACGCTTGCGCGTTGCAGCGCGTCCGGGACACGAGAGACGTCGCAGCAACCGCGTTCTACGCCCGTATCACCGTCCCGCCGGTGCCGACAGCGCGCCGTTGGCGTAGCGCTGCCAGTCGGGTGTGGTCGGCTGCGACGGCCAGAACGCGTTGGAGTCGCGGACCGACTGGGTGATCGGGGCGGGGTGTGCCTTGCTTCTGTGGTGGCGGTCGCTCGCGGCGGCGGTCTGGATGGTGGCGGCGGCAATCAGGGGGGCGCCGAGAATGGCAAAGGTCTTTCGCATGGTTGTTTCTCCCGTGACGGCGATTCAGGCTGCGAGAAAAATGTCGCCTGTGTTCGCGGTCGTGGCTGACATGGCGATGTGTCCTGCCGAATATCAGCCGGGCCGGTTTCACGATCCGACGCGCGGCCATCACGTTGGGGCGATCAAATTTTCTAGCGCCGGTCAAATATTCGGCAATCGCGCCCGCGGCGCCGGTGGACTTGCCCCGGGCAATCCGGTTCAATGAGGCGAATTGACTCCTCAGGCGACAACGATGTCGAAATATCTGCTGGTCCTTCTCCTGATCGCCTCGCCGGCGGCCGCGCAGGTTAAGCTCACGCCAAAGACCTCGGCAGCGCATCCAGATCCCTGCGCCCCGATCGGGCGGACCGCAGACGGCAAGCTGGTCTACTCCATGAGATGCGAGAATCTGCCGGCGCCACCTCCGCCACAGGCGGAACTGAAGGAGGCGCCCCCTTCGGCCGCGCCCGCCGCCGAGCCCGAGCCGGAGGTGCGGCGGAGCGGTATTTTCGGCTGGTCCTACGACCGCAGATGACGGGCCGCGCCACTTGCGCGAAGCCCGATGGAATGCTCTTTGCTTGAAAATTCCCCGTGGGCCTTTGGCCCCCGATCCAGAGAGATGAGATGAGCAAACTCGTTATCCGCGCCGGCGACTTCACCTTCGATGCCCGCTTCGAGGAGCAACTGGCACCCAAGACCGTCGCTGCGTTCCGCAAGGCGCTGCCGTTCGAAAGCCACATCATCCATGTGCGCTGGAGCGGCGAGGGCGTCTGGATGCCGCTCGGCGATCTCGATTTCGGCGTCGGCTACGAGAACCACACCAGCTATCCCGCGCCGGGTCAGATCATCCTCTATCCCGGCGGCATCAGCGAGACCGAGATCCTGCTCGCTTATGGCGGCGTACACTTCGCCAGCAAAATGGGCCAGCTCGCCGGCAACCATTTCATCACGCTGACCTCGGGCCTCGAGAATCTTGCGACCCTCGGCAAGAGCGTGCTCTGGAAGGGTGCCCTGCCGATCCGCTTCGAGGAAGTCTGAGTGACGGATACTCGCTACCCGCGCGATCTCCGCGGTTACGGCCGCAACCCGCCGCATCCGCAATGGCCTGACAACGCGCGGGTCGCGGTGCAGTTCGTCGTCAATTTCGAGGAAGGCGGCGAGAACAACATCTTGCACGGCGATCGCGCCTCCGAAGCGTTTCTGTCCGACGTCCTCGGCGCGCAGCCCTGGCCGGGCCAGCGCCACGCCAATATCGAGTCGATGTTCGAATATGGCTCGCGCGCCGGCTTCTGGCGGCTGTGGCGGATGTTCAACGAGCGGAAGTGGCCGACCACCGTGTTCGGCGTTGCCACCGCGCTGAAGCGGAATCCCGAGATCGTTGCGGCGATGAAGGAGTCGGGCTGGGACATCGCGAGCCACAGCCTAAAATGGATCGAGCATAAGGACATGACCGAGGCGCAAGAGCGCGCCGAGATCGCAGAGTCCATTCGCGTCCATACCGAGGCGACGGGCTCGCGGCCGCTCGGCTGGTACACCGGGCGCTCCTCGATCAACACCAACCGCCTCCTGATGGAGGAGGGCGGCTTCCTCTATCTCTGCGACTCCTATGCCGACGATCTGCCCTACTGGGTCAGGGGCGCGAGCGGCAAGCAGCTCATCATTCCCTATACGCTTGACGCCAACGACATGCGCTTCATCAACCCGCAGGGGTTTGCCGAAGGCGAGCAGTTCTTCACCTATCTGAAGGACGCCTTCGACGTGCTCTATGCCGAGGGCGAGACCGCGCCGAAGATGATGTCGGTGGGGCTGCACTGCCGTCTTGCCGGCCGGCCCGGCCGTGCCGCAGGACTGATCCGCTTCCTCGACTATATCGGCAAGCACGATCGCGTCTGGGTGCCGACGCGGCTCCAGATCGCGCAGCACTGGCACGACAAGCATGCGCATCTTGCCGCCGACGCATTCGAGATCGGGTGAGGACGATGGCGCAAATCTCGCTCGCCGATCTCAATGCTGCTGATCAGGCCGGCTTTGTCGCGGTCCTTGCCAACGTCGTCGAATATTCACCGTGGATTGCGGAGAAACTTGCCGGGCAGCGGCCGTTCGCCGGTATCAACCAGTTGCACTCAGCGCTGATGGCGGCGATCCAGGCTGCCGAGCCCGACGTGCAGCTCGCGCTGATCCGGGCGCATCCCGATCTCGCCAACAAGACCCAGCGTGCAGCGGGGCTCACCGCAGAATCGACCGACGAGCAGAACAGCGCCGGCCTCGACCGTCTCTCAGATGCAGAATACGCCGCGTTCGAGCGCGTCAACTATGCCTACCGCGATAAGTTCGGCTTCCCCTATATCGTTTGCGTGCGCCGTCACACCAGGGATTCCGTGCTGCGCGACTTCGAGACGCGGTTGCGCAATATCGCCAAGACAGAGACGCGGCGTGCGATCGAGGAGATCGGCCGCATCTCCGCGTTGCGGCTCGATCAGCTCGTCGTGGCTGACGACAAGCTGAAAGTGCATGGCCGGCTTTCCACGCATGTGCTCGACAATCACGTCGGAAAGCCTGCAGCCGGCATCCCGGTGGAGCTCGTCGAGCTCGCGAGCCTCGGTGAGAGCCGCATCATCGCGCGCGCCGTGACCAACGCGGATGGCCGCACCGACCAGCCGCTGATCGGCGGCCGTCCGCTGCCGATCGGCCGCTACGAGCTCAAATTCAGCGTCGCCAAATATTACGCCGAGCGCAACGTGCCGCTGTCAGACCCGCCGTTCCTCGACGAGATCCCGCTGCGCTTTGCGATCAGCGAGCCGGAAAGCCACTACCACGTGCCGCTGCTGGTCACGCCGTGGAGCTACTCGACCTATCGTGGCAGTTAATTCCCAAACTTCTCGTGCAGCGCCGGAAACAGCCGGTCCGGCTTGAACGGCGGCGCGGTGAAGCGGATGCCGGTGGCATCCGCGATCGCATTGCCGAGCGCGGCGGTGACCGGATTGTACGGGCTCTCGCTCATCGATTTGGCGCCCAGCGGCCCGATCGTGTCGGACGTCTCGGCAAAGAAGACCTCCGTGCGCGGAACGTCTGCGAAGGAGGGCAGGTGGTAGTCGCGGAATTTCGGGTTGGTGACGCGGCCGGTAGCGTCGATCACCATCTCCTCGTAGAGCGCCGCCCCGATCGCCTGCGCGACGCCGCCCTCGACCTGGCCGCGGCACTGCATGGGATTGGCGACGACGCCGGCGTCCGCCGCCTGCACGCTCCGGAGAATCTTGATCTCGCCGGTGCCCTTGTTCACGGCAACGCGAAAGCCCTGGACGTTGAAGCCGACTGAGCGCGGCGTCCCCTCGGAATTGCCGGTGCCTGCGAACGGCTGCCCGCGTTCGCGCGCAAGCTTCGCCAGCTCGGCAAAGGACATGCGCCGCACGCCGCTGACGACCGCTTCGTCGTCGAGCGTGCAGCTCGCGGCGTCGCACAGCCAGGCGCTGGCGGCCACAGCGATCAGTTCGGTCGCGAGCTGCATCGCGGCCGCATGCGTTGCCTTGCCCGCAACGAAGGTGCCCGCACTGCCATAGGCGCCGGTGTCGTGGCCACCATGGGCGGTGTCGGACTGGCGCAGGCGGATGCGGTCGACGGTGGTTGCGAGCGTCGTCGCCGCGATCTGCCGGTGCACGGTGCTGGTGCCGTTACCGAACTCGGCGGTGCCGACGGTGAGGTCGAAGCCGCCGTCATCATTGAGCGCGATCATCGCATCCGCGAGATGGCCGGCCGGCGGCACCGTGTCGATCATGGTCAGCGCGACGCCGTCGCCGATCAGCCACTCCGGCGTCAGGTCCGGCTGCGGGCCGTCCGCCTGCATGGCGCGTTCGACGAGGTCGAGGCATTGGTCGAGCCCGTAGGAGCCAAAGAGCACGTCGTGAAATTCGGACGGCGGCGGCGACAGCATGGGATCGCCTGGTTTGACGACGTTGCGCCGGCGCATGTCGTAGGGGCTGATGCCGAGCTGCCGTGCCAGCTCGTCAATCGCGGCTTCGATCGCGATCTGCGTTTGGGGCAGGCCGTAGCCGCGAAACGCGCCCGACGGCACCGTGTTGGTGTAGACGGCGAAGCCGTCGACCTTCTTGTTAGGACAGTTGTAGACCGCGATGGACTCGGACAGCGAGTGGAACATCACGGGGCCGGCATGATTGCCGTAGGCGCCGGTGTTGGAGAGCACCTCGAGCTGGAGCGCGGTGAGCCGGCCGTCAGCATCGGCGCCAGCCTTGATGTGAACCCGCATGGGATGCCGCGTCGAGGTCGCGATGAACTGCTCCTCGCGGGTCAGCTCCAGCTTGACCGGTCGTCCGGTCTTGAGCGTAGCCAGCGCCAGAATGTCCTCGACGAACATCTCCTGCTTGCCGCCAAAGCCGCCGCCGACGCGCTCGCAGAACACGCGGACCTTGTCCAAGGGGAGCCCAAAGATGTCCGACAGCGCGCGGCGGGTCAGGAACGGCACCTGCGTCGAGGTGCGGACATTGAGCACGCCTGAAGCGTCGAGCCAGGCGAGGCCGCCATGGGTCTCCAGCGCGGCGTGCTGCACGCGGTGACTGTGGAAGGTCGCCCCATAGGTGACGGCAGACGTCGCGAGTGCCGCCGCCACGTCGCCGTATTCGCCATGGGTCTCGGCTGCGAGGTTACGCTGGGGATCGGCGATGCGGTTCGCGGTGGTGCGGTCAGGATGAATGACAGGTGCACCCGGCGCCATCGCCTGCTCCGGATCGATCAGCGCAGGCAGGATTTCGTAATCGACCTTCAGCCGCCGGCACGCCTCCTCGGCGGCGGCCTCGCTCTCGGCGACGACGGCGGCGACCTTCTGGCCGATGAAGCGGACGACGTCATCGAGGATGCGGGTATCCTCCGGATCCATCCAGTCCTTCTCATGCCGCGCGGTCGAGATCAGAACCGACGGTGCATCCTCATGCGTCATGACCGCGTGCACGCCGGGCACGCGTAGCGCGTCCGACTTGTCGATCGCGACGATCTTCGCGTGGGCGTGCGGCGAGCGGAGCAGCTTGATATGCAGCAGGCCGTCGATCTGGGTGTCGAAGGTGTAGCGCGCCTTGCCGCGCACGACGTCGGGGCCTGCTGGGGCCGGAAGGCTGCGGCCGAAGGCAGCGCCGGCCTCGACGCTCTCCTCGACATTGGTCTTGCCGAGCAGCGCGTCCTCGATCGAGCGATAGCCGGTGCAGCGACAGATATTGCCCTTCAGCGCCGATCCGAGATCAGTGCGCTGCGCCTGGTTCAGCGAGGCGCAGGTCAGGATCATGCCGGCGGTGCAGAAGCCGCATTGAAAGCCTTGCGCCTCGAGGAAGGCCTGCTGCATCGGATGCGCGCCATGGTCGCCACCGAGCCCTTCGATCGTGGTGACGGCGCGCCCCTCGGCGCGGAACGCCGGGATCAGGCAGCTGTGCACCGGCTCGCCGTCGAGCAGCACGGTGCAGGCACCGCAATCGCCGGCATCGCAGCCCTTCTTCACGCCGAAATGGCCGAGCTCGCGCAAGAACGTGCGCAGGCACTGGCCGGCGCGCGGCTCTTGCGGGAACGTCTTGCCGTTGACCTCGAAGCTCATGACGGCATCGCCCCCAGGAGCTCGCCGCGAATCTCCTCGGCGAGCCGTAGCGTCATATGCTTGCGCCAGAGCGGCTTGCCGTGGATGTCGGTGTGGTACAGATCATCCGGGATCTGCTCTGCGATCGCGTCGCGAAGCGCGCCCGCGTCCGGAGCCTTGCGAAAGGACAGCTGGATCGGTCGCACCGTCGATGCGGTCACCGACAGCGTCAGCGTGCCATCGCTATCCAGGCTGCCGATCAGAAGCGCCGCAGAGCGGCCGACAGGGGCTAGCGAGATCTGGCGAAAGGCCGTGCGGCGCTTCAGCGCGGCAATCGGGATATCGATCTGCCGGATCAGGTCGCCCGGCGTCAGGCGGTTGCGCTGGTTGCCAATGACGAAGTCGACGACGGGTATCTTCTCTTCACCGCCGCCGGCCTTCCAGATGGTGCAGACGCCGTCCAGCGCTGATGTGAGCGAGATCATCGGTCCCGCCGGCAGCGACATGCAGAGATTGCCGCCGACGGTCGCGGTCTTCCAGATCTTGAATGAAGCAAGGAAAGCCCGGCAGCACTGGCCGACCAGCGGTGCTGCGAGCCAGTCGGGCGGGCAGGCGAAACCGTCGAGCTGCGTGATGGTGCAGGTGGCGGAGATGGTGAGATGGGTGTCGGTGATCGTGAGCGCCGGCCATTTCAGGTCAGTGAGATCGATCAGTCGCTTCAGGTGGACCTGGGGCTCCGAGAACAGCCAGGTGCCGCCCGCGAGCCAAGCATCACCTTCCGTCCAGGCGGGCAGCTGCGCGCGCGTTTGCGGATGGGCCACCGTCGTGATGGTATTCAAATCCATGGCTGCGCCAAAGCTTCCGCCCGATGAATCGTACAGATGAGTCTTGCAAGACCGGAGCCAAGTCGCAACAAGCAAGTCGTAGCATGAAGGTGATCGGGCCGGCGGCCGCCTTGCCGGCCTTGTCATCAGCGGAGGTGAGGAGACCACGATCATGAGCGATGCAAAGCCGATCTGGATCAGGGATCCCCTCGCCATCCTCGCTGATGGTGCCGAGCGCGGGATCGTGGTGAGTGATGGCCGGATTGTCGAGCTCGTGCCGGCCGGTGGCAGGCCTGCGACGGCGGATGTCGCGGTGTTCGACGCGGGCGAGCATGTCGTCCTGCCGGGCCTGATCAACACACATCATCATTTCTACCAGACGCTGACGCGGGCGCTGCCGGCGGCGATGGACCGCGAGCTGTTTCCCTGGCTCCAGGCGCTCTATCCGGTGTGGGCGAAGATGACGCCGGAATCGCTCGAGCTCGGCGTCACCGTGGCGATGTCCGAGCTCCTGCTCTCGGGCTGCACCACCACAACGGATCACCACTATGTGTTCCCGGCGGGACTCGAGGAGTCCGTCGATATCGAGGTCGCAGTCGCAAAACGGCTCGGTGTCCGGGTGCTACTCACGCGCGGCTCGATGAACCTGTCGCAGCGCGACGGGGGCCTGCCGCCTGACAGCGTCGTGCAGGACGAGGACACCATCCTCGCCGACAGCGCGCGGGTGGTTGCAAAGCATCACCAGCGCGGCACGGATGCGATGGTGCAGATCGCGCTGGCGCCATGTTCACCATTCTCGGTGACGACGTCTTTGATGCGTGCCACCGCCGATCTCGCCGCCAAGCTCGGCGTCCGCCTGCACACCCATCTCGCCGAGACCGAGGACGAGAACAACTTCTGCCAGCAGATGTATGGCTGCCGCCCGCTCGACTATCTCGAGCAATGCGGCTGGCTCAATGCGCGGACCTGGCTCGCCCATGGCATCTTCTTCAATGCGGAGGAAATGAAGCGGCTCGGCAAGGCGAAGACGACCATCAGCCATTGCGCGTGCAGCAACCAGATTCTGGCGTCGGGCTGCTGCCCGGTGTGCGAGATGGAGGAGGCCGGTGTCGGTATCGGCATCGGCGTCGACGGCTCGGCCTCGAACGACGGATCGAATTTGATGCAGGAGGTGCGGGCGGCGTTCCTGCTGCAGCGGGCGCGCTACGGAGTGGCCAAGGTCAGCCACAAGGATGCGCTGCGCTGGGCCACCAAGGGCTCGGCGGCCTGCGTCGGCCGGCCGGAGCTGGGCGAGATCGCCGTCGGCAAGGCCGCCGATCTCGCCCTGTTCAGGCTCGACGAGCTACGCTTCTCCGGTCACGGCGATCCGCTGGCCGCGCTGGTGCTGTGCGGGGCGCATCGGGCCGACAGGGTGATGGTGGCGGGACAATGGGCCGTGATCGACGGCGCGATCCCGGGACTGGATGTTCCCGATCTCATTCGCCGCCACGGTTCCGCGGCGCGGGCGATGCAGGCGGGATAATCCGGGCAAAAAAGAAAGAGGGGGCGACCACAAGTGCCGGGTGCTTCTGGCCACCCCCTCCGAACCTCCTCCGGGAGGAGCAGGTGATCTAGGCAATGCAAGAAGCGTGCTACTTGCCCGGAAGCTTGTCGTCGATGCCCTTGACGTAGAAATTCATGCCGAGGATCTGGCCGTCATCGAGGTGATCGCCACCTTTGCACTCGACCGGCTTGCCGTCCTGCCCAATGACCGGGCACTTGAACGGATGCAGCTTGCCCGCTGTGATCGCGGCCTGGGCATCCTCGGCGAGCTTCTTCACGTCGTCGGGCATGTTGGTGTAGGGCGCCATCGCGAACATGTGGCTGTCGAGGCCACCCCAGCTGTCCTCGGACTTCCAGGTGCCGGCGAGCTCGGCCTTGACGCGCTCGATGTAGTAAGGGCCCCAGGTGTCCAGGATCGAGGTGAGCTGGGTCTTCGGCCCGAACTTGATCATCTCGGAATCCTGGCCGAAGGCGAGCTTGCCGCGTTCGCTGGCAATCTGCATCGCCGCAGGCGAATCGGTGTGCTGCATGATCACGTCGGCGCCCTGGTCGATCAGCGCCTTGGCGGCGTCGGCCTCCTTGCCCGGGTCGAACCAGGTGTTGGCCCAGATGATCTTGACCTTGATGTTCGGATTGATGGTCTGCGCCGCCAGGATCGTCGCGTTGATGCCGGAGACGACCTCCGGAATCGGGAACGAGCCGATATAGCCGAGCACGCCGGACTTCGACATCTTGGCCGCGATCAGGCCCTGGATGTAGCGGCCCTGCCACCATTTGGCCGAGTAGGTCGACATGTTCGGGTTGCGCTTGTAGCCAGTGGCGTGCTCGAAATGCACGTTCGGATATTTCTTGGCAACCTTCAGCGTCGGGTCCATGTAGCCGAACGAGGTCGTGAAGATCAGCTTGTTGCCGGCGCGGACGAGTTGCTCGATGGAGCGCTCGGCGTCGGGACCTTCGGGCACGTTCTCGAGATAGGTGGTCTCGATCTTGTCGTCCAGCTCCTTCACCAGGGCCTGGCGCGCGAGGTCGTGCTGGTAGGTCCAGCCCAAGTCTCCGATCGGACCCAGATAGATGAAGCCGACTTTCAGCTTGTCGGCGGCGGAGGCTGCGCTGACGCTTCCGGCAAGCAAAAGCCCGGCAGCCAGCGCAAGAAGTGATTTCCTCATCATCAATCTCCAAACATCAGGGGACAGCCACGATCCGCAACGTACGCGCCCCATCGCGTACGCTGCGGAAATGAAATTCAGCGGTCGGGCACGAACACGGTGCCGAGCGCGGCCGGCGCGGTCGAGCCGCCGGTGCGCGCGCGGGAGAGCAGGACCAGGACGATGACGGTTGCGAGGTAAGGCAGCGCCGACATGAATTGCGATGGAATGCCGACGCCCCAGCCCTGCGCGTGCAATTGCAGGATCGTCACCGCGCCGAACAGATAGGCGCCGACCACGAGACGTCCCGGCCGCCAGGACGAAAACACGACCAGTGCCAGCGCGATCCAGCCGCGCCCCGCGGTCATGCCGGGAATGAAGAACGGCGTGTAGGCGAGCGGCAGATAGGCGCCGGCGAGGCCTGCGCAGGCGCCGCCGAACATCACGGCGAAGGTACGGATGCGCAGCACGGGGTAGCCGAGCGCATGCGCGGAGACATGGTTGTCGCCGCAGGCGCGGAGGATCAAACCCGCCCGCGTGCGGTACAGGAACCACCAGACGCCGACGACGAGTGCGATGGAGAAATAGACGAAGGCGTCCTCGCCGAACAACACCCGGCCAATCAGCGGCATGTCCGTGAGGCGGGGAATAGTGAGGTGCATCGCGGGCGTGATGCGCTCGCCGACGAAGCCGGCGCCGATCAGGCCGGACAGGCCGACGCCGAGGATGGTCAGCGCGAGACCCGTTGCAACCTGGTTGACGGCGAGCCCGAGCGTCATCAGCGCGAACACCAGCGACATCAGCGCGCCCGCGACGATGCCGAACAGCGCGCCGATGAAGATCGAGCCGGTGAGCCACGCACCCGCAAAGCCGCAGGCCGCACCGACGATCATCATGCCCTCGACGCCGAGATTGAGCACGCCGGAGCGCTCGGTCACGAGCTCGCCGGTCGCCGCGATCAGCAGCGGCGTCGATGCGGCGAGCACCGCGAGGATGATGGCTTCAACCAGTTCCACGGGCCACCTGTCGGTTCGGGAAAACCTGCTTGAAGCGATAGAGAATGAGCGAATCGCAGGCGAGGACGTAGAACAGGAGGATGCCCTGGAAAACCTTGGTGACGTCCAACGGGATCTTCATCGCGATCTGCGCCTGCTCGCCGCCGATAAAGGTCAATGCGAGAAAAAGGCCTGCAATTAATATTCCAAGCGGGTTCAGCCGGCCGAGGAAGGCGACGATGATCGCGGTGAAGCCGTAGCCGGGCGAGATGCCGGGCTGAAGATGCCCGACCGGACCCGCGACCTCGATGATGCCGGCAAGGCCTGCGAGCGCGCCTGACACAGCGAAAGTCAGGATGACCAACTGGTTGGCGTTAAAGCCGCCGAACCGTGCGGCGCGCGGCGCCGCGCCGACCACGCGGATCTCGAAGCCCTTGATGGTTCGGCCTAGCAGGATCGCGGCTGCCGCGACGACGAGCAGGGCGATGATCGAGCCGAGATGCAGCCGGCCGCCTTCGATCAGCAGCGGGACTGTCGCCACAGGATCGAATTCCGCCGTGGTCGGGAAGTTGAATCCATGCGGATCGCGCCAGGGGCCGCGCACGAGATAGTCGAGGAAGAGGTCGGCGACATAGACCAGCATCAGGCTGGTCAGGATTTCGCTGGCGCCGAACTTCACCTTGCAGATCGCCGGGATCAGCGCATAGAGCGCACCTGCGGCGGCGGCGAGCACGAGCATCGCCGGCAGCACCCAGGCGCCGGCATCGGTGCCCTGCGTCTTCACCGCGATCCAGCTTCCGGCCACCGCGCCGATCAGGAATTGGCCCTCGGCGCCGATGTTCCATGCGTTGGCGAGATAGCAGAGCGACAACCCGATCGCGATCATCACCAGCGGCGTCGCCTTCACCGCGATCTCCTGCAGCGAATAGCCGTCGGTCAAAGGCGCGATGAAATAGGCATGCAGGGCGAGCAGCGGATTCTTGCCGAGGATCGCGAACAGGATGATCATGGTCACGATCGTCAGCCCGATCGCGATCAGCGGCGAGACCAGCGCGATCGTGTTGGAACGCTCGACGCGCTTCTCAAGCACCAATTGCATGCGCGGCCTCCTTCGGCTCCAGGCTGCTGCCCCCCATCAACAGGCCGAGTTTTTCGCGCGTGGCTTCGCTTGTTGCAAGCGGCGCCGAGAGCCGGCCGTGGAACATCACGGTGATCCGATCGGCGATCTCCGCGAGCTCGTCGAGATCCTGGCTGGTGACGAGCACGGCGGCGCCCGCGGTTGCGAGATCAAGCAGCGCCTGGCGGATCACGGCGGCGGCGCCGGCATCGACGCCCCAGGTCGGCTGGCTCACCACCAGCACCGCGGGGTTGCGCAGGATCTCGCGGCCGACGATGAACTTCTGCAGATTGCCGCCGGACAGGCTCGCCGCTTCCGGATCCCGCTTGGCCTTGCGCACGTCGAACGTTTCGGTGGCGCGGTCCACGGTCTTTAGTGTCGCCGCGGTGTCGATGAAGCCGTGATGGACCATGCCGCTGGCGGCGTGCCCGGTCAGTAGCGCGTTCTCCGACAGCTTCATGCGCGGCGCGGTGCCGTGGCCGAGCCGTTCCTCCGGGACGAAGGCCGCGCCCAGCTTGCGGCGCCGGGTGATCGAGAGGTGGCCGGCGGCGATGCCTTCGATCACGACGGTGCCGGGGTCGTTCGACAGGCGCTCGCCGGAGAGCGCGGCGAACAACTCGTCCTGGCCGTTGCCGGCGACGCCGGCGATGCCGAGGATCTCGCCGCCCTTCAGCTCGAACGAGATGTGCTCGAGCCGCACGCCATGCGCCTCGCTCGGCGCGAGTGAAAGGTCGTTGACGACTAGCCGCGGCACGGTGGTCTTCCGGCCTGCCGGTGCTCTCACTTCCCTGATCTCGCCGCCGACCATCATCCGCGCGAGCGAGGCCGCGGTCTCGAGCCGGGGATTGCAGGTCTCGACCTTCTTGCCGCCGCGCAGGATCGTGGCGGTGTCGCAGAGCCGCTTCACCTCCTCCAGCTTGTGGCTGATGTAGAGGATGGCGCGGCCTTCGGCCTTGAGGCGTTCCAGCACGATGAAGAGCTGGTCGGCTTCCTGCGGTGTCAGCACGGCGGTCGGCTCGTCCAGGATCAGGAATTTCGGATCCTGCATCAGCGCGCGGACGATCTCGATGCGCTGGCGCTCGCCGACCGAGAGTTGCCAGACCTCGCGCCTGGGATCGAGCGGCAGTCCATAGGTCTTCGACACCTGCTCCAGCCGCGCCGACATGTCCTTGAAGGATTCCCTGCCGTCGAGGCCGAGCGCGACGTTCTCGGCGACCGTGAGATTGTCGAACAGCGAGAAATGCTGGAACACCATGCCGATGCCGCGGCTGCGCGCCTCTGACGGACCCGACAGCACGATGGGGTGGCCCTGCCAGCGGATCTCGCCGGCGTTGGGCTGGATCAGCCCGTAGATCGCCTTGACCAGCGTCGACTTGCCAGCGCCGTTCTCGCCGAGCAGAGCGTGGATTTCCTTGGGCCAGATACCAATGTCGATGGAATCGTTGGCGAGGAAATCACCATAGCGCTTGGTGAGCCCGATCGTCTGAAGCAGAGGGGGCTCGCCGGAATGCAGGTCGTTGGACGTCTGGTCTAACATTCGCTGATGCGCTGGCACGGGGTGAAGTGCCTCAATTGTGGGCTAGTTTGAACCGTCGCGTAAGATGTGAAAAAGCGTCATCCCTTGCTCAACGCTTCGGCAGGCGGTCTGTGTCGCGAGTCGCGGCCCTTGTCAGTCGATGATCGTTTCCAACCGACATCAGGGAGAGCCATTGCGGCGGCCTCCTGCGAGAGACGCCTGTTGCAAATTTGTGACGGCTCAAACCAAATCGGAACCCGCTGTGCAGGTCTGACGTGAAGTTGAGCAAAGTCGCGCCTGCGCGCGTATGCAATTCCCGACCGGGCCAACGGTCGCTGTCGTCAATTGTGTCTGCATTCTTGCGCCGCCACAAAAGACAAATGAAATCAAACGGGAATCTTCGGCATCGCGTCACCGCACGCACGCAGCAGCGAAACGGAAAAAATCCTCGAATTCCTGGGTTGAAAGGCCGTTTCCTGCCGAAACAAGCGGCATGCCTTGAAAAAAGTTGAGGCTTCTCACTCCGGGAGATCGGCGCAAGTGTCGCACCCAAGGGGCGTTCATTTTTACGTGTCCAAACTTGGGGGTACTCAGGATGTCGTTTGGTTTCAAGGCAATCGCAGCCGCGGCGCTGTCGATTGCTACACTCGCTACCAGTGGCCTGGCTCAGGCAGCGGACCTGCCGGTCAAGGCTGCCAAGAAAGCGTCGGACGTCCCGTTCTTCCTGGTGATCGACAACCGCGTCACGTTCTCCTGGATGCCCAAGGGCACTGACCCCGGCATGTGGAGCGTCAATCCGAACGGCAGCATCAACGGTACGACCGCCAAGCAGGTTTATTCGTTCACGCACTTCGACCTCTGGGCCTACGGCACCAACTTCTTCACCATCTCCATGTTCAAGTCGGGTCATAACGACCCTGCTTCGCCCTGTATCGCACCTGGTCTGTCCTCCTCCTTCGGTGCAGCCGACTGCGCCGGCGCGACCGAGATCTACGGCCTATTCCGCTCGACCTTCGGCTGGAACCAGCTCTTCAACACCAAGGCCTTCACCACGGGGCCGCTGCAGAACATCTCGTTTGAAGTCGGTATGGATGGCAATTCCGAGAACACCTTCTTGGCGCCCGCGAAGCGGGACGTCGTTGCCGGTCTCCAGTTCGCCTTCGATCTTCCTTACAAGGGCTACATCAACGTCGCGCCCTTGATGTACTGGGAATTCTCCAACCACAACGCCTTCACTCAGTGCGGCAGCGGTTTTGCTGGCCCCCTCCCGGGTGTGAGCTGTAACTCCGATGGCAATGTCAGCTACAACCCGACCTGGGCCGTCGAAATCAACTACTACATGGACCTCGGCTTCCTGCCGCCGAACATGCAGTTCTGGTCGATCAGCGGCCGCGCCGGCTGGTATGGAGCGAAGGGCGACTCGAACGGCCTGCCTGCGCTCTCCGGCCCTGGCCGGTTCTCCACTGCTTCCAAGGTCGAGTTGAACAGCGAACCGATCCGTCTGACCTTCGACGCTTCGAAGGCCGCCTGGGGTGACAAGTACTCGCACTTCGTCGATCTCTGGGTTGCCTATCGCTACTGGCAGAACAAGTTCGGCCTCGACCACAACGCCATGCCCGGCGTCTGCACGGTCGCCGCGACCGGCCAGAGCACCAACAGCTGCACCGAATCCACGGTCTACGGCGGCGTCACTGTGAAGTTCTGATCGGCTGAGTCTCCAAGCTACAACGATGGCGCCGCGCATGTCCGCGCGGCTCCATCGGCGCTTGTGAGAGCGTAGGGTGGGCAAAGGCGCAACGCGCCGTGCCCACCATCTCTCCGGGCGGTTGGGATTGCTGGGCACGCTTCGCTTTGCCCGCCCTACGAAGGCTACGAAGCTGAGTATGTGGCGGCGCCTACTTCGTCCACACGCCGCCGTGGAGCGCCTCGGCCTCGTCCTCGAGCAGCGGCCCCACAACCTCCGTCGGCCGCTGGCCGCTGGCAAAGACCTGGCGGCACGGCAAATCGAGCGTGGGGTTGTCCGGATGGTTGCCGGTGACGCCGCGCAGGCGGTGCTCGCTGAGGCCGTAGACCACACGGCCGATGCCGGCCCAGTAGATGGCGCCGGCACACATCGCGCAGGGCTCTGCGGAGGAATAGAGCGTGGCCTTCGCCAGCACCTCGCGGTCCAGCCTACGGCAGGCCTGCGTGGCCGCGAGGCGCTCGGCATGCGCAGTGCCGTCATGGTCGGGCATGTAGCCGTTCTCGGTCTCGATCAGTACCTTGCCTGCGGCATCTACGACGACGCAGCCGAACGGATGATTGCCATGGGTGAGGGAGCGGCGCGCGACCACGAAAGACAGGCGGAGGAAGTGCTTGTCGCGCTCGGATCCGCCGCTCATCGCTCGTCCCTGGTCAATGCCCCGCCATATGCCGGCCGACCACGGTGAGATCGGCTTCGCTGGTTCGTGCTTCATACACGAATTCGCCGTGGAACATCACCACCAGCCGATCGGAGAGTTCGAGCAATTCGTCGAGATCCTCGCTGACGAGCAGCACGGCGGCGCCACGGTTGCGGGCCGCCATGATCTCGGCGTGGATCTGCGCCACCGCCGCGAAGTCGAGGCCGAAGCAGGGATTGGCCGCGATCAGCACCTCGACGTTGCCGCCAAGCTCGCGCGCCAGCACGGCACGCTGCACGTTGCCGCCCGACAGCGCCGCGATCGGCGTGTCCGGGGTGCGGGTCTTGATCTTGTACTGCGCGATTTTCTTCTTTGCATCGTCCCGGAAAGCGCTCCGATTGAGCCACCAGCCGCCGCTTGCGAAGGGCGCGCGGTCGAATTCACGGAAGGCGATGTTGTCGGCGACGCTCATGCCGCCGACGCAGGCGTTCTTCAGCGGCTCCTCGGGCAGCAGCGACATCTTGTGGCGCCGCATCTCTTCGCGGCTGGCGTGATAGGAATCGCCCGCGACGCGAATTTCACCACCCTCCGCCTCGCGCTGGCCGGCCAACACCTCGACCAGCTGGCGCTGGCCATTGCCGGAGACGCCGGCAATGCCCACGATCTCACCGGCGCGGACCGTGAGTGAGACGTCGTGCACGGCGATGGCGCCCGCGTCGTCGAGCGCGCGGACTTGTGCCAATTCCAGCCGGGCCTGGCCGGCTTCGCCGGTGCGCGGCGGCTGCACGGTCAGCTCCTCGGCGCCGATCATGGTTCGTGCCATCGCATCCGGTGTGAGTTCGGAAACCTTGCCGGCACCTGCGAGCTTGCCGCGGCGCAGGATGGTGACGTCGTCGGCGAAGGCCATGACCTCGCGGAATTTGTGCGTGATCATCAGGATGGTCAGTTCGCCCTTGACGACCATGTCGCGGAGCATGCCGAGCACTTCGTCGGCCTCCGCCGGCGTCAGCACCGAGGTCGGCTCGTCCAGGATCAGGAAGCGGCGCTTCAGATAGAGCTGCTTGAGGATCTCGCATTTCTGCCGCTCCCCGGCGGAGATGTCGGAGACCTTGGCGCCGAGCGGTATCTTGAACGGCATCCGCGCCAGAAAAGCCTCGAGCTCCTTCATCTCCTTTGGCCAGTTCACCACGGCCGGCACATCGTCGCGGGCCAGCACGAGATTTTCCGCGACCGTCATGGCCGGCACCAGGGTAAAATGCTGGTAGACCATGCCGAGGCCGAGCGCGTGGGCGTCCTTTGGATTCGCGATCGCCTGCTCGCGGCCGCCGACGAGGATGTCGCCTTCGGTCGCGTGGTAATAGCCCATGATGCATTTGACGAGCGTCGACTTGCCGGCGCCGTTCTCGCCGAGCAGCGCGTGGAACGAGCCCGGCCGCACCTTCAGCTCGACATTGTCGAGCGCGAGGAAGTCGCCGAAGCGCATGGTCATGGCGATGGCGTCGACGCCGAAGGCGCCTGCTGGCGGCGGTGTTTCGCCGATGATCACGAAATAGCTCCGATGAAGGCGTCCGACGTCGAGACCGCGCCGAACACGCCGCCCTGCATCTTGATCATCTTCAGCGCGTGCTCGTGGTTGCTCTTGTCGGTGGCGCCGCAGCAATCGTGCAGCAGGACGCATTCGAAGCCGCGGTCGTTGGCCTCGCGCATGGTGGTGTGGACGCAGACGTCGGTGGTGATCCCGGTCAGCACGATATTCTCGATGCCGCGCACGCGCAGGATCAGCTCCAGGTCGGTGGCGCAGAACGAGCCCTTGCCGGGCTTGTCGATGATCGGCTCGCCCGGCAGCGGCGCCAGCTCCTCGATGATGTCCCAGCCCGGCTCGCCGCGAACGAGGATACGCCCGCAGGGACCAGGATCGCCGATGCCGGCGCCGATCTGGCGCGAGCGCCAGCGCTTGTTGGCGGGAAGGTCGGAGAGATCGGGGCGATGGCCCTCGCGGGTATGGATGATGTGAAAGCCTTGGGCGCGCATGGCCGCGAGCAGCTTCTTGATCGGCTCGATCGGCGCCCGCGTCAGCGAGAGGTCGTAGCCCATCTTGTCGACATAGCCGCCGATGCCGCAGAAATCGGTCTGCATGTCGATGATGACGAGCGCGGTGTTTTGGGGGCGGAGATCGCCATTGTAGGGCCAGGCGTAGGGCTCGGACTTGATATAGCGCTCGGGCATGATTTCGTTCTCTAACGGGTGATCGACAATTCGGCCGGGGCTCCGGTCAGTGTGCGTTTCGGCGAGCAGGTGATGATCATGATCGCCAGCGTCAGGATGTAGGGGGCGGCGTTGAAGAGGTGATAGCCGGAGGTGACGCCGACCGATTGCAGTGACGGGCCCAGGGCCGCGGCACCGCCGAAGGCGAGCGAGGCCCACAGGCAGAGCAGGGGATCCCAGCGCGCGAAGATCACGAGGGCCACGGCCGTGATGCCCTGGCCGGAGGAGAGGCCCTCGTTCCAGCTTCCGGGATAGAACAGCGACAGGAACGAGCCGCCGATGCCGGCAAGGAAGCCGCCGACCATGGTCGCGCGCAGGCGGATCAGCAGCACGGAATGGCCCATCGCGCGCGCGGCGTCGGAGCTCTCGCCGGCGGTGCGGATCAAAAGGCCCCAGCGCGTGGTGCGGAAGGCCCAATAGAGGATCGGCGCGAGCGCGACGCCGATCAGGAACAGGACGTTGACGCGCAGCGCGGCGCGAACCTGCGGGACGTCGCTCCACCAGCCAAAATCGATCGCGGGCAGGCGCGGCGCGGTGGGCTCGATCAGCGGCTTGCCGAGATAGAAGGCAAGGCCGGTGCCAAGCAGCATCAGCGCGATGCCGACCGCGATATCGTTGACGCGCGGCAGCGAGCAGATACCGGCGTGCAATGCGCCCAGCAGTGCACCTGTGATGCCGGCGGCGAGCACGCCAAGCCAGGGCGATCCCGTGAGATACGAGATGCCGTAGGCGCTCATCGCCCCCATCACCAGCGTGCCCTCGAGGCCGAGATTGATGCGGCCGGAGCGCTCGGTGATGCATTCGCCCAGGCTCACGAACAGGAACGGCGTCGAGACGCGGATGGCGCCGCCGAGCACAGCGAGGGGGACAGTCCAGAGCCCGATCGATCCGTCTGCCATCTCAGGATTTTCCCTTCAACAATCCGATGCGGCCGTAGAGCGCGTCGCTGGCCAGCACGAAGACGAAGATGATGCCCTGAAGCACCAGAACGGATGCGTCGGGCAATCCGAGGCGGCGCTGCAAAAGGCCGCCGCTGGCGCTGATGCCGCCGAGCAGGATCGCGACGGGAATGATCGCGAGCGGATTCTGCCGGGCGAGGAACGCGACGAGGATGCCGGTGAATCCGTAGCCCGCCGCAAGGTTGGCGTTGGTGCGTCCCTGCACCGCGGCGACCTCGACCATGCCGGCAAGGCCCGCGGCGCCGCCGGCGAGGAAACAGATGGTCAGGATCAGCTTGCTGACGCCGAGACCGACGATCTTTGCGGCGCGGATGTTGCCGCCGGCGACCCGCGCGGCGAAGCCGAACACGGTGTGATAGATCAGGACGTAGGCAGCGATCGCGGCGATCAGGCCGAAGACGAGGCCCCAATGCACGTCGGTGCCGGGAATGCTGCCGATCATGTTGGCGGCGCCGATCTCGCGCGTCGACGGCTTGTTGAGGCTGGCGGGGTCGCGCATCAGCCCCTCAACGAGATGGTTGAGGATCGCGAGCGCGATGTAGACGAGCAGCAGGCTCGAGATGGTCTCGTTGACGCCGCGATACTGGCGCAAGCCGCCCGACAGCATGATCCACAGGCCGCCCCCGATCACGCCGCCGATAACCATGGCAATTTGGACGACGAGCGGCGGCATGCCCTGAAGCGCCAGCGCGGCGCTGGTCGCCGACAGCGCGCCGATCAGGAGCGCGCCTTCGCCGCCGATGATGACCATGCCGAGCTGTGCCGGCAGTGCGGTGCAGAGCGCGGTGAGGATCAGCGGCGCGGCACGCGTCAACGTGTTTTGCCAGGAGAACCAGGTGCCGAAAGCGCCGTAGTACATGTAGAAATAGAGGTCGAGCGGGTTCTTGCCGAACATCGCGACGAAGATGCCGAAGACCACGAGCGCGCCGGCCAGCGCCGCGCCCGGGATCAGGATGTATTCGATTGTCGCGCCATGGCGCTGGAGAAAGCCGGGACCGGCGGCCGGGGCGATTGTCCCGGCCGCTTCAGTGGAATCCGCGGCTTCCGTTGTCACGAAGTCGCTCCGATCACACCGTCGACCAGGTAGTCCATCTTCTCCAGCTCAGGATCCTTCTGGCCGCGATCGGTGCCGGCTGCGATCACCGTCTTGCCCTTGTTGTCGACCAAGCCGCCCTTGAAGATGGCGTAGCCCTCCGCCGACAGGAATTTGGCCTTGACCTCGTCGGCGTGCTTGCGCGCTTCGGCGGAGACTGCCTCACCGTAGGGCGAGGTCTTGACGATCTCTTCCTTGAGGCCGCCGCGATAGAAGTTCGGGATGCTTTCGCCGGCGGCGATCATCTTCACGAACTTCGGATAGAGCGCTTCCCAATTCCACTCGGCACCGGTGAGATACGCCTTCGGCGCCAGCGGCGACTGGTTGGTGTGATAGCCGCAGACGAAGGCGCCGCGGCGTGCGGCGTTCTCGACCATGGTCTTCGGACCGTCGACATGGCAGGTGAGCACGTCGACGCTCTGATCGATCAGGCTGTTGGTGGCTTCGGCCTCCTTGACCGGCATCGACCAATCGCCAGTGAAAATAACCTGCGTGGTGGCCTTGGGATTGGCGAGCCTGGCGCCGAGCGCGAAGGCGTTGATGTTACGCAGCACCTGCGGGATCGGCTTGGCGGCAACGAAGCCGAGCTTGCCGCTCTTGGAGGTGTAGCCGGCAACGATGCCCGAAATGTACTGGGCCTCGTCGATATAGCCAAAATAGCTGCCGGCGTTCTTTGGATCCTTGTCGCTCCACAGGCCGCCGCAGTGCTCGAAGCGCAGCTTCGGGAACTTGGTGGCCATCTTGATCATGTGCGGGTTGTAGTAGCCGAACGAGGTCGGGAAGAGCAGGGTGGCGCCGTCGAGGTTGATCATGGACTCGATCGTCTTCTCGACCGCGTCGGTCTCCGGCACCTTCTCTTCCTCGACGACCTTCAGCCCCGGAATTTTCTTCAGTGCCGCCGCGCCCTGCGCATGCGCCTGGTTGTAGCCGTAGTCGTCGCGCGAGCCGACATAGATGAAGCCGATGGTGGTATCGGCCGCGAAGGCGGGACGGACGCCCGCTGCCGCACCGAGGGTCAGGGCCGCGCCGCCCTGCAACAAATGACGTCGTGAAATCTTGCCGAAATCCATTGCTCGCTCCCCTTGGCGGATGTCCCGCCTTAATCTCGCGGCCGCGCCAGTCTGGCGGAGCCCGGGGATAAGATGTCGCAAGCTTCGTGCCAGAGGCCACGGAGTGGTCAATTGACATGAAGCCATTGAAAAGTATTGCTTTTACAAATTTTCAGAATCCTGCTGAGTAAGTCGTCAGATTAATTTTTGAGCAAAATATAGAAGTTGTATGCAATGGAGTTGAGCAGGCAGGCCAGGTCGCGTGTGTGCGTGACGGGAGCTACGAACTGCCGGCAACCCGCATTCATGCTACCCACGCGCGGATCGGGACCGCGGTCGTGATTTTTTTGCTGACACCGAACTTGTATCGATCGCCGCCAGGACCGCCGCCGCGGTCCCAAGAGATGGGAAGCTCGTCGAGATGGTTGCTGGTAACGCCGTTCAGAATGCATCGCTCGGCGAGGAGATCGTGCGACGGATCGACGAGCTCGCCGCGATCTCGGAAGACGGCGACAAGCTCACCCGCATCTATCTCACCAGCGAGCTGCGCAAGGCCGCTGACCTCATCCTGAGCTGGATGCGCGAAGCCGGCATGAGTGCGCATCTCGATGCGATCGGGAATGTCTGCGGACGCTACGAAGGCGAGCAGCCGGGGGCGCCCTGCCTGATGCTCGGCTCGCACTACGACACGGTGCGCGATGCCGGCAAATGGGACGGGCCGCTGGGGGTGATCACCGCGATCGCCTGCGTCGCCGATCTCAACCGCCGCGGCAAGCGCCTGCCGTTCGCGATCGAGGTGATCGGCTTTGCCGATGAAGAGGGGGTACGTTTCGCCTCGACGCTGCTCGGAAGCCGGGCGGTGGCCGGCACCTTCGACGAGAGCGTCCTGAACACGCGCGACCGCGACGGCGTGTCGATGCGCGATGCGCTCGTCGCGTTCGGCCTCGATCCCGATCACATCGGCGCAGCCGCGCGGGCCCGGCGCGAACTGCTGGCCTATCTCGAATTGCACATCGAGCAGGGTCCGGTGCTGGAAGCACAGAATCTGCCCGTCGGTGTCGTCACCGCGATTGCGGGCGCGACACGGCTCGCTGCGCGGCTGACCGGCATGGCCGGTCATGCCGGCACCGTGCCGATGGCGCTGCGCCGTGATGCGCTCGCCGGCGCGGCCGAATGCATCGGCGCGATCGAGCAGTTTTGCCGCACCGACGCGGGCGGGCTGGTCGGCACCGTCGGCTATATCCAGGCGAGGCCCGGGGCGACCAATGTCATCCCGGGCGACGTGTCGTTCACCATCGACATGCGGGCACCGACCGACATGCATCGCAAGCGCGCGGTCGCCGACGTCGTCTGGCAGATCGAGGCCATCGCCAAGTGCCGGCATTTGGCGCTTCAGCTCGACGTCACTCACGAGAATCGCACCGCGCCTTGCGCACCCTGGCTGAAGGATCAGATCGCGCAGGCGATCGCTGCCGAAGGCGCGTCGGTGTTCGAGCTGCCGAGCGGGGCAGGGCACGACGGCATGGCGATGATCGATATCGCCGATGTCGGCATGATCTTCGTCCGCTGTCGCGGCGGCATCAGCCACCACCCGGACGAGCACGTCGAGCTCGCCGATGCCGACGCCGGCGCACGCGTGCTGCTGCGGGTGATCGAGAATTTCAGGCCGCGGGAGGGCCGCGCCGGCGCGAAGTGATTGCCTGAAGCCCGCAAGTCACCGGGTAGAGATACGAATCAGTCATGTTTAAAATGGTGGCCGCCATCACGGGGTCACGAGACATCAGCCGATTGACGCATATGAACAGCGACATCTCTTTTCCATCGCATCGTGAAAACCGGTTCTACCAGGGGATGGCTGCGACCTTCGTCGCCAACGCGCTTCAGGCGGTCAATTTTCTCGGTGATCGCTTCCTGAGACAATCGCATCATGCGTTGTCGGACATCGAGGATCTCTACCGGCACTCGATGGACAGCGCCTTTTCAGTGACCGAGGCCTTCCTCGTCACGGGGGCGCCACATGCTTCCGCCTATTACCCGCGCGACTTCGCCTGGTTTTATCCCGACGTTCTCGATCCCGAAACCATCATGGATTCGCAGGACGCAGTGCGCCGGGCGCGCCTGCTCGAAAAGAGCGTTCGCCTCTTGCTGCAGGCGGTTCGCGCCGACGTGGTCACGACGACCATCGTTCCTGCGGGACGCGGGCGGTACCTGGGCGTGAATTATTTCTCGCGGCCCTCGGACACGCTGCTCGGCATTCTCGCCGGTCTCCAGCAGATGATAGGTGCCGACGAGAGAGCGTCTTCCTATCTGGCGATGTCGCAATGCGCACATGCCGGCCGCCTGCTGCTGACCGAATATGGCGTCGACCTGAAGCGCGCGATCCTTCAGCTCGCGAGCGAACTGGAGCCAGTTGACACTGATGGCACCAGATATCTGCTATGCGATGCCGGCGGGCCTCGCTCTGCGGCAACGGATACGCGGGCCGAGCGCAGGCGCTTCGTCACCAACGCCTGCGTCTACACGACGTTCGTATGGGGTGTGCAGCTCGGGATCGTCGACGAGAACGAACTGAAGCGGCTGCTCGGTCGCGACCTTGCGCAGTACAAGCGAGATCTGCTCCGTTTGTTCGGCAAGGACGGCTATATCAGGCATTCGCTTGACGGCCCGGCGGGCGCACCGGTGTCCTTGGTGGCCCTGGATTTCGTCAGCGTGCATCGCGGCTTCTGGGACATGAACGATGCCGGCGAGCGGGCGCTGTTTGCGGCTACGACGAATCTGATCATCGCCGAGCCGCGCTTTCGCATCCCCAGCACGTTCCACTTCCTGGTGTCGGCGGATAATCCACGGAACAAGATGATCCACAAGATCGCGGCGCCGGCCTATCAGGGGCGTTCGTCGTGGCCGACATTCAATGTCGAATTCGCGGATCGGATGCTGGATTTTGATGAAGCCTCAGGGAGCGATACCTATCGGGCTTGCGCGCAGGGGATATTGAAGGACATTCGGACCGCGACCGAGGTCCATGGCGGCTATCAGGAGCTGATCTCGGAGCAGGGCCTGAAGTATCGCACCTGGGCGTATAAGGGCGCCGTGGCGCACTCCTGGTTTCCGCGCTTCCTGTCGGTCTGGAGGAGGGCGTATGGAACGCCGCTCCTCCAGTGGAATGATTGATCCGCGGCCTATCCCGCGGTCACGTCCACCAGTTCGCCGCCCTCCAGCACCTTGGCTGCCTTGGCGCGGTCGAGATCGCCTTCCCAGGCGGCCACCACCACCGTCGCCACGCAATTGCCGACGAGGTTGCCGACCGCGCGGGCCATGCCGATGAACCAATCGACCGACAGCACCAGCACGAGGCCGATGGCGGGAATGCTCGGCACCGCGTTGAGCGTCGCGGCCAGGATCACGATCGCCGAGCCCGGCACGCCGTGCGCGCCCTTCGACGTGATCAGCGAGACGCCGAGCACCAGCAGAAGGTCGCCGAAGGACAGCGGCGTGTTGGTCGCCTGCGCGATGAAGACGACGGCGAGCGTCAGGTAGATCGAGAAAGCGTCGAGGTTGAAGGAATAGCCGGTCGGGATGACGAGGCCGACGACGGAATCCTTCACGCCCATCCGCTCCAGTTTCTTCATGATCTGCGGCAGCACGGCATCGGAGGACGCGGTCGCGAGCACGATGGTCAACTCTTCGCGCAGGTAAGCGAGGAATTTGAGGATGTTGATTCCGGCGAGCGCCATCACGCCGCCGAGCACGCCCAGCACGAAGATGCCGACCGAGACGTAGAACAGCATCACCAGCGAGACGAGCTGCTTCAGCGAGCCGACGCCGTATTTGCCGACGGTATAGGCGACCGCGCCGAGCACGCCGAGCGGCGCGACCCGCACGATCAGCCCCATGACCCGAAACAGCACGGTGGAGGCCGCGTCGATGATCGATGTGACCAGCGCGCCCTTCTCGCCGCCGACGAGCGCAAGGCCAACACCGAACAGGACCGCGAAGAACAGCACCTGGAGCACGTCGTTGCGCGACAGCGCATCGAAGGAGGTGCTGGGGATCACATTCATCAGGAAGGCGCCGATGCCGCCGCCGGACAGCTTGTGCGCGTTGTCGGCATAGGTGTTGAGCGCCTTGGCGTCGAGCGTCGAGGGATCGATGTTCATGCCGTGGCCGGGACCGAAGAGATAGGCGAGCAGCAGACCGACCACGAGGGCGACCGTCGTCATCACCTCGAAATAGACCAGCGCCTTGACGCCGACCCGGCCGACCTTCTTGAGGTCGCCGGCACCGGCAATGCCGTGCACGACGACGCAGAACACGATCGGCGCTACGATCATCGAGATCAGCTTCAGGAAGGCGTCGCTGAGGATCTTGAGCCCGATGGCGAAGTCCGGAACGGCCATCCCCAGGATGACGCCAAGCACCAGCGCGGCGAGGACCTGGACGAACAGCGAGGTGTAGAGCGGCTTCGGCTCGGCGGTAGGTGCCGCGGTGATGGTCGACATGGTGGACTCCCCCGGTTTGACGCGTCTTGGACGTCAAAAAGGAGCAACAACCGTGCCAGATTGTCGCGGCCTGGTCTTGGAAGTGATCCAGGGCGCGCATAATCCGGGATTCTTGCGCGCGCTCTTCCGTTTGCAAGTCGGCATCGCAACAGCTATGTCCCGGCTTTCGCAAGAGCCTGATATGACAATCTCGAATGAGAACGATCTGATCTGCCTGAAAGAGGTCGGGCGTATCGTCGCCAATGCCCTTGAGGCGATGGGGAAGGCCCTCGAGCCCGGCATGACCACCGCGGAACTCGACCGGATCGGACGAGCGCTCCTTGAGGCCGCCGGAGCGCGTTCGGCGCCGGAACTGGCCTATGCCTTTCCTGGCGCAACCTGCATCAGCGTGAACGAAGAGATCGCTCATGGCATCCCGGGTGCCCGGCGGATCGAGCGTGGCGACCTCGTCAACATCGACGTCTCGGCCGAGAAGAGCGGCTTCTTTGCCGATACGGGAGCCTCGTTCGCCGTTCCGCCCGTGACCCGTTCGATCGAGCGTCTTTGCAGGGATGGTCGGCGGGCGATGTGGACGGGCTTGCGGCAGGTCGGCGCCGGCAAACCGATTGCCGGCATCGGTCAAGCCATCGGGACGTTTGCGCGGAAAAACGGCTACATGCTCGTCAAGAACCTAGCCAGTCACGGTGTCGGCTTGTCGCTCCACGAGGAGCCGACGGAGATCGCGACATGGCCCGATCGCTCCGAGCGACGCATCATGAGCGATGGCCTGGTGTTCACCGTCGAGCCGTTCCTGTCGCTTGGCGCGGAGTGGGCCGAGAACGGTGATGACGATCCATGGACGCTCTACAGCAGCCCCGAGGCGCCTACCGTTCAGTACGAGCACACGGTTGTCGCAACCCGCAATGGGCCTTTGATCGTTACGCTGGCGGATTGAGGTCGTTCCCGCGACGCGCTGTCAGCGGGAACGCAAGAGATTATTTTTCAGGCGATCATGCAGAGCTATTGCGCGCGGACAGTCCCGTCACGCCACGAGATCCAGTAGCCGGCACGATCCGCGCACCAGCACCTTGCGTCCGGTTGGCGTCATCGAAGGTACGCCGTCACTGACAACAACGAGACCGAGCTTGACGAGACCTTCGACGAGATAGGCCTTCGAGAGGCGACCATTCGACACGGGGTTGCGAAGCGCTTTCAGCGCTTCCCATTGGTCCGGCGAAAGATCGAAGTCGATGTCGTTGCTCATGTTGCCTCAAGCGATAGTCCAAGTTCGTGCGCCCCTGTTAGCGGCGCCGCATGAACACCATGCGACGACAATGAGTCGGGAATTCGGTAAGCTGTTTAGAACCTCTCTTCACGAATTGCCGCACGTCATTGCGCCACAACAGTTAAGATCGTTCGCGCACGAAAATCGTCCCGGTCTCCGATCACTAATTGATGATGTGCGCTTGATCGTGCGGCGAGAGTTACCGCAGTGCACGGGAAGCATCACTGTCCCATTGCGCGTCGCGATATGCACAGAAATCGTGAAGCGAGGGCGATTGGACTCTGACTGGACTCTGCTACGTTGATTCGCAGGGGATTGGCTTCACACGACAGGAGTGTGAGTGCATGAACAGGCTGATGGCAATTCGCAGTCAGGAATTCCTCTGCCGAGAGCGCGCGGCGCTGGATTCGGAGCGACGGGCGTTCTGGCTCGCGCAGGCCCAGGAATGGGAGCAGCGCGCGCTCGACGAAATTGCGCATCACTTTCGGGAGTGCAACCTCGTCCAGGCCGAGCTGACTGCCGCCTGACGCCAGCGGCGGACGTGATTGCCGTCTACTGATAAGTCGCCACGATGTCGGACACGGCGCGTTCGAGCTGCTGTGCGGTGGCGCATTGGCGCACGACAGTGCAGAAGGTCGCGTAGCGCGGCATCTCGGAATCACCGAAGCCCCAGGCGAGCCGTCCTTCGGGATTGAGCCAGACCACGCGCTTCGAGCGTTCGGAGATGCGGCGCAGGATGTCGGCGCGCGGGTCGAGATTGTTGCTGCGGGCGTCACCGAGCACGATCACCGTGGTCTGCGGCGTCAGCGTGCTCATAAACTCCTTCTCGAAATCGACGAGAGAGGAGCCGTAGTCGGATGAGCCGAAGCCGACCTTGGACATGATCTCGGCCATCGCCTCTTCGGGCGACTTCTTCTCCAGGATCTCGCTGACCTCGATCAGATGCGAGGAGAAGGCGAAGGAGTGGACGTCGTCGACCACCTCGTGCAGCGAGTGGATCAGGAGCAGGAAGAAATCGGAGACCTGCGCGACCGAGCCTGAGACGTCGCAGATTGCGACGATCTTGGGCCGGTCGCGGTGCTTGCGCTTCCACGCGGTGAGGAAGGGCACGCCGCCCCAGGCCGCGTTGCGGCGCAGTGTGCGGCGGACGTCGAGATGGCCGCGGCGCTGGCGCTTGCGCGGCTTCGAGTAGCGCTCGCGCAGGCGCCGCGCGATCTGGCGGATGAGCGCGCGCATCTCCGCGACTTGGCGCCGCTCGATGCGGGCGAGAGGCGCGTTGCGCAGGATCTCGTTGCGGAGGTTTTCGGCCTCTTCGCGGGCATAAAGCGCAAGGCCTTGCGAGACCGTGTCACGGACTGCTTCGCGCAACGCGTCCAGCGCGCCGCGCAGACGCTCGGCCAGCGACGGATTGGTCGCGGTGAGCGCGTCGAGATCGTCGCGCAGGCGCTGAAGGCCCATGGCGTCGAGGATGCGGCTGGAAAAGATCCCGCGCTGAGTCGAATAGCGGATGTCGGACAGCGAAGCCACACCGGAAGCGCTGGCGATCGCCGCTGCGATCGCGTTGCGATCCTGCGACAGCAGCATCTGCGCAAGCGGGCCCAATGCTTCGGAAGCCTGGCCTTCGCCTGCTTCACTGGCCGAGCTGGGTGAGGGGGTCTGATCCGCGTCCTGCGATGCGTCGTCGTTGTCGTCGGCCTCGGGTTGATCTTGCCGCGGCTCTGGTTGGCTGAAGAAGAGATCAAAGCAGTCGCCGAGGGCGAGCTTCTCGTCCTGCGACTTGGCGAGCGTCAGGAGCAGCGCATCGCGCAGGATGGCCCGGTCGGAAAAGCCGACCTGCTTGACCGCGCGCATCGCATCGATGCTTTCGGCGGGCGAGACATGCACGCCGGCACCGCGCGCCGCTCGAAAGAAACGATGGAGATTCTCGCGCATCGGCGTCAACCGAAGACGTTGGACCGTGCCGCCTTGGCAATGAAGGTCGTAACTTGCGGCGTTGCTGCCTCGATGTCGGCCTCGTACTTCAGGAGCACATTGAGCGTGTCCTTGACGATATCGGTGTCTAGCTCCGTGGCCTGAAGTAGAACCAGGACGCGCGCCCAGTCGATGGTCTCACTGACCGAGGGCAGTTTCTTCAGGTCGAGCGAGCGGATCTCGTGGATGAAGCCGACCATCTGCCGGCGCAGCGCCTGCGAGATGCCGGAGACGCGGCTCTCGACGATGCGTTCTTCGAGCCGCTGCTCGGGGAAGCCGATATGCAGATGCAGGCAGCGCCGCTTCAGGGCGTCGCCGAGGTCACGCTCGCTGTTCGAGGTGAGGATCACCGTCGGCGGCGTGATCGCCGCGACCGTGCCGAGCTCCGGGATCGTGACCTGGAAATCGGAGAGGATTTCCAGCAGCAGCGATTCGAATTCAGCGTCGGACTTGTCGATCTCGTCGATCAGGAGCACGCAGCCGCCCGGCTGCTCCAGCGCCTGCAGCAGAGGGCGCGGCTCGACGAACTCCTTGGAGAAGAACACGTCGCCGAAATCGTGGAGCTGATTGAGTGCGTCATGCAGCGTCTGCGCACCGCCGAGGACTTCGCCGAGCTTGTCCTTGAGGATCTGGGTGTAGAGAAGCTGTTTTGCGTATTTCCACTCGTAGAGCGCCTTGGCCTCGTCGAGGCCCTCGTAACACTGCAGGCGGATCATCTTCATGCCGCGCCAGGCGGCAATGGCCTTGGCAAGCTCGGTCTTGCCGACGCCCGCGGGGCCTTCGACCAGGATCGGTTTCTCGATCTGCTGCGACAAATAGACGGCGGTCGCGATCTGCCGGCTCGCGATATAGCCCTGCGCGGCGAGGCCGCTCTCCACTGCCTCGATCGAGGTCGAGGCCTTCTGTTCAGCCACGAAAGGGCGCTCCCAAAGGTCTTGCTTGAGGCTTGTTCTGCCTGCGTTCCCGGCAAAGAACAAGCCTCGTTTGGGACGGCCTGACCCGCGCTGAACGTCGCTTTTTCCGTTCAGCGCAAATACTTAAGCGATGGCTGATCGTGCGGTCAGTGCCGCAGCTCCGGCTTGCGGATGGTCTGCCGGACTTCCGCGCCGCAGTCCGCGCATTCATAGACGAAGTCGATCCTGGCAAGGCCCCAATGCGGTTCGACCTCGCGGACGTACATCGGCAGGAACCCCATGCAGGCGGGACAAATTACAGGCGCGATTTCGATATCCTGATGATGCTGTACATAAGCTGGCATCTCGGCTCTCCTTCGCAGGCGACCACCAAACCCCGCGAAAAGGCTACTGCCGGAACGCGCCGGTGCCGTCATCAACTCTTTCGAACAGAGGCGGAACGGCAGGCGTTTGTCGTTCGCTGTGACATTCTTGTTACGTCTCTGTACTGTAACGGGCCGACCGAATTCCTATTTCACAGGCCGATCCGTTTTCCACGGACCTTCACTGCAACAATAAGGGAGCAACGCCCATGACGCATGCCATTCGCTTTCACAAGACCGGCGGTCCTGAAGTCCTGGTCTGGGAGGAAGTCAGTGTCGGCAAGCCCGGGCCGGGCGAGGCGCGCATCCGCCACACGGCGGTCGGCCTCAACTTCGTCGACATCTACAATCGCTCCGGGGTGTATCCGGTACAATTGCCGAGCGGTCTCGGCAGCGAGGGTGCCGGCGTCGTCGAGGAAGTCGGGGCCGGTGTCACCGATTTGAAGCCCGGTGATCGCGTTGCCTACGGCGCCTCACCGCTCGGAGCCTATGCCGAGGCGCGGCTGATCCCGGCCGACCGGCTGTTGAAGCTGCCCGACGGTGTCGATGACAAGACCGCGGCGGCCATGATGCTGAAGGGGCTCACCACCCAATACCTGATCCGGCAGACCTATCGCGTGAAGGCCGGCGACACCATCCTGCTCCACGCCGCAGCCGGCGGCGTTGGTCTCATCTTGAGCCAGTGGGCAAAACATCTCGGCGCGACAGTGATCGGCACCGTCAGCAGCGACGAGAAGGCAAAGCTCGCCAAGGCACATGGCTGCGATCATGTGATCATCTATACGCGCGAGGATTTCGTGAAGCGCGTGGACGAGATCACGGGCGGCAAGAAGGTGCCGGTGGTCTATGATTCCGTCGGCAAGGATACGTTCCTGAAGTCGCTGGATTGTCTTGCGCCGCTCGGTGTTGCCGCGCTGTTCGGTGCGTCCTCCGGCGCTGTCGAGCCGCTCAACCTCGGCCTGCTCGCGCAGAAGGGCTCGCTCTACGTCACCCGTCCGACGCTGTTCACCTACGCTGCCAAGCGCGAGGCCCTGGTCGCCATGGCGAACGAGCTGTTCGACGTCGTGAAGTCCGGCGCAGTCAAGATCGAGGTGCACCAGACCTACCCGCTGAAGGATGCCGCCAAAGCGCATGCCGATCTCGCTGCGCGCAAGACCACGGGATCGACCGTTCTCACGGTGTGATATCCGGCCGGGCAGTGGCGGGGGGGGGGGGGGGGGGGGGGGGGGGGGGGGGGGGGGGTGGGTGGGGGGGGGGGGGGGGGGGGGGGGGGGGGGGGGGGGGGGGGGGGGGGGGGGGGGGGGGGGGGGGGGGGGGGGG
>NZ_JBVVPO010000015.1:0-46966 GCF_055811795.1 Bradyrhizobium sp. MI1.7
CAAGCCGCCGCGCGCTTCGTCGCCGAGCGGAAGAACTGATGTAGTGCACGATCTTCACCTCGCCCCGCTTGCGGGGAGAGGTCGATATTCAGGCGCAGCTTGAATATCGGGTGAGGGGGAGCCTCCGCGAATCCAGCTCTCACCGTCCTTGCGGAGGCGCCCCCTCACCCCGACCCTTTCCCCACAAGCGGGGCGAGGGAGCAGGCCGCCGCTGCGGCGACAACGAGAGTTGAGCGAGAGGGCTGGAGCCATCATGGCCACCGACAAAGACGATCCCGTCCTCGTCCGCTTCCGCAAGATGTCGCGGCCGATGCGGCTGATTTACGCGCGGCCGCGCACCTTTATCGCACTCGCTGCCGGCATCCTGGTCTGCTTGCTGCTGCCGGGATCGCACCGGCTGGTGACGCGGCTGCTGTTCGGCTGGGATGCGTTGATCGCGGTTTATCTCGTGCTGGTCTACGCGATGATGCTGTGCAACGACCAGCAGCACATCCGCCGCAGTGCCGCAATGCAGGACGACGGCCGCTTCGTGATCCTGCTGGTGACGGCGATCGGCGCCTTCGCCAGCATCGCAGCGATCATGTCTGAGCTCGGCACGCCGCATCGCGGGGCGTGGGAGTTGACCATCGCGATCGCCACCATCGCGCTGTCATGGGCCGCCGTGCACACGACCTTCGCGCTGCATTACGCCCATGATTATTACCGGCACCCGCCGGGCGGATTGCAATTTCCGAGCGGCGATAAGGAAGATCACGCCGATTATTGGGACTTCGTCTATTTCTCGTTCGTGATCGGCATGACCGCGCAGGTCTCCGACGTCGGCATCACCGACAAGACCATCCGCCGCACCGCGACCGCGCATGGCATCGTGTCGTTCATCTACAACACGGCGCTGCTGGCGCTGACAGTGAACATCGCGGCAAGCGCGATCTCGAACTGACGTCATCCCGGCAAGTGCCGAGACGACGGCGTCGATGGCGCGGTCCTAGTTGCACACCTCGGCATTGGCGTCGTTGCCGGGGCCGCCGCCGCCGCGATATTCGAGATGACAGCCGCGGTTGACCGGACGGCAGCTGCCGCCATTGCAGAAAATCTGCCCGCCACCCGAGGCGCGGCCGGCGCTCGCGGCAGCCGCAATGCCCGCTGCGGCACCATCGCCGCCCGCCGCGCCACCGGCCTGACGGCGCTGCCGTGCGGGACGCTCATCGCCGTCGTCGCGCTTGGCGGTTGCGCGCTTGGCCGTCGCAGGCTTGGCGATGTGCTGCTTCTCGCACGCATTGTCGTCGTTGATCGCATAGCCCTCACGGCAAACGATCTTCGTGCACGTGTCGCCGTCGGCCTTGAAGCCGTGCTCGCAGACCAGCGGGCAGACGCGCGACGGCTTTGACTTGACGGTATCGAGCGCATCGGTGCTCGCCACTTTCACGTCGAGCCTGGTGCCGGCGTAACGGTTGAACTGCGACAGCGAGCGCCGCGAAGTTGTATTCCAGTTGCCATCGGCCTGCCCGGAGAAACAGCCGACGCGGCCGAGCTCGGTCTGCACCAAGCGGCTGAGGTCGACCGGCGTGGTCGTCGACGTCAGTGAAGCGACGCTGGTGCCGGCGGGGCTCGCCGTGCTGGCGGGTGCAGCACCTGGCGCCGCGGCGGCGAGGTTGACGCGCTGCTGCTCGGCCGCGGCTGCCTGCTGCTGCACCTGCTCCTTGGCCTTCTGCGCGGCGAGCTGCGCCTGCTCGGCGGCCTTCGCATCAGCCGCGGCCTTGGCCTGCGCATCCTTCTGCGCGCCGAGGGCGGCAAGACGATCGCGTTCGGCCTCGGCCTGCTTCGCCTTCTCGGTGGCCGCCGCATGGGCCTGCTCGGCACCGATTTTGTCGACCTGAAGCTTGGCGAGATTCGCATAGAAGCCGTCAGGATGCTGGGCCAGGAATGCCTCCCAGGCCGGCCTGTTGCCAACCTGGAGCGCGAGCTCGTAGTCGCGGCGGATATCGGCCGCCTGCGGGTTCGCCACCGGCGCCACCGGAGCGGCCGCGACCACCTTAACCGGCACCAGCGGCACGTCCTCGCCGCCGAGCGAGCCGTACACGAACGGCTCCTGCTTGTTGCCGGTCGATTTGAGCACGTCGTCGCGCACGAAGCCGAAGGCGCGGCGGACGTCGAGGCCCGGCGTCGTCAGATGCTTCGACAGTGCCATAGTAAAGGGGCTGTTGGCGCCGTCGCCGTCCTGCGCCGTGAAGCCGGCCTTGGCCGAATACGCGATCAGCGTGTTGGGGCTGTTCGGCTCGACCTGGGCCAAGCCGCGGCCGATGCCGCGCGAGACAACCGTGCGCTTCATGGTCTTGCCGAACGGATTATCGCGGCAGGCGTCGAGGATCACCAGGCGAAGCTGCTTGGCGGGCTCGACCGTGACCAGGACGCGGTCGAGCGACAGCCCCTGGTCGTAGACATCGGTGTCGCGTTCGAGCTTGGCGTCAACAGGGATCAGATAGTTCGAGCCTTCGACCTCGATGCCGTGGCCGGCATAGTAGATCACGGCGATGTCGGCATCGCGCGTCGCATCGGCAAAATCGCGCAGCACGCGCCGCGTCTCCAACGCGGACAGATCATGCCGGGACTCCACAATTTCGAAGCTGGCGTCCTTCAGCGTCTTGGCCATCACTGCACCGTCATTGACGGGGTTCGCGAGCGACGGCGCGTACTGATACGACGAGTTGGCAAGGACCAGCGCCACGCGCTTTCCGGCGAGAGCGGGCGCAGCGCCGAACAAGAGAGCCAGAAAAAGCGGACAAAGTCCGAGCAGGCTACGCATGACAGAACTTCCAGAGATCGGGAGCAATTCGGTCGCCCTTTGGGGATTGCCTTAGCAGAATCCGCCATCGCATTTGTGATGGAGATCACGAAGACGATGCCGGCAAACTGCCAAGGAACTCTTTAGTCTCGCCGGAGCGATAGCGGTTCGCTGGCGCAGGCCAAGTATGCGCTCAGTCACCCCCGATGTGTCCCCGGTATTGCGGCAGCTCGTCCGTGATCTCATGCCAGGGCGCTTTCGAGCCCACGAAGATGTGGGCGCTCGGCCGAATCGAGGGGGCGTCAACCAGGGTTCCCATGGCGACATGGACCCATTTTCCCTCGCGCACCCGGGAATAAAGCAACGAGCCGCAGCGGGCGCAGTGCGCGTCGTGGGTTGTGTCGTCGCCATAGATCAGGCGCTGGTCCTCGCCACGGACGATGCGGAGCTTGTCCTGCACGATCCCGGCGAACGGCTTGAAGGCGGAGCCGGTGGTGCGGCGGCAGTTCGAACAGTGGCAGTTCAGCGCGTAAGAGAACGCGTCCGCGACCTCGTAGCGCACCGCACGGCAATAGCATTCGCCGGTGAGGATACGAGCGTTCGAATTTTCTGATCCGGTCATTCCAGCGTCCTCGCGCAATTGACGCAGACACCCATAGCGCATTTTGATGCGTACGACTAAGTTCGCCCCGAGCCATCATTCAAAGGGGTGACCCATGAGCCAGAACCGTTCGAGCGTCGAAGCCGTCGTGCAATCCTATTTCGACGGACTTTACGAAGGCGATGCCGAAAAACTCGGCGCCATCTTCCATCCCTCCGCCGATTTGCGCTGGGTCGAGAAGGGCGAGCTTCAGGTGCTGACCGTCCCCGACTGGCTCGACCGCGTCCGCAAGCGCCCTTCCGGCAAGGCCGAAGGCAAGCCGCGCGAGGATTTCATCGTCACCATGGACCGCTCGGATGACAAGACCGCCTTCATCAAGGTCAGGTGCCAGCTGCCGCCGCGCTTTTTCACGGACTACCTGGTGGCGATGAAGCTCGCCGACGGCTGGCAGATCGTGTCGAAATCGTACCGGTATGACCTGAGGGAGTGAGGGCACCCTCGCACTGCCCGAAATCCGGCACACTCGCCCCGCATTCTCCGTCATTGCGAGCGCAGCGAAGCAATCCAGTCTGTCTCCGCGGAAAGATTCTGGATTGCTTCGCTGCGCTCGCAATGACGATGTCTGAAAGTCCCTTATGCCTCTCGACCGCCGCTCCCTGCTCGCCTCGCTCGCCTGGATCGCCGCCTCTCCCGCGCTCGCCACAGACGCGCCACCCGAGCTCGAATCCTACGAGCGCGAAACCGGCGGGCGGATCGGGGTCTATGCCGAGAACCTCGCGACTGGTGCGAAGCTCGCATGGCGCGCCGACGAGCGCTTCGTCATGTGCTCGACGTTCAAGGCTTCGCTCGCGGCCTGCGTGCTGGCGCGGGCCGATCGCGGCGAGGAGCAGCTTGCGGCCATGATCCCCTACGGCAAGGCCGACCTGCTCGACTACGCACCTGTCGCCAAACAAAATCTCGCCGCCGGCGCGATGTCGGTCACCGACATGTGCAAGGCGATTGTCGAGCTCAGCGACAACACCTGCGCCAACCTGCTCTTGGCGCGGATCGGCGGCCCCGCCGCGCTCACGGCCTTCTGGCGATCGCTCGGCGACACCACCTCGCGGCTCGACCACAACGAGCCCGAGCTCAACCGCTCACCGCCCGGCGATCCCCGGGACACCACGACGCCGGCGGCGATGGCCGGCAATCTGAAGCGGCTGGTGGTCGGCGAAGCATTGTCGCCGGCCTCGCGGACCCAGCTCACCGAATGGATTGTGGGCTGCAAGACCGGCGCCAACCGGCTGCGCGGCGGCCTGCCGGCAGGCTGGAAGATCGGCGACAAGACCGGCAACAACGGCAAGGATGCGTCGGGCGATATCGCGGTCGTCTGGCCCAAGCTCGACAGTAAGCCAGATGTACCAATCCTGATCGCGGCCTACACCCAGGGCGGCAGGCCCAACGCCGCGCAGATCGAAGCCGTGTTCGCGCGCGTCGGACGCATGGTGGCCGAACGGCTGGCGTGAGCCGCGACGCATTGACCTTTTGGCCGCTTCCGGGCCAAGACAGGCCATGATCGCAGCGAAATTTCAGACCTTTCTCATCCTGCTCACGGTGCTGGCCGGCACCGCGCTGGTCGCCCGCCGCTTCAACATCGCGCCCGCCATTCTCCTGATGCTCTCAGGCGTCGGCCTCGCCTTCGTGCCGGGCATGCCGCCGGTGGAACTGCCACCGGAACTGGTGCTGCTGATGGTGCTGCCGCCGCTGATCTACTCGGCGAGCGTCGCCATGAGCTGGCGCGAGTTCAGGAACAATCTGCGGCCGATCGTGCTGCTCGCGGTCGGCGCGGTGATCTTCACCGCGGCGCTGGTAGCTACTGCCACGCATTATGTGATCGGCCTGCCCTGGACCATCGGATTCCTGCTGGGCGCCATCGTCGCGCCGCCCGACGTGGTGGCGCCGCTCGCGATCGCGCGCCGTCTGAACATACCGCGCCGGCTCCTGGTCATCCTCGAGGGCGAGGGACTCGCGAACGACGCGACCGCCCTGATCCTCTACCGCTTCGCGCTTGCGGCCATCATGGTCGGCCATTTCTCACTGCCGCTGGCGGCCGGCGAGTTTGTCCTCATCGTCGCCAGCGAGATCGCCTTTGGCATCGGCATTGGCTGGCTCTCCCTTCGCTTCCGCAAATGGTCCAGGGATCCGCAGGTCGAGCTGACGCTGTCGCTGATCACGCCCTACGTGTCCTACTGGCTGCCCGAGCATCTCGGCGGCTCCGGCGTGATCGCGACCGTGGCCTGCGGCCTCTATGTGAGCTGGAACGGGCCGCTGCTGATCTCGGCGTCGACCCGCCTGCAAGGCATCTTCTTCTGGGATCTCATCATCTATCTGATCGAGGGCCTGCTGTTCCTGCTCACCGGATTCCAGATGCGGGCACTCTACGAGAAGTCGAAGGCGTTTCCGCTCGACGATATCATGATCGCGACCGCGGTGGTTTTGACGGTCATCGTCATCGCACGCTTCGTCTGGCTGTATCCTGCGATCTATCTGCCGCGGATATTGAGCAAGAGCCTGCGCAAGCGCGACCCATCGCCGCCATGGCAATGGCCGTTCGTGCTCGCCTTCACCGGCGTGCGCGGCGCGGTGTCGCTGGCGGCCGCGCTGGCGCTGCCGTTCACGTTGCCGGGCGGCGAGGCCTTCCCGTATCGCGACCTGATCCTGTTCGTCGCCTTCGGAGTCATCTTCGTGACGCTGATCGGCGTCGGCCTGACGCTGCCGCCGGTGGTGCGCTGGCTCGGTGTCGCCGAGGCCGGCCGCAACGAGCATGTCGCCGAGCACGAGGCCGAGATCTCGGCACGCCGCCAGGCGCTCGAGGCGGCGCTGAAGTCGCTCGACGCAATGACCGAGGAAAAGGATGTGTCGGACGAGGTGATGCGGCTCCTGCGCGCGCGTCACGAGATTCGTGTCAACCAGCTTCCGGATTCACTCGACCCCAACCATCACGACGTCTCCGCCGCCGGCACCGCCCTGACCCGCGACCTGATCGTCGCCGAGCGAAAGTTCATCCACGACCTCCTGCGCGACGGCCAGATCACCGACGAGACGCGGCGCCGGATCGAGCGCGACCTGGACCTGGAAGAGGCAAGCCTTGCGAACAGGGAGTATCGGGGGGTGCCGTTGTAGCCTTTTCGTCATTGCGAGCGAAGCGAAGCAATCCGGACTGCTGCCGTGGAAAGACTCTGGATTGCTTCGCTTCGCTCGCAATGACGGCAGCACCAACTATCGCCTCTCGCAAAATTCCCCGACCCCCGCCGCAACGGCGCCCGCAATCATCTCCTGCCGCTCCGACGAGTTCATCTCCATCTCCTCGTCGCGGTTGATGATCGAGCCGGCCTCGAGCAGCACGGCCGCGCTTCTCGCTCGCGACAGCACGACGAGCCCGTCATAGCGGTAGACGCCGACATCCTTGTCGAGCAGCTGGCGTCGGTAGCGGCCCATCACCGGCAGGGTGTATTGGCTGGCATAGTGCAGCCCCTGCTCCTTCAACTGCCTGCCGATCATCCGGGCCAGCTTCAGGCTGCTGGTGAAGTGTGGATTGCGCTCGGACACGAACAGCGAGTGACCCGAAAAACGGTCGCTAAAATAGCTCTTTGCGCCGTCGAATTCCCAGGTCTCGAGCAGCTTGTCCGGCACTGAGTCGTGATGGATCGACAGCACGAGATCGGCCCGGCCGTCATTCGCGGCACTGACGCGCTTGAACAGGCTCGGCCGCGCCTTGCCGTCCGTGACGAGCAGCCGGGTTGCGGTAAAGCCTTCGGATTTGAGTTTTGCCGTGACCAGCCTTGCGAGCCGGAAGTTGAAGCCGAACTCCGGATCATTGCGCGCGCTCAACGCGCCGTAGGAGTCCGGGGTGTGCCCGACGTCGACGACGATCCGAAATTTTCGCGGCTCGCATTTCTCCGGTGCGGGCGACGGCTTAGGTCTGGCTTTCGCAACCTTTCGGGCCGGGGCAGCACGGCCCGCGTCGATCGACGGAAGCAACATTGCGACCAGCGACACGAGGAGAATTGTGACGATGCCTCGTCCTAACGACAAGTCCTACTCCGCTGCCGCGATCCGCGGCCTCCCGACGAAGTCGGCGACGTCGCCGAAGCGCTGCACGACGATCGCAACAACTCGCCCATTCCCGTCCCCAAGCCGGACTCGGTCAGGAACTTGTTGTCCTCGGCGCGGAGCATGGCGGATCCTCCCGATTTGATTTTCGGGAAGATTGGCGCGGACGCGGGAAGACGTCAACGCAAGCACGGCTTCGTGAAGTGGGTTGGCGCAGCGTAATCGCCGCCTTTATCGCAGGCCGAAGGGGGCAGATCTTAGGGCTCCTATCCGCCCCCATCGCAATTACCTGACGGTGACGGCGACTGTGTATACCTTGCCATTATCCGGGTCGGTAGGGTCCGCCGTCACGCGCCGATACGTGAAGGAGTCTTCACCGACATAACCCTTCTTGGATTGGTACACCACGCTGGTCAGCCGCACGGTCTTGGCCTCTCCGCTTCTCAATTTGCGTTGCCCGGTGCTCGCTCGCGTCGTCACGGCACCGCTCTTCGGCGGAGTCACGACTTCAATGCTGACGGGCCAGACCTTGCCACTGCTGTCGACGCGCCAGTGTCCGCCGCATTTGCAGATTTCCTTTGCCTCGCCCGATTTCACGACGAGCGACGTGTTCCCCCCGCCCGCATGTGCGCCACAGAGGATTCCGAAGAACAGGACGAGCCCCGCGGTGATTTTGATCAAGAGGGCCGACGGTAGGCGTACCGGGTAGGTTGTCATTTCATAAGTCTCCAATGAAAAAATCTTAGAGTTATTGTATGGGATTGTTCCGGCTGGCGAGGCCGATGCACTCGTGCCCGGCTATCTCAAGGTTCTCGCGACTCGAAATCCAACGTTGCTCACGCGTCCTTCGGACTGCACGCCGTAACGGCTCCCCGCTTCGACTGCATCCGCCTTGCTGACCCAGGAGCCTCCCCTGAGGACACGCTGCTCGCATCGGCCTTTCAGCCAAGGACTCCCGTCCACAGGCGCGCCCTCATAAGTGTCGTTGACGCAATCCTCGACCCATTCCCAGATATTGCCGTGCACCTGATAGAGGCCCCACGGATTCGGCTGGAAGGAATCGACAGGAGCCGTCTTTTGCCCGGAGGCACCCTTTGCATTCTTGTCCTGGCTGGCCCTGTCATCGTAGTTGGCCTGGCCCCGAGACACGGAGACTCCCCACCAGAACGATGACGTCGTTCCCGCGCGCGTCACATATTCCCGCTCGGCTTCGCTCAGGAGGCGGTACGTCTTGCCGGTGCGGGCCGACAACCAGGCTGCATAGCTCTTGGCATCCGACCAGGAAATGTTGATCGCCGGTCGTCTCCCGCGGCCCCAACCGTTGTCCCAGGGCTTGTACCCATTGCATCCCCCATCGGCGACGCAGGCGTCCCATTCCGCAAACGTGACAGCGTAACGGCCAACCGCGAATGAATGGGCGAACGTCACCTTGTGGCGAGACGATTCCGCGGTGCGTTTCGATGCACTCTCCGACGTCCCCATCATGAACGCGCCCGGCGGGACCACAACCATCTCCGGACACTTTTCACATTCCTTGAAGCTGGCCTTCTGCTTCAGAGCCGCCTCTTCCGAATCGGACAACACCTTGATGCCGATCGCAGTCAGTCCTTCGCGCTGCGGGGTCGTGTCTGGAGCCGGAAGCGTGGCGTTGGTGGAGGCCATCTGCACCGCCTGTAACGCCTTGAACCGTTCGCGCGCCTCTGCGGAGCGCGCGCTTTCGGGAAATTTGCTCAGAAACTCTTCGAACATCGCCGGCGAGCGCCCATCCTTTATCGCGTTCCAGACGATCTCGTCGGTTGCGGGCGGGGGCGGAGGAGGTGCCGTTGTCGCCGCGCGTTCCTTCTTCAGCTCGTCACGACGCGACAGTGCGGCGGAGAGGTGCGAACTGTTCGAATATTTGACGGAATACTCCTCGAAGATCGCGGGGTCGTGCGACTCCTTGATCGCGCTCCAGACGATCTCATCTGCAGGCGGAGGTGGCGGCGCTTGAGCAGCAGCGATCTCCTTCCGCAGGTCATCCCCTCGCTGTCGTGCGGCCGCGATGTGCGGGCTCGCCGCGTATTTACTCACGAACTCATCGAAGATCGCGGGATCGCGCGATCCCTTGATCGCGGCCCAGACGATGTCCTCGGCGGCGGGAGGTGGCGGAGCTTGCGCGGCGGCAATCTGCTTTTTCAGCTCATCCCTGCGCCTCTGGGCGTCCGCCAGATGCGGGCTTGCCGGAAACTTGCTGGCGAAATCATCGAAGATTGCCGGATACGTCGAGCCTTTGATGGCATCCCAGACGACCTCGTCGGCGGTCGGAGGCGGTGGAACGCGGGCGGCAGCGGCGGCGATCTGCTTTTGCAGCTCGTCGGCGCGCGATTGCGCCTCGGCGCGATGCTTGCTGGCCGGAAACTTGCTGAGGAAATCATCGAAGATTGCGGGATAGTTCGAATCCCTGATCGCCGTCCAGACGATTTCGTCGGCGGTCGGCGGCGGGGGTATGCGCGCGGCAGCCGCAGCTTGCGCCTGCTTGAGCTCATCACGCCGTGATTCGGCCGCCTTCAGATGTGGCGTCGTCGGAAACTTCGCGATGAAATCCTCGAACACGCCCGGATAAGCCGAATCCTTCACGGCGTTCCAGACGATGTCATCCGTCGTTGGCGGTGGCGGCAGTTTCGGTGCATCGACGATCGAGATGACAGAGCCGCCCAATGATCCGTAGACGAACGGCTCCTGGTGACGATTGGTGACCTTCAGCACTTCGTCGCGAACTCGGCCGAACGCAATCCTCAAGTCCAAGCCGGGAGCGGCGATGTTGTGCAGCAGCGCGGCCGTGAAAGGACTGTTTTTGGCATCGCCGTCCAGCGCAACCGATCCGGCCTTGGCCGCGAAGGCAATCAGCGTATCGGATATCGCCGGCTCGACCTTGGCCAACCCGCGACCGATCGATCGGGACGCTATGGTTCGCTTCATGGTCTTCAAGAACGGGTTGTCCCGGCACGCATCCAGGATGACGAGGCGAAGCCGCCTGGTGGGCTCGATTGATTTCAGAATGCGATCGAGGGAAATGGCTTCATCCTCAATGTCGAAATCGCGGGACAACTTCGCGTCGACGGGGATGACGTAGTTTGCACCATCGACCTCGATGCCATGGCCGGCGAAATAGACGACGGCCACGTCGGCATCGCTTGCCATCTCGGCGAAATCGCTGATCGCGCGCCGCATGTCTGAAATACCAAGATCACGGCGAGCATCGACCGCGGAGAATCCTGCAGATCTGAACAGGGAGGCAATCTCGGCGGCGTCATTCCGGGGATTCGGAAGGCTCGGGACATTCCGGTACGACGAATTGCCAATCACCAGGGCGACGCGCTTCTCGGCCAGCGCCTGACCCGCGAACCCGTAAAAAACGAGCGCAAGAATGGTAGCCGCCACCCAGCGCATAATTCCCCCCAAAGCGCCCTTTGCGAGTATATCGCTGGTTGTAGCCCCTGCAAGCAGCACCGCGAGCCCACATCATTCGACGGGGGCGATCCCAAGTCCGTGATTCAGGTCACTGAGCGATTGGCGACGGTGGCCGTTTAAATCGGCCGCTCCCCCTTCACCGTGACCCGCGTGCCCGAGCGCGTGTGCGGCCAGTAGTCCCACATCGCGCGGTGCTGGGTGCAGCGGTTGTCCCAGAACGCGATGGCGTTCTCGGTCCAGCGGAAGCGGCACTGAAACAGCGGGTTCTCGGCGTGCTGGTAGAGATAGGCGAGCATCGCATCGCTCTCGTCGCGCGGGATGCCGTTGATGTGGCGGGTGAAGCCGCGGTTGACGTAGAGCGCCTTCCTCCCCGTCACCGGGTGCGTGCGCACCACCGGATGCTCGGCGCTCGGATAGGACGGACGATCGGCGACGCCGTAATTGGCGTAAAGCCCGCGATAGATCGGCTCGCCGTCATGCAGCGCGGTCAGCCCGTCGAGATACGCCTTCATCCGATCCGACAGCGCCTCATAGGCCGCGTACATGTTGGCGAACAGCGTGTCGCCGCCGCGCGGCGGGCACTGCTTGATGTAGAGGATCGAGCCCATCGGCGGCTCGAGATCGCAGGACACGTCCGAATGCCAGCCCTCGCCGTTCGCCCGCGGCGAGTTCTTGTCGGCGTAGATCTTCATCAGCGCCGGATCTTCGTCCTCGTGAGGTGCTGCGGGATGGAAATGCAGATCGCCGAACTTGCGGCCGAACGCGAGATGCTGTTTTGGCGTGATGTTTTGATCGCGGAAGAAGATGACGAGGTTTTCGGCGAGCGCGCGGTGGATCTCGTCCATCTGCCGGTTGGAGCGGGCATCGCCATCGACGAGGCTGCCGAGGTCGACGCCGGATATTTCCGCGCCGATGATGGGGGTGAGCTTTTCGACCGCGATGGTCTCGTAAGCCGCGCCGTCTTCGGCCGTGTGGCGATAGCGCGGACCCTGCTTGCCGGATAGCGAGCTCATGGGTGTTACTCCCAATCATTGTTGATTGGGGACATCGTAGCCCGGACGCAGCGAAGCGCAATCCGGGAACGGTCGTTCCGCGGTGGGCAGCGCCCCGGATTTCACGGTCGCGCAAAAAATAAGGCGGGTTACGCTTGCGCTAACCCGCCTTACAATTTCAATGTTGAGTGGGCGCTTACTCCGCTGCGGTCACCGGCACCTTGGCGCCCTGGCCGTAGCGCTGGTCGATATAGTCGATCACCAGCGCCTTGAAGTCGGCGGAGATGGTCGGGCCGCGCAGCGTGCGGAATTTCTTGCCGTCGACGAAGACGGGCGCGGCCGGGGCTTCGCCGGTGCCCGGCAGCGAGATGCCGATATTGGCGTGCTTGGATTCGCCGGGGCCGTTGACGATGCAGCCCATCACCGCGACGTTGAGCTCTTCGACGCCCGGATATTTCGTCTTCCAGCCCGGCATCTCGTCGCGGATGAACGCCTGGATCGAGCTCGCCAGCTCCTGGAACGTGGTCGATGTGGTGCGGCCGCAGCCGGGGCACGCCGCAACCAGCGGCACGAAGGTGCGGAAGCCCATGGTCTGCAGCAATTCCTGGCCGACCTGCACTTCGCGGGTGCGGTCGCCGCCGGGCTCCGGCGTCAGCGAGATGCGGATGGTGTCGCCGATGCCCTGCTGAAGCAGGATGCCGAGCGCGGCCGACGAGGCCACGATGCCCTTAGTGCCCATGCCGGCCTCGGTGAGACCGAGATGGATGGCGTAATCGGAACGCGCCGCGAGATCCTGATAGACCGCGATCAGATCCTGCACCGCCGACACCTTTGCGGACAGGATGATGCGATCCTTGGGCATGCCGAGCTCTTCGGCGCGCGCGGCCGAGAGCAGCGCCGACTGCACCATGGCCTCGCGCGTCACCGCGCGCACGTCGCGCGGATTGGCGGACGCGGCGTTCTCGTCCATCAGCTTGGTCAGCAACTCTTGGTCGAGCGAACCCCAATTGGCGCCGATGCGGACCGGCTTGCCGTTCTTGTTCGCGATCTCGATGATGTCGGCGAACTGGGTGTCGCGCTTGTCCTTGAAGCCGACATTGCCGGGATTGATGCGATATTTCGCGAGCGCCTCGGCGCAGGCCGGATAGGCCGCGAGCAGCTTGTGACCGATATAATGGAAGTCGCCGATCAGCGGCGTGGTGATGCCGCGCTTGGCGAGGCCGTCGCGGATATGCGGAACGGCAGCAGCGGCCTCCTCGCGGTCCACGGTGATGCGGACCATTTCGGAGCCGGCGCGCGCAAGCGCTGCGACCTGGGCGATGGTGCCGTCGATGTCGGCGGTGTCGGTATTGGTCATCGACTGCACGACGATCGGCGCACCGCCGCCAACGGCGACGTCGCCGACCTTGACCTGGGTGGTCCGGTGCCGGGGCGCCGGGCCCGCGATGTCGGAATCAATGGGGTTTTCGAGCTTGTTCATGGGGTCCAAATATCAGGTTTTGGTGACGTTGAGCAATGCATCGCGCGGCGCCGCAGCCGTTGAGCTGGGACGGTTAACCAGAAAAAGCCCAGCAATTACAAGGATCGCAGCGGCCCCGAATGTCAGGCTCAAGGTGTCGTGCATGATGAAATAGCTACCCACCACGCCAAACAAAGGGGTGATGAAGGTAAAAGCCGACAATTTGCTGGCCGAATAGGTCTTCACCAGCGCGAACCAAAGCGTGAACGTGGTTCCAACCACCCAGATCGCCTGGAAGGCCATCAGGCTGAGCGACAGCGGCGACGGGGTCCGGGTGATGGTCTCCCCAAACAGCCAGGCGGCGGTGCCCAGGATCGGGATCGAGGTCGCGACCTGATAGCCGAGTGCCTTTTCCGGCGCCGCGAAGCGCAGCCGGGTGCCCTTGGCGACCAGTGTGGTCGCCGCCCAAAGCCCTGCGCCGGCCACGATCAGGAGGTCGCCGAGCAGGATGTGCGAATCCACATTGGGCTGCGGCACGCCGATCGCGAGCGCAACTCCGGCAAAGCTCACAGCCAGCCCCAGCCATTGGGTGCCCCCGAGCCGCTCGCCGAGCACCTGGTAGGACCCGAGCGCGACGAAGAACGGCGCCGTGTAGAGGAACACCACCGCGCGCGAGGCCGAGGTCAGGCGCAGGCCCTGGAAAATCAGCACGAACTCGACGCCGAACATCAGCCCGGCGACCAGGCCGGCCTTCCACGTGCCGTCGCGCTCGAAGAATTTGACGCCGCGCAAGCTGCCGACGATGAACAGCACGGGCAACGCACCCATCGAGCGGATCATCGCCTGGAGCATCGGCGGCACCTCCGGCAGCACCAGCTTCACCGCGATCTGATTGAAGCCCCAGGTCAGGCACAGCATGAGCATCACGGCGATGGCGCCGGCACTGAGGGGGCGACCGGCGGACGGTATGGCTTGTGGTGCGGACATTTCTTCCCGAATACCGGCTTGCGCCTTTGTTGCTTTATGCAGCTTTCTGACAATGGGCGCAGACGCCCGTAATCTCCACCACGGACAGTTTTGGTGCGAAGCCTGAGCTTCGCGCGGCGGCATTGAGATCCTTGGCGAAGGACGCCGACGGGATCTCGCCGACCAGGCCGCAGCGCTCGCAGATCAGGAACGCCACCGCCGAGGTCGCGTCGTGGTCGTGGGCGGCGCAGGCGAGGTAGGCGTTGCGGCTTTCGATGCGGTGCACGAGGCCGTTGGCCATCAGGAAATCGAGCGCACGGTAGACCGTGATCGGCGCCGGCCGCGGCATCGACTTTGCCAATTCGTCGATGATCTCATAGGCGCCGAGCGGCCGGTGGCTGGAGAGCAGCGCCCCCAGCACCTGGCGGCGGATCGGCGTGAATTTCTGCGCGCGAGCCTCGCAAACCGTCTCGGCGTGCGCCAGCGCGTCCGCGGTGCAGCGGCCGTGATCGTGGTCAGGCGTCGGAAATGCCGGCTTTGCGAGGGTCATGTGGCCTGCCTTCTAGCATTTCGGCCGTGGAACCCAAAGCGCGACCGGGAATGCGCCTGTCAGCCATGCTCTTGCTGCGGGACAGCGTCCCGCTAATCCGCCACGAAATAATCATAAGCTTGCTTATTATAGTCAAGCTCATTGGAGATAACGTTATGACCCGCGGGTCCGTCGACCAGAACTTCCTGTTTACGCTCGGTGAACTCTACCGCCTCTTGCGGGTCTATGCCGACAAGGAGGCATCGCGCTTCGGCATCACCCGCGCGCAATGGGCGGTCCTGGCCAAGGTCGAGCGCAGCGAGGGCATGAAGCAGTCGGAACTCGCCGAGTTGCTGGAGATGCAGCCGATCACGCTGACGCGCCTGATCGACAAGCTCTGCGACAGCGACTGGATCGAGCGCCGCAGCGACGCCTCGGACCGCCGCGTCAAGCGCCTCTATCTCAAGAAGGCCGGCCGTGCGCTGCTCGGCAAGATGAGCGGCCTGAAATCGGAACTCACGGCGAACGCACTCGACGGCATCAGCCCGGCGGACGCCCACCGTCTCCTCACCCAACTCGAATCCATCAAGGAAAACGTGCGTAACGCGATCCAGACATCCGGCGCGGAACAAGCGCGTAAGGAGCAGCGCTATGGCTGATCAGGTCCTCAAGTTCCAGCCCGAGCAGAAGAGCGACAGCGGCAAGCCCACCAAGAAAGCCGGCACCGATCCGCGCCGCCGCCTGGTGGCGGGCCTGCGCCGCTATCGCCGCTTCCTGCTCCTGGTCGTGCTGCCGCTCGTCGTCGCCGTCGGCGGCCTCACCTTCTATCTGAACGGCGGCCGCTACGTCGGCACTGACGATGCCTATGTCGGCGCGCAGAAGGTCCTGGTGACGCCCGACATCTCCGGCAAGATCCAGAAGGTCGTCGTGAGGGAAGGCCAGATCGTCAAGCAAGGCGACGAGCTGTTCGAGATCGATCCCGTGCCGTTCCGCCTCGCGGTGGACGAGGCCAGGGCGCAGCTGATGCAGGCGCAGTCGACCTATGACAACCTCCGCGCCAATATCAAGATCTACGGCGACATGCTCAACCTCGCGCAACAGGGCGTCGACCTCAAGCAGCGCGACGTCGAGCGCAAGCAGGCGCTGGTGAAGAACAGCTACGGCTCGCAACTCGACCTCGACAACTCCGCGAACGCGCTGGTCACATCAGGTTCGATCGCGCAATACGTCAAGCAGCAGATCTCGACGGCCAAGACGCAGCTGCTCGGCGACACCGACCTTCCGCTGGAGAAATTCCCCCCCTACGCGCAGGCCAAGTCCAAGCTCGACAATGCCGAGCGCAATCTCGACCACGCCGTGGTGCGGGCATCGATGGGCGGCGTTGCGACGCAGGTCGAGCAGATTCAGCTCGGCCGCTACGTCACCGCCGGCACGCCGGTGTTCTCCATCATCGACGTCGCCCACCCCTGGGTCGACGCCAATCCGAAGGAGAGCGACCTCACCCACGTCACCGAGGGACAGCCTGTGACCCTCGAGGTCGACGCGTTCCCGAACCACGTCTTCAAGGGCAAGATCGGTTCGCTCTCGCCCGGCACCGGCGCGCAATTCGCGATCCTGCCGCCGCAGAACGCCACCGGCAATTTCGTCAAGGTGGTACAGCGCGTGCCTGTCAGGATCTATTTCGACGAGACCGACAAATACGTGCGGAAGCTGAAGGCCGGCATGAGCGTCTACGCCACCATCGACACTGGCCACAAGCGCTCGCTCGCCGGCCTGTTCGGATTGTCGGCGACGGCGAACCAGGACAAAGACCAGGACAAGGACTGATCCGATGTCCGGCCCCAATGCCAGCCTGATGGTCCCCGGCCTGCGCAGGAACATGGTGACGATCTGCGCCATGACCGCGACCATCATGCAGGCGCTGGACACCACCATCGCCAACGTCGCCTTGCCCTACATGCAGGGCTCACTGTCGGCCTCGCAGGACCAGATCAACTGGGTCTTGACCTCCTACATCGTCGCCGCCGCGATCATGACGGCGCCGGTCGGCTGGATCGCCAACCGCTTCGGCCGCAAGCGCATCTTCATCATCTGCGCCGCCGGCTTCACCTTCGCATCCGTGCTGTGCGGCTTGGCGCAGGACATCAACCAGATGGTGCTGTTCCGTCTGCTGCAAGGCGTGTTCGGCGCGGCCCTGGTGCCGCTGTCGCAATCGGTCATGCTCGACTATTACACGCTCCAGGAACGCGCCAAGGCGATGTCGATCTGGGGCATGGGCGTGATGATGGGCCCGATCATGGGCCCCTCGCTCGGCGCCTGGCTGACCGAGACCTATTCCTGGCACTGGGTGTTCTTCGTCAATCTGCCGTTCGGCGCCATCACCGTGCTCGGGCTGATCGTCTTCATGGACGAGACCAAAAAGGACATCAGCCTCAAGTTCGACTGGTTCGGCTTTGCCGCGCTGGCGATCGCGATCGGCTCGCTTCAGCTCGCGCTTGACCGCGGCGAGCAATTGGGCTGGCTCGAATCCGGCGAGATCATCGCAGAATTCATTGTGTCGGCCGTCGCCTTCTACTTCTTCCTCGCGCACTCCTTCACGACGTCGACGCCGTTCATCCGCTTCGCGCTGTTCAAGGATCGCAACTTCGTCACCGGCTGCATGTTCATGGTCGTGATGGGGCTCGTGCTGTTCTCGACCATGGCGCTGGCCTCGCCCTACATGCAGAACGTGATCGGCTATCCCATCATCACCGCCGGCCTGCTGCTGGCGAGCCGCGGCTTCGGTACCTTCTTCGCCATGATGCTGGTTGGCCGCATGATGCGTTATTTCGAGGCACGCACACTGATCATCACCGGCCTGACGCTGACCGCGGGCTCGCTGTTCCAGATGACCGGGTGGACCGACCTGACCCAGGTGCCGGAGATCGTCACCGTCAGCGTCATCCAGGGCTTCGGCTTCGGCCTCGTCTTCGTGCCGCTCTCGACGGTGGCGTTCCTGACCCTGTCGAACGAGCTGCGCACCGACGGCACCGCGATGCTGACCCTGATGCGCAACGTCGCGAGCTCGGTCGGCATCTCCGTCGTCATCGCCGAACTGACGCAGGGAACGCGGAGGACCTACGCGATCCTGTCCGAGTACATCAACCCGTTCAACCACGCGCTCCAGATGCCCAGCGTCAGCGGCATGATCAATCTCTCCACCGACGCCGGCCGCGCCATGGCCGACAGGATGGTCAGCGTGCAGGCGCAGATCATCGCCTTCGCACACGACTATATGCTGGTGATGATCTTCATCCTCTGCACCATCCCGCTCGCCTTGCTGATCGGCTCGACCAAGGCCACGCTGCGCAAGCAGGCCGCGGGGCCGGAACATGCGGTGATGGAGTAACCACAGGTGTCATGCCCCGGCTTGACCGGGGCATTCAGTACGCCGCAGCTTCTCCGAATCCCACAACCGTCTCTGGAATACTGGGTCGCCCGGTCAAGCCGGGCAACGACAGCGAACAGGTGGCACGAGCTTCTACAACAACTCCTCGCAGCCCAAATCGTCCACCGCCATCATCACCCGCTCCAGATTATTCCACCAGATCAACGGCGGGATCTGGATGCTCCACTGCCAGACCGGCTTGGTGATGTGCCAGAGCACGGACCAACGGTAGTCGCGATCGAGCGCACCTCGCGTGTAGCCCGTGATGCCGCTTTCGATCAGCGTGTTATGATAGAAATTGAGCAGCGAGCGTTCGAGCGCCTGCCGTCGCTCCGGGTACCATTGCATCGCCATCATGTAGGCGAGATCGTTGGTCGGGACGTCGATGCCCCACAGGTCGAAGTCGAAGATGCGCGCGGTATCGGCGACACCGGTGCGGGGCAGCAGGAAATTCCAGCTATGGGCATCACCATGGGTGATGCTGAGATGACGGCGCGAATGATAGCGCTCGGATAGCCGGGCCGACTGATCGATGAGGCGACGGTAGATGAGGCGTCGCTCCTCGCTGAGACGGTCACCGAGCAAATCGGCAAAGCGGTCGTAATGACCCGCGAACGCCTCCATGTGCTGCGTGCTGTCTTCGGTGCTCGCCCAGCTGCCGACGGTCTCGCCGAGATCGGGATGGTCCCACCAGGCCGCATGCCAGCGCGCCAGCGTCGTGACGATCGCGATCGCCTGCTCGCGTGACGGCGGCAGCGGCCATTGCGTTGCGACCTCGTGGCTGTCGGTGAGATCCTCGAGCAGCAGGTGCCAGGCGAGGCTTTCTTCGTCGAAATGCGCGTCGAAGCAGCGCGGCACCAATCCCAGCGGCATCTTCGGCGCAGGCTGCGTGTAGTACGCCACCTCGTGCCGGCCGGCATTGGCGAGCGTCTGCGCAAACGCGGAATTGGCGGTCTTCAGGATCAGCGATTGCGGCGCACCGGCGGATTCCCCGACATAGCGCAGGCCGAGGCGGACGATGTGTGACACGACGGTGTCACGCTGATGCAGCACCTTCACCTCGCGCACGGCGCCAGCGTCCAGCACGCCACCCCTGCGCAGCGCAGCCGTCAGTTGGGCGGGCTCAACGACCGCCGGCAGTTGTGGAGGTGTCATGACCACGATGCCCCTGTCCCGCGCAATACTGCACGATCACGACCCCACGCACCAGCCGCAGACCCGGCGCCCGGCTCAAGCCGCTGCGGTCGAGTCGCGCACGGTCCGGACGACGACCGACCGCAGCGATTCCAGGTTGGCCGCCATGCCCGCGATCGCCTGCCTCACCTCCGTGGCGCGCGCGTCCACCGAGGCGGCGTCGCGGCTGACATTGGCGATCTTGGCCGAGACCTCCTTCGCAGCGGATGCCGATTCGGAAATCGACCGCGCGATCTCCCGCGTCGCGGAGTCCTGCTCTTCCATCGCCGCCGCGACCGACGTCGCCACGCCGTCGATCTCGACGATGTGGCCTCCCATCGTCTCGACGGCATCGACTGCGGCCTGGGTCGAGGCCTGAACCTCGGCGATCAGGCGCCCGATCTCTTCGGTGGATTTGGCGGTCTGGTCGGACAGGGATTTCACTTCGGCCGCAACCACCGCAAAGCCGCGGCCGGCCTCGCCGGCCCGCGCGGCCTCGATCGTGGCATTGAGCGCCAGGAGGTTGGTCTGGCCGGCGATGCCGCCAATGAGGTCGGAGACCTCCGCAATCTTCTTCACTGCGCCCGCCAGCGCCTGGATGGTCGAACGCGCCTGCTCGCGGCCCGCGACCGCCGATTTCGTGACAGTGCTGGTCCGTGCCACCTGGGTTGCGATGTCCCGGATCGAGGCGCTCAGTTGTTCGGCGGCGGCCGAGACGGTCTGCGAGCTACCCAGCGCCTGGGTGGAGGCCGAGGCCACCGCCTGCGACTCCGCGGACAGCGACCGGGCGATCTCGGACAGGCTGGAGGCGGCCCGTTCGACGCCCTGGCTTGCCACGCTCGCGGAATCGACCGAGCGGCCGGTCTCGCGCTCGACGGTCTCGGCCATCTGGTGCAGGGCGCCGCGCTTGGCCGTCGCGGCCTCCTGCTCCTTCCGCAACTGCTCCTCGCGCAGGCGCGAATTCTCGATCGCCCCCTGCTTGAACACCTGGAGCGCACCCGCCATCGAGCCGACCTCGTCCTGGCGGTGCGCGAAGGGGATGTCGGCGGCGAGATCGCCGGTCGCGAGCTTCTGCATCGTGTCCGTCATGCGCACGATCGGGCGCACCACGCCAAGCGCGACGCCGAGCAGGCCTGCGGCAATAAGGGCCAGGACGGCTGCGGAGACGCCGAGGAGAATGTAGAGGACCGAGCTGTCGCGCTCGGCCGCCAGCTTCTCCATGTCGGCATTCTGCTTGTTTGCGCTCTCGACGATGCTGTCGATGACGGCGCGGTGCGCGGTGTAGGCGTCCTTGAGCTGCGCATAGGCGCGTTCGGCGCCGGCCACGTCCTTGGCTTTGAGGGCCGGCAGGAGCTGATCAGACAGAAGCTTCCAGAACTTCTGCACCTCGGCGTCAGATTTCGACACCAGCGCCGTCTTCAGATCGGTGGAGAGGCTGGAGGTGGTCCAGAATGCCTTGCGCTCATCGTAATCCTTGCGGAGCTGGACCAGGCGTTCGCCATGGGCCGACAGCTGGTCCGGCTCGCGCATGGCGAGCGTGGCCTCGAGATAGGCTTCGATCACATATTCGGGCGGCGGCAGGATGTCCGCGATGAGGTCGTTGCCGAGCTTGATGTCGGAATAAAGCGGACCGCCGACCTTGAGCTCGCGCAGGGCGTAAAGGCTGGTCGAGACGACGGCAGTAAAGCCGATGGCGAGAACGATCCCGAATGCAATGACCGCAGAAGAAAGCGAGAGACGAATTTTCATGAAACAATCCAATGGCGCAGGTCGAAATCCGAACGGACCCTAAACAACTGCGGTAAACACGGGATTGCTTCGCGCGGAAATTGTATCCCGCGGGCACCGGAAAATTACGAAAAGAGGACGTCAGTCGGTCGTTTTTGAGTCAGCGAGATCGACTCGGGGCACGAACAGAAACGTCTCAGGCCCGATGAAACGCAGCAACCAGCTCAGTTGCGCTGGATGAGAAACGCGTGGCGGCTGTCGATATCGCCGCCACGCGTTGCTGCCTCACATGTCGAAGAAGACCGTCTCGTCGTCGCCCTGAAGCCGCAGGTCGAGCCGATAGACCGCCTTCCCCGCCTCGCGCGTCGCGATCAGCGTCGCGCGGCGATCGGCCGGCACCAGTCCCAGCACGGGATCGGTGGCATTGCCGGCCTCGTCGCTGAAATAGATGCGGGTGTAGAGATGCCGCAGCATGCCGCGACCGAACACCGCAAGCACGATGTGCGGCGCCTGCGGCTTGCCGTCGGGATCGGGCACCGCGCCCGGCTTGACGGTGTCGAAGGAATAATTGCCGTCCTTGTCGGTGCCGCAGCGGGCAAAGCCGCGGAAGCTGGCATTGGGCAGAGCGCGCTTGTCCTGGGGGTCGGCGAAGCGGCCCTGCGCATCCGCCTGCCAGATCTCCAGCATGACGTCGGGCACCACGACGCCGTCGCCGTCGAACACGCGGCCTTCGATGCGGACGCGATCCCCGGTGACGTCGGGCGTCAGCGTCGAGTTGGTGAACGCGTCGTTCCAGGCGTATTCGCCGGTCGGCGTCAGGCCGTATTTGAAGAACGGACCGACGGTCTGCGATGGGGTAATACCGTTGTCCTGCACTTAAGTGTTCTCCATTGGCGTGGCGTTCTTGCCGCGCAGCACGATGTCAAAGCGGTAGCACAGCGCCCATTCGGGCTGCGTGTTCTCGAGGTCGAAAGACGACACCATCCGCGCCCGCGCCTTCTCGTCCGGCACCGAATTGAAGATCGGGTCGAACGGGAACAGCGGGTCGTTCGGGAAATACATCTGCGTCACGAGCCGCGTGACGAAGGAATGGCCGAACACCGACAGATGGATATGCGCGGGACGCCAGGCGTTGTGGTGATTGCCCCAGGGATAGGCGCCAGGCTTGATGGTGACGAAACGGTAGTAGCCGGCGGCATCGCTCACGGTGCGGCCCGCGCCGGTGAAGTTCGGATCGAGCGGCGCCGGGTGCTGGTCGCGGACATGGACGTAGCGGCCGCAGGAATTGGCCTGCCAGATCTCGACCAGCGAGTTCGGCACGCCGCGTCCGTCCTCGTCGCGCACATGGCCGTGCACGATGATGCGCTCGCCGATCGGCTCGCCGGTATGCTGGGTGGTGAGATCGGCATCGCCCTCGCGCACGGTCTCGTGGCCGTAGACCGGGCCGGTCAATTCCGACAGCGTGTGGCGCATCGGGATCAAGGGCTTGTTCGGCGCGCGCTTGATCGAGCTCTTGTATTCGGGCGACAGCGGCAGCGGATGCGCCTTGTTGCTGTCGACGGGATAGATGAATGTCATTGGCGAACTCCTCCCCGGCCATTTTGCTCCAGCCGGTCAACGCTTCCCCCGATCATTATAGAACATAACTAATCTAGGGAAGCGGGTTTGGCGGGCGTTCTGCGCCCGGCAGGGCCACGCTATTTGATCGGCGGACGCGGTAACACGGCCTCACCGGCCTCCAGCCGATAGGTGTGGTCGAGCGAATACCAGGGGGTCGGGACGTCTCGTGCGGTCGGATGCGGCGTGTCGTGGCGCTGGAACTTGCCGATCAGTGCCTGCGTCACCCCGAACTGCACGTCGCTGTCGATATGCGGGTCGGCGGGGTCGTAGACCTGCGAGATCAGCACCTTGAATCCGGGCTTGAAGATCAGCGCGTGCAGATGCGCGGGCCGATAGGGATGCCGGCTCTGCGCCTCGAGGAGGCGCCCGACCACGCCGTCGGTCGGGATGGGATAGCCCACCATCATCACCGAGCGGAAGGCGAAACGTCCGTCCTGGTCGGTCGTGAACTTGCCGCGCAGGTTCATGTCGGCTTGATCAGGGTCCTGGTTCTCGTAGAGACCGACCGGCGAGGCGTGCCAGACATCGACCTCCGCATCGGCGACGGGACGGCCGTCTTTGTCGACGACGCGGGCGCTGACGAACAGCGGCGCGCCGGGCGTCTCCGAGCGGACGATCGAGCCGCCATTCTCGACCCGCGGCGAGTTCAGCCGCCAGAACGGGCCGAGCAGCGACTGATCGGTTTCGGTATTGCCCTGATCGCCGTTGTTGAGCAGGCACAGCAGCGGCGAGACGCCGAGCGAGCCCGCCATCAGCACGACTTCGTTGTGCGTGTCGGTCGTGAGCTTGCCGAGCTCGGCCACGATCGCGGTCGCGTCCCGGAACTCCTTCTCGGTCAGGCGGACATCGCGGACGAAGGCGTGCAGATGCTTGACCAGGGAGACCATGATCTGACGCAGCCGCGGATCGGACGTCCGCTCCATCACCGCCAGTGCCGCGGCCGTGACGTCCTGCTCGCGCTCGATGATCATGCTCGTCTCCGGATTACCCGTCATTCCGGGCGCGAGTGAAACGAACGAGCCCGGAATCTTCGCCTCTCCCCGCTTGCGGGGAGAGGGAGAGGAGAAAGCTCAGTTCAGCTTCTCGATCGCGACCGCAACACCCTGGCCGACGCCGACGCACATGGTGGCCAGCGCCAGCTTGCCGCCGCGCTTTTCCATGCCGTGGACGGCGGTGAGCGCGAGGCGCGCGCCGCTCATGCCGAGGGGATGGCCGAGCGCGATGGCGCCGCCATGCGGATTGACAAAATCGGCATCGTCGGCAACGCCGAGCTGGCGCATGCAGGCAATGCCTTGCGAGGCGAAGGCCTCATTGAGCTCGATCAGGTCGAAATCGCTGATCTTCTTGCCGAGGCGTTCCATCAGCTTGCGGGTCGCCGGCACCGGGCCGATGCCCATGATGCGCGGCGGCACGCCGGCCGAGGCGAGGCCGAGGATGCGTGCGCGCGGGGTGAGGCCATGCTTCTTCACGGCGGCTTCAGAAGCCAGGATCATCGCGGCCGCGCCGTCATTGACGCCGGAGGCGTTGCCGGCGGTCACGGTACCGGGATTGCGCACGATCGGCTTCAGTTTTGCCAGGCCTTCCAGCGTCGCCTCCGGGCGCGGATGCTCGTCCTTGTCGACCGTAATCGGGCCGGCCTTGCCGCCGGGAATGGTGATCGGCGTGATTTCCTCGGCGAAATAACCCGCCGCGATCGCCGCGCCTGCGCGCTGCTGCGAGCGGATCGCGAAGGCGTCCTGGTCGGCGCGCGAGACCTGGAATTCCTCGGCGACGTTCTCGCCGGTCTCCGGCATGGCGTCGACGCCATATTGCGCCTTCAACAGCGGATTGATGAAACGCCAGCCGATGGTGGTGTCAAAAATCTCGGCGGAGCGCGAGAAGGCTTCCTGCGCCTTGCCCATCACGAAGGGCGCGCGGGTCATGGATTCGACGCCGCCCGCGATCGCAAGCTCGATCTCGCCGGAACGGATGGCGCGGCCGGCCGCACCGACCGCGTCGAGGCCGGAGGCGCAGAGCCGGTTCAGGGTCTGGCCGGGAACCGAATCCGGCAGGCCCGCAAGCAGCAGCGCCATGCGCGCGACGTTGCGGTTGTCCTCGCCGGCCTGGTTGGCGCAGCCGAAGAAGACTTCGTCGACCTGTGCCCAATCGAGATTGGGATGCTTGGCCATCAGCGCCTTGATCGGGGCCGCCGCGAGGTCGTCGGCGCGCACCTTGGCGAGCGAGCCGCCGAAACGGCCGATCGGGGTCCGCACGGCATCGCAGATAAAGACGTCACGCATCGTTGTTCTCCCTGAATGCCGCGGTCCGGCCCAAATTCTTCAATGTCCGCGGAGTTTTAGGAGGGCGCCCGCGGCAGGTCAATTGACGGTTTCTTGCTTGTTCCGAGGGGGGCGCACGCTGCCAATGCATGCCGTGGTGCGGACAACGTGGAAAACCTCCCCTCGCCGGCCAAACCGGTAGGAGCAGGAGGCGAAATTTTGTAGGTTGCGCCGCCCATGACAATGCAACAGCCGATACCTGTGCCGCCCCCTGACGAAGCGCCCACGCCGCCGGCGGAAGCCATCGCGCGCGTCACGCCGATGATGGAACAGTACCTTGAAATCAAGGCGGCTCATCAGGGCCTGCTGCTGTTCTACCGGATGGGCGACTTCTACGAGCTGTTCTTCGAGGACGCCGAGATCGCCTCGAAGACGCTCGGCATCGTCTTGACCAAGCGCGGCAAGCATCAGGGCGCCGACATCCCGATGTGCGGCGTGCCGGTCGAGCGTTCCGAGGACTATCTGCATCGCCTGATCAGCGCCGGCCACCGGGTCGCCGTGTGCGAGCAGACCGAGGATCCCGCCGCCGCCAAAGCGCGCGGCAACAAGAGCGTGGTGCGCCGTGGCGTGGTGCGGCTGGTCACGCCGGGTACGCTGACCGAGGACACGCTGTTAGACGCGCGCGCCAACAATTATCTGCTGGCGATCGCGCGTGCCCGCGCCTCCGGTGGCGGCGACCGTTTTGGGCTCGCCTGGATCGACATCTCGACCGCCGAATTCACGGTGATGGAATGCTCTAGCGGCGAGCTCGCCGCGACGCTGGCGCGCATCAATCCGAACGAGGCGATCGTCACCGACGCGCTCTACAATGACAGCGAGCTCGGACAGACCTTGCGCGAGCTGCCGGCGGTGACGCCGCTGACCCGCGACGTCTTCGACGGCGCCACCGCGGAAAAACGCCTGTGCGATTATTTCGCCGTCGCGACCATGGACGGGCTCGCGCAGCTCACGCGGCTCGAAGCGACCGCCGCAGCCGCCGCCGTCACCTATGTCGACCGCACCCAGGTCGGCAAGCATCCGCCGTTGTCGCCACCCGCGCGCGAGGCCTCGGGCGCGACCATGGCGATCGATCCGGCCACCCGCGCCAATCTCGAATTGACGCGAACGCTCGCGGGCGAACGCCGCGGCTCGCTGCTCGACGCGATCGACTGCACGGTGACCTCGGCCGGCTCGCGCCTGCTGGCGCAGCGGCTCGCGGCGCCGCTGACGGACGCGCCCGCAATCGCGCGGCGGCTCGATGCCGTCAGCGCCTTCGTTGCGGACTCCGCTGCGCGCGAAGACATCCGCAGCATCCTGCGCGGCGCGCCCGACATGTCGCGGGCGCTGGCCCGTCTTTCGGTCGGCCGCGGCGGACCGCGCGACCTCGCCGGCCTGCGCGACGGCATCATTGCCGCCGACCAGGTGCTGACGCGCCTTTCCGAGCTCGACCAGCCGCCGCAGGAAATCGCGGTGGTGATGGCGGCCCTGCAGCGTCCGTCGCGCGAGCTCGCCGCTGAATTCGCAAGTGCCCTCGATGACCCGCTGCCGCTGATCAAGCGCGACGGCGGCTTCGTGCGTCAGGGCTACGAGCCCGCGCTCGACGAAACGCGAAGCCTGCGTGATGCTTCGCGCCTCGTCGTGGCCTCGATGCAGGCGCGCTACGCCGATCATACCGGTGTGAAGGGCCTCAAGATCCGGCACAACAACGTGCTCGGCTATTTCGTCGAGGTCACCGCGCAGCACGGCGACAAGCTGATGTCGGCGCCGCTGAATGCGACCTTCATCCATCGCCAGACGCTGGCCGGACAGGTGCGCTTCACCACCTCGGAGCTCGGCGAGATCGAGGCCAAGATCGCCAATGCCGGCGACCGCGCGCTCGGCCTCGAGCTCGAGATCTTCGAGCGGCTGTCCGCGAAGGCGCTTGATATCAGCGACGATCTGCGCGCCGCCGCCCATGCCTTTGCGCTGCTCGACGTTGCGACCTCGCTGGCCAAGCTCGCGGTCGACGACAATTATGTGCGGCCGGACGTGGATGACTCCCTCGGCTTCGCGATCGAGGCGGGCCGCCATCCCGTGGTCGAGCAGGCCTTGAAGCGCAATGGCGAGCCATTCATTGCCAATGCCTGCGATCTCTCGCCAACACCGGCGCAAAAATCCGGCCAGCTCTGGCTGCTGACCGGTCCCAACATGGCCGGTAAATCGACCTTCCTGCGCCAGAACGCGCTGATCGCGCTGCTGGCGCAGATCGGCAGCTTCGTGCCGGCGACGCGCGCGCGGATCGGCATCATCGACCGCCTGTTCTCGCGCGTCGGCGCCGCCGACGATCTCGCGCGCGGCCGCTCCACCTTCATGGTGGAGATGGTCGAGACCGCAGCGATCCTGAACCAGGCCGGCGAGCGCGCGCTCGTGATCCTCGACGAGATCGGCCGCGGCACCGCGACGTTCGACGGCCTCTCCATCGCCTGGGCCGCGATCGAGCATCTGCACGAGAGCAACCGCTGCCGCACGCTGTTCGCGACGCATTATCACGAGCTGACGGCGCTCTCGGCAAAACTGCCGCGCATGTTCAACGCGACGGTGCGGGTGAAGGAATGGCAGGGCAATGTCGTGTTCCTGCACGAGGTGCTGCCGGGCTCGGCCGACCGCTCCTACGGCATCCAGGTCGCCAAGCTCGCCGGCCTGCCGCCGGCCGTGATCACGCGTGCGAAATCCGTGCTGGCGAAACTCGAAGCCCAGGACCGCGGCCAGACCGCCCGCGCGCTTGCCGACGACCTCCCGCTGTTCGCGGTGCCCTCGCGCGCCGCCGCCGAAGCCGCACCGCCGACCGAGGCCGAGCTATTGATGGACGCCGTGAAGGCCCTCCACCCGGACGAGATGTCCCCGCGCGAGGCGCTGGATGCGCTCTATGCGTTGAAGGCCAAGCTGCCGAAGCCGTGACGGTGCCGTAGGGTGGGCAAAGCGCAGCGTGCCCACCATTCAACGACCAATTCGCGGAAAGATGGTGGGCACGGCGCGCGAAGAGCGCGCCTTTGCCCACCCTACGACTTCTGCGCGCTTGGCTTACGCCCTTGCCGCCATCGCAGCAGCTTCCGCGGCGGCGCGCTGCATGCTGGTCGACATCTCGTTCGTGACCGTGCTCTGCTCCTCGACGGCGGCGGCTGTCGAGGTGACGTATTCGCTGACGTTGTTGATGGCCTGCTTGATCGAGCCGAGCGCGCTGACGACGTCGCCGGAGATGCCGTTGAGGCTGCCGATCTCCTGGCCGATCTTGTCGGTCGCCTGTCTCGCCTGATTGGCGAGGCTCTTCACCTCGGAAGCGACCACCGCGAAGCCGCGGCCAGCCTCGCCGGCGCGCGCCGATTCGATCGTGGCGTTGAGCGCGAGCAGGTTGATCTGACTGGTAATGCTGTTGATCATCTCGATGATGCCGCTCATCGCCTTCGCCGCTTCGGTCAGCCGCTGCGCCTGCGCGTCGGCAGAGGCAACCTGCTCCACCGCGCTCATCGCGGTCTCGCGGGACTTGGTCATCGCTTCGGAGATCTCGCGCACCGACGCGTTCAGCTCCTCCGAGCCTGCGGCGACCGATTCCATCATGCCGCGGACGCGCTCATTGCCCATGCGGACCAGCACCTGCCGCGTGGTGTCAGTGGCGTATTTCACGACCTTGAACGGCTTGCCGTTGAGATCGAGGATCGGGTTGTAGGAGGCCTGGATGTAGACCTCCTTGCCGCCCTTGCCGATGCGCTTGTATTCAGCCGCCTGGTACTGGCCGCGATTGAGCGTGGCCCAGAACTCGCGATAGGCAGCGCCGTCGCGCTCCGATGGCTCGACGAACATGCTGTGATGCTTGCCCTTGATCTCGGCCAGCGAATAGCCGAGCGTGCCGAGAAAATTGGCATTGGCGGTGATGATCGTGCCGTCCATGTTGAAATCGATCACGGCCTGCGCCTTGTCGATCGCCGAGATCTGACCAGCGAGGTCGGCGTTCTTCAGCTTCTCCGCGGTGACGTCGGTCGCAAATTTGGCAACGCCGAACGGCTTGCCGTTCTCGTCGAGCAGCGGGTTATAAGAGGCGAGGATCCAGACCTCGCGGCCGCCCTTGCCGATACGTTTGTATTCGCCCGCCTGGTATTCACCGCGGTTAAGCCTGGCCCAGAATTCGCGATAGGCCGCGCTGTCGCGCTCAGCGGGGGCCACGAACAGGCTGTGATGCTTGCCCTCGATCTCGGCCAGCGAATAGCCGAGCGCCTGGCAGAAATTCTGGTTCGCAGTCACGATAGTGCCGTCGAGCTTGAACTCGATGACGGCCTGGGCGCGGCCGATGGCGGACACCTTGGAGGCTTCCGTCATGGCATTGATCTTCTTCGCGGTGATATCGGTCGCGATCTTCACGACCTTGATCGGCTTGCCGTCGCCGTCAAGCACGGGATTATACGACGCCTCGATCCAGATCTCGCGACCGCCCTTTGCAATCCGCTTGAACTCCGCGGCCTGGAACTCGCCGCTCTTCAACGCGGACCAGAACGCCTTGTACGCCGCGCCGCCTCGCTGATCGGCGGGCACGAACATGGAGTGATGCTTTCCCTTGATCTCCTCCAGCCCATAGCCCAGGGCCTTCAGGAAATTCTCGTTCGCGGTGAGGATGGTGCCATCCAGTGCAAATTCGATCGTCGCCTGCGAACGGCCGATGGCGTCGAGCTGTGCCTGGGCATTTCCATTGGGATTACGACCAAACATCAAAACATCTCCAGAATGGATCGCATGGTGCCGCAGCGCAACGCGCCTCAAAGACAGGCGAGCGGACGCCCTCGGACAGACCGAGCGTTGGAATATGACTAGCTGTGAACTATGTGGGTCCGTTCACGCGTACAGAGGACCCGCCTTGATGCCCATGTCCGCCCAAACGCGGAAACGACAACCGACGAGTAGCTTTACGGGGAATGCACCAAATTTAGATTAATGCACCTATCGGAATCGGGCAGCCCATCTCCGAAGAAATACGGAGTGATGGAACCGAAAATGGCCGGCGGAAGAAACGGCCGAAACGCGAATTAGCAACGATCAAATCGATACTTAGCGACGTCGCGACATGAACGGATTGCGGCCCCGCGCGCGCTTTTCCGCGCGACTACCGTCCAGGATGCTGCCCCATTAACGCAACGCCTTCCGGCGGCCGTCAGCGGCCCACCCTGGCAAACGGCTCGATCAGCTTCAAGGTGGCGGCGAGGCGGATGCTGCGCTTGCCGGCGAGCGCGATCGCTTCCATGTCGGCGCCCTTGTCATCGCAGTGGCCGGAGAAGCCGATGCCCACCTCATAGCCACCGAACAAGGGATGCTCGCTCTTTGCCAGCGTGTGTTCCTGATTGACGAATTCGCCTTTCCAGCGACCGTTCGCCGAAGAATAGGCGCCGAGATAATAGAAGAAGGCATCGCCGCCGAGGATGCGGCCGTCGCGCAGCAACATCACGCCGGTATGGCCACCGGTAATTCCATCCAGCATCCGGATATCGATCGAATAGAGTCCGCTGACGATGCCGCCCTCGCCGACCGCACCGGGCGGGGGAACGTCATCGTCGCCGAGCGGCGTCATCACGGCGCGAAACACCGAGGCGTCCTCGACCACTTCTCCCTCGAAGCGGTAGAGCTTGCCCTGCGGTCGACCGCGAATGCTGATTGTGACGGCGTCGGAACTGACCAGCGACCTGTGCTGCGGCGACCGGCTGTGGCGCTTCGTCCGGAGCCTGGCGACGATTTCGCCGTCCACAATCTCGTAGGTGCCGAAGTGCGCGAAGGCCGTGTTGCCGCCAAGCATTTTCCCGGCATGGGCGTACAGCACGCTGCGGCCGGAGCCGTCGTTGATATCGTATTCGACCTTGTACAATCCCTCCACCGCACGCCCCGATCTTGCTCTGTTGCCAGTTTAGCGGGTCTGCCAGCCCGGGTAACTAACTATCCTGACGCAGGGTTGAGGTCCCAAGCGCAGCGTAACTCGCCTTACGAAGCGCGGCGCGGCTGATGCATCGGCCTCTTCCGTCGTCCCATCCACCACAGCGTCAGGTTCCAGCCGATGCAGGTGGCGAGTGCGCAACTCAAGCCGATCGCCGAGCCGAACTGCGTGACGGCGACGTGCAGCACCGCAATTGCCAGACCGAAGCCGAGCAGGCCCCAGGCGGAGTTGGCGAGCACGGCGGCGGTCGGCGGGCCGCCGATGCGCGGATGCAGGATCACCATCATGCTGGTGAACACGATCGGGTAGAGCGCGATGACGCCGCTCACCCGCGGGCCGACCCAGCCCGAGGTCGAGACCACGATCGCAACCAGCGTCGCGACCAGCGAGGCGCGGAATGGAATGTCGTACCAGCGACGCGTCACCAGCGGCATCTTCACATGGCGGTATCGTGCGAGCAGCGGAATGCAGATGCCGAAGGCGACCAGGTTGACAGCGAGCCCGGCGGTCAGGGTCCAGTCGAACAGGCGGATGATGGAGGCCAGCACGATCCACACCGCGACCGCGCTGCCGGCGCTCACCAGCAGATTGTTCCGCTGCGCCAGCACGACATAGGTGAGCCCAAGGACGATCGTCGCCGCGTTGACCGGAAGGCTCGACAGCGCGCCCTGCGCGATGAAGGCGGCATCATGGTCGAGCGCGAGGAAGACGTAGGAAGGACCGGCCGAGATCGGCAAGGTCGCCACCAGTCCGCCGATCACCGGACCGGTGCGCTCGGCAATGAACGACGCGGACACGACGAACGCCGCGGCGATCGCCATGCGCAGGACGAGGAAGATGATGAAGTGGAGCTCGGGGGGCATTTTTTGCTTCTTACCCTGCCCTGAAGGGGAGGGTCGGCTCATATGGAGCGTAGCGAAATATGAGACGGGGTGGGGTGACAGTCTCTCGACGGATACGGCGCCCGAGTGGAGAGATCACCCGCCCCGCTCGCGCTGCGCGCGATCGACCCTCCCCCTCAAGGGGAGGGTCAGGAAGTCACATCCGCTGCATCGACACCGAAACCTTCGGGCCGTTCTTGATGGTCTGGTAGACCACGCAATAGCGCTCGGTGAGTTTCAGGAGCAGATCAAGCTTGTCCTGCGGCGCGTCGGTGTCGACCTCGAAGCGCAGGCGGATCTCGGCGAAGCCGACCGGGGTCTCCTTGTCGACGCCGAGCGTGCCGCGGAAATCGAGATCGCCCTCGGCATAGACGTTGCCGGTCTTGAGCGGGATCTCGATGGCGGTCGCGACCGATTTCAGCGTGACGCCGGCGCAGGCAACCAGCGCTTCAAGCAGCATGTCGCCGGAGCACAGCTCGAGGCCGGAGCCGCCGGTCGCGGGATGCAGGCCAGCCATCGCGATGGCGCGACCGGTCTCGACCTTGCAGGCGATGCCTTCGCTGTCGGTCGAGCCCTTGGCCTTCAGCGTGATCATCGCGGTCTTGGGATCGGTCTTGTAGCGTTCCTTGATCGGGGCCTGCATCTGGCGCAGTGCTGCGGCGTCCATCTTGTTCTCTCCCGGAAAAATCGTCCCTCGATGTACCGGCTCAGAGAGAAAATGTCACCACCACATGGCCTGACCGGGACCCTGGGTTGCGTCACGGTCGGGCACGTTGCGGTCGAGCGAACGGTCGAGTGACGTCAGCACACTTCGCTTGAAATTCTCGAACAGCGGCGAATTGCGATCGCGCGGCCGGCCCAGATTGATCTCGATCTGGTCGAACAGCCGGCCCGGCCGCGGCCGCATCACCAAAACGCGATCAGCCAGCACCACGGCCTCGTCGACGTCATGTGTGACGAGGATGAGCGTCGGCCGGGTGTCGGCCCAGAGGTCGAGCAGATGATCCTGGAGATCCCTGCGGGTGAAGGCGTCGAGCGCGGAGAACGGCTCGTCGAGCAGCAGCACTTCCGGTTGCGGCACCAGCGCACGCGCGATCGCGACGCGCTGCGCCTGCCCGCCCGAGAGCTCGCGCGGCCAGGCCTGCGCCTTATCAGTGAGCCCGACGCGGGCGAGCGCGCGCGCCACCTTCTCGCGCCGCTCGGTCGCGGGCAGGTCGGCAAGGCCGAAGCCGATATTGTCGGCGACGCTGAGCCAGGGCAGAAGCCGCGGCTCCTGGAAGATGATGCCGATTTTTGCGTGCGGCGAATTGATCGCCTCGCTGTCGAGCGTCACCGTGCCTGCGCTCGCGCGATCGAGGCCTGCGATGGCGCGCAGCAGCGTGGACTTGCCGCAGCCGGAGCCGCCGATGATGGCGACGATCTCGCCCTGTTTGATCTCGGCGGAAAAACGCGCCAGCGCCTGCACGCCGTTGGGATAGGTCTTGCTGACCCGGTCGAGCGCCAGCATCGTGTTACGTTCCCTTCGCGCGCCCGAAGGCGTCCTGCCAGCGCAGGAACGGCGCAGCCCCGACCTCGATCAGCCAGTCGGTAAGCTTGCCGAGGATGGCGAAGATCACGATCGCGGCCAAAATCTGCGCAGGCTTGCCGAGCTGCTGGCCGTCGAGCAGGAGATAGCCGAGGCCTTCGGAAGCGCCGATCAGCTCGGCCGCCACCACGAACATCCAGCCCAGACCAAGGCCGACACGCAAGGACACCACATAGGCCGGCAGCACCGCGGGCAGCAGGATGCGGCGGATCATGGCGAACCCGGAGAGGCGGAAGGTGCGACCGACCTCGACGATCTTGCGATCGACGGAAAGGATCGCGCCCATCACGCCGAGATAGACCGGGAAGAACACGCCGACCGCGATCAGCGCGATCTTGGAGGTCTCGAAGATGCCGAGCCAGAGGATGAATAACGGCACCCAGGCCAGCGAAGGGATCGCACGCAGCGCCTGCACGGTCGGATCGAGCAGCCGCCGCGCCAGCGACCAATAGCCGGAGATGGCACCGAGCACGGTGCCCGCGATCACGCCGAAGGCGAAGCCGAGACCGACCCGCCACAGCGTCGCGGCGATGTGGCGGACCAGCTCGCCGGAGCGGGCGAGTTCGGTGATGGTCGCAAAGACGCGCGAGGGCGACGGCACCAGACGGCCGTTGGACCAGCCGGACCAGACCACCAGCTCCCAGCCGAGCGCGAGGATGAGCGGCAGCAAGATTCCAAGCAACGGCCGCGCATAACGCGACAGCCGCGAGGGCGCGGCGGCACTTTCGGCCGGTTCCGAGGTCTGTTGCAGGACTGGCGCGTCGGTGATCATGGCCGGTAGGAAGCGCGTCTCACGCCGGAATGCAACATGACTCTTGCCGCGCCCTCAGCCCGTCGTCCCGGGGCGCGCGAAGCGCGAGCCCGGGACCCATAGCCACAGGCAGACATGGCTACGGGGACTCGGAGTGACCGCCTTCGCGTCAAACTACTCCCTGGGGTTATGGGTCCCGGGCTCGCTTCGCGCCCCGGGACGACAGCGGAGTTTGTTGCGCGCGCCTGCCTCTTGCGCAGAACTAGTTCGTCGGCAGCGGGACCTGGTCGTCGATCAGGGCATCCAGCGTCGCCTTCACGTCGACCTTGGCGTCGACGACGCCGGCCTGCTGCAGGGCAAGGCCGGCAGCGAGGATCGACTCGCGCTGGGGTGCGCCGATGCGGCTGTGGGTGAGCTCGGTGCGCTCCTTGAGCTGCTTGTCGACGACGGCCTCCGGCAGCTTGGTCACGGCGATGAAGGTCTTCTTCAGGTCATCGTAATTCGCCAGCGAATATTTGCGGGCCTCTTCATACACCGCGAGTACGCGGCGGGCGGCGTCCGGATAGTCCTTCAAGAACTGCTCGCGCACATTGAGGATGCCCCAGGTGTTGGCATCCGCCTTGCGATAGAACAGTTTTGCACCTTCCTCGACCTCGGCCTGCGCCATCATCGGATCGAGGCCAGCCCAGGCATCGACATCGCCGCGGATCAGCGCGGTCTTGCCGTCGGCGTGCTGGAGCAGCACCGGCGTGATGTCCTTTTCGGTGAGGCCTGCACCGAGCAGCGCGCGCACAAGGAAGATGTGCGGATCGGTGCCGCGCGTCACCGCGACGCGCTTGCCCTTGAGATCAGCAACGCTCGCGATCTTGGAATCCTTTGATGTCACCAGCGCCGTCCATTCGGGACGCGAATAGACATAGATCGACTTGATGGGGTTTCCGTTGATCTTCGCCACCAGCGCCGCCGAGCCCGCGGTCGAGCCGAAATCGATCGAGCCGGCGTTGAGGAATTCGAGCGCCTTGTTGGAGCCGGCCGACTGCACCCAAATGATGCTGATGCCGTCCTTGGCGAATTCCTTCTCCAGCAGGCCCTTCTGCTTCAGGACCATCGACACCGGATTGTAGGTCGCCCAGTCGATGCGGATTTCCTTGAGCGGATCCGCCGCCCGTGCCGCAGGGGTCATGGCGAGCGCAACAGCCCCCGCCAACAGAATGCGTCGTGTAATCCCGGTCATGCCCAGCCTCCTCAAAAACTTCATTGTTTTTCAATGAGTTATTTCTAGAGGTCAACGAGAAAATCGCTATCCCGAAAGCCCGTCTGCTGAGAACAGATTTGCTCAAAGCGGGGCTTTTCCAGCATGGAACGACTATTGCCAGAGAATGGCGGGTGACAGCGCCTGTCACCTCTTATATCCGGTGAGACATGGACAGCGTCGCGACTGAGCACAAGGCCGAGGTGGACGATCGCTTCGACACCGCGCGGATCACCGCCGCGGTCGATGCGCTTGCCGAGAAGCATCAGGGACGTGAGGACACGTTCCGCACGGCCATGGCGCAATTGCTCAAGGCCGAGCTGATCGCGGCGCGCGCTGCGGCGCAGGCGATCCTGCTGAAGGACCGTCACGGAAGGCGCTGCGCCGAGCGGCTGTGCCACGTGCAGGACGAGATCATCCGCATCCTGTATTCGGCAGCGACCCGGCATCTCTACCGCTCGCCGATCCCGAGCGGCGCGGAGCGCATGGCGGTGGTCGCGACCGGCGGGTATGGCCGCGGCCTGATGGCCCCGGAATCCGACATCGATCTCCTGTTCATCCTGCCCTACAAGCAGACCGCCTGGGGTGAGCAGGTGGCTGAGGCCATTCTCTACTGTCTCTGGGACATGGGACTGAAGGTCGGACACGCCACGCGCTCGGTCGATGAATCGATCCGGCAGGCGCGCGGCGACATGACCATCCGCACCGCAATCCTGGAAACGCGCTTCCTGACCGGCGACCAGCCGCTCTATGACGAACTGGTCGCGCGCTTCGACAAGGACGTGGTGCAGGGCACGGCGTCCGAATTCGTCACCGCAAAGCTCGCCGAGCGCGAGGAGCGCCACCGCCGCGGCGGGCAGTCGCGCTACCTGGTCGAGCCCAACGTCAAGGACGGCAAGGGCGCCCTGCGCGACCTGCACACGCTGTTCTGGATCGCCAAATACGTCTACCGCGTCCGTGATACCGACGAGCTGGTCGAGCGCGGCGTGTTTGACGCGCAGGAATACCGCACGTTTCGCCGCTGCGCCGACTTCCTCTGGTCGGTGCGCTGCAATCTGCACTTCTACTCCGGCCGCGCGGAGGAGCGCCTCTCCTTCGATCTCCAGCGCGAGATCGCGGTCCGGCTCGGCTACACCTCGCATCCCGGCATGCAGGACGTCGAGCGCTTCATGAAGCACTACTTCCTGGTCGCCAAGGAAGTGGGCAACCTCACCGCCATCCTCTGCGCCAAGCTCGAGGACCAGCAGGCCAAGCCCGCGCCGGTGCTGAGCCGGATGATGGCGCGGCTGCGCCCCGCCCCCGCGAAGCGCCGCGTCCCCGACAGCGACGACTTCCTCGTCGACAACAACCGCATCAACGTCGCCGCGCCCGACGTGTTCAAGCACGATCCGGTCAATTTGATCCGGATCTTCCGCCTGGCGCAGAAGAACAACCTCGCCTTCCATCCGGACGCGATGCGCGACGTGACGCGCTCGCTCGGACTGATCAACGCGCAGCTGCGCGAGAACCCGGAAGCCAACCGGCTGTTCATGGAGATCCTGACCTCCGACAACGCCGAGATCGTGCTGCGTCGGATGAACGAGACCGGCGTGCTCGGCCATTTCATCCGCGCCTTCGGCAAGATCGTCTCGATGATGCAGTTCAACATGTATCATCACTACACCGTCGACGAGCATCTGATCCGCTGCGTCGGCTTCCTGCAGGACATCGAGCGCGGCGGCATCGAGGAGTTCACGGTCGCCAGCGATCTCTTCCGCAAGATCCGGCCCGAGCACCGTGCGGTGATCTACATCACGACGCTGCTGCACGACATCGCCAAGGGACGGCCGGAGGATCACTCGATCGCGGGCGCCAAGGTGGCGCGCCGGCTGTGCCCGCGGCTCGGCTTCAGCGCGGCCGACACCGAGCTCGTGGCCTGGCTGATCGAGGAGCATCTGACGATGTCCACGGTCGCGCAGTCGCGCGACCTCTCCGACCGCAAGACCATCGAGAATTTCGCCGCCGTGGTGCAATCGGTCGAGCAGATGAAATTGCTCACGATCCTGACCACCGCCGACATCCGCGGCGTCGGCCCGGGCGTGTGGAACGGCTGGAAGGCGCAGCTGCTGCGCTCGCTCTATTATGAAACCGAACCGGTGCTGACCGGCGGCTTCTCGGAAGTCGACCGCGGCAAGCGCCTCACGGCCGCCTACGCCGAATTCCGCATGGCCTTCGCCGAGTGGCCGGCGGACGAGCTCGATGCCTATATCGGCCGGCACTATCCCGCCTATTGGCTCAAGGTCGAGCTGCCGCGGAAGATCCGCCATGCCCGCTTCGTCCGCTCCAGCGAGCAGGCCGGCCACAAGCTCGCGATCAATGTCGGCTTCGACGAGGTGCGCGGCGTCACCGAGCTGACGATCTTCGCCGCCGACCATCCCTGGCTGCTCTCGATCATCGCCGGCGCCTGCGCCTCGGCCGGCGCCAACATCGTCGACGCGCAGATCTACACCACGACCGACGGCCGCGCGCTCGACACGATCTCGATCTCCAGGGAATACGACCGCGACGAGGACGAGGGCCGGCGCGCCACGCGCATCGGCGAGATGATCGAGGACGTGCTGGAAGGCAAGCTGCGGCTGCCCGAAGTGGTGGCGCGGCGCACCGTGCGCAGCAAGGCGCGGCCTTTCACGATCGAGCCGGAAGTGACCATCAACAACCAATGGTCCGACCGCTACACCGTGATCGAGATGTCCGGCCTCGACCGCCCCGGCCTGCTCTACGAGCTGACCACCGCGATCTCGAAGCTCAATCTGAACATCGCCTCGGCCCATGTCGCGACCTTCGGCGAGCGTGCCCGCGACGTGTTCTACGTCACCGACCTCCTGGGCGCGCAGATCAACGCGCCGACGCGCCAGTCCGCAATCAAGAGCGCGCTGACCCACGTGATGGCCGGCGACAAGGCGGTGCAGCCGGCGGCGTGAGGAGAGAGCTAAATCTCTACCCCCTCATGCCGCAGCAGCCAGCGCTTCCGCTCGAGCCCGCCGCCATATTTCACCAGCGAGCCATCCGCGCCGATCAGGCGGTGACAGGGCAGCACCACGCTGATCGGGTTTGAGCCGTTGGCATGGCCGACGGCACGAATGGCTTTGGGCATATCGATCCTTGCGGCCAGCGCGCCATAGCTCATCGTGGTGCCGGCAGGGATCTTTGCCAACGCGGTCCAGACCTTCTGCTGGAACGGCGTGCCGGCGATGCGCCATGCGACGCCCGAGAGCTGGCCGAGATCGCCTTCGAAATAGCCCGACAGCGCCGTCCGCATCTCCGTCGGCGCAGGCTGATCGCTCAGATCCACGGCGCCGTAGTGCAGGCGCAACAGCTCGCGCATGCGGGGCTCGTAGTCTTCCCAGTCGAGCGCGCGCAGCGCACCCTCGGCATCGGTGACGAGCAGCGCGATCCCGATCGGCGTCGTCAGGCGATCGAGGCCGAATCGTTCAGGCGGTTTGGTTGATCGAGCGGGCATTGCGGCACCATTGCATCGAAACACGCCATCGCACTTGCCATGCCGGCCGTGCTAACGTCCACCCGAAAGCTGACGCTTTGGGGGGCTCAACTTGATTCTGATCACCAATGTCCTGGTGGCGCTGGTCGCCGCACTGCACGCCTACTTCCTGATCCTGGAGATGTTTCTCTGGGACAAGCCGCTTGGCTTGAAGACATTCCGCAATACGCCTGAAAAGGCCGAGATCACGAAGGTGCTGGCGGCCAACCAAGGGCTCTATAACGGCTTCCTCGCCGCCGGCCTGATCTGGGGCCTCGTCCACGGCAACCCGGCCTTCGCATTCCAGATCAAGGCATTCTTCCTGCTCTGCGTGATCGTGGCCGGCGCCTATGGTGCGGCGACCGTTAGCACCCGCATCCTGCTCGTGCAGGCGCTGCCGGCGGCGATCGCGCTGGTTGCGCTGTTTCTGACCTGATTCTCGTGACCTGAGACGCTACGGCGCAGCGTCGCGATCCTTGCGCGGCGCCGGACCTTCCTCCACACTCTCCGGCAGCGATGGCGACCGTTGCAATCAACGGGAAAAGACCGTCGACCGGAAATTCCGTCAGGAGGAACAACCAAGATGAACAATCGCAGAGCCTTCATAGCTGCCACGGCGGCGCTCGCCTTCGCGTTCTCCGCCAGCCAAGCCCTCGCCCAGAAGAAATACGACACCGGCGCGAGCGACACCGAGATCAAGATCGGCCAGACCGTGCCGTTCTCCGGTGCCTATTCCGTCTACGCCAATATCGGCAAGACCCAGGCCGCCTACTTCAAGATGATCAACGATCAGGGCGGCATCAACGGCCGCAAGATCAATCTGATCCAGTATGACGATGCCTATTCGCCGCCGAAGACGGTCGAGCAGGTGCGCAAGCTCGTCGAAGGCGACGAGGTGCTGTTCACCTTCCAGATCATCGGCACGGCCGCGAACGCCGCCGTGCAGAAATATCTCAACGGCAAGAAGATCCCGCAGCTGCTGGCCTCCACCGGCGCCGCACGCTTCAACGATCCGCAGAACTATCCCTGGACCATCGCCTACAATCCCAACTACGTGTCCGAGGGACGCATCTACGCCAAGTACATTCTCGCCAATCACCCCAATGCCAAGATCGGCGTGCTCTACCAGAACGACGACATGGGCCGCGACTATCTCGCCGGCCTCAAGAGCGGCCTCGGCGACAAGGCCGCCAAGATGATCGTCGGCGAAGTGTCCTACGAGGTCACCGACCCGACCGTCGACTCGCAGGTGGTCAAGCTGAAGTCGCTCGGTGCCGATCTTTTCTACGATGCCTCGACGCCGAAGTTCGCGGCGCAGGCCATCAAGAAGGTGGCCGAGCTCGGCTGGACGCCGGTGCACATCCTCGACATCAACGCGAGCCCGATCTCGGCGACGCTAAAGCCGGCCGGCCTCGACATCTCCAAGGGCATCATCTCGACCCAATACGGCAAGGAGCCGAGTGACCCGCAGTGGAAGGACGATCCGGGCGTGAAAGCGTTCTTCGCCTTCATGGACAAGTATTTCCCCGAAGGCGACAAGCTCAACACGGTCAACACCTATGCTTATTCGGTCGCCGAGTTGCTGACGCAGGTGCTGAAACAGTGCGGCGACGACCTGTCGCGTGAGAACGTGATGAAGCAGGTCGCCAACATCAAGGACTTCACCCCGAGCTTCGCGCTGCCCGGCATCAAGATCAACACCGGACCGAACGATTATCGCGTCAACAAGCAGATGCAGATGATGAAGTTCAACGGCGAGCGTTGGGAGCTGTTCGGCCCGATCATCGAGGACAACGGCCCGGCGGGTTAGTAACTGCGCAGGGTGGATTAGCCCTGCAGATGCGCAAAGCGCATCTGCTCGGCGTAATCCACCTCTTCGACATCCGCGGCAACAGAAGTGGTGGGTTACGCCTGGCGGACTGCGCTTCGCGCAGCCGCAAGGCTGACCCACCCTACGAACTGCGCGTCTCCACCCACCTTGCGTTGCAGCAACGCCTCATCCACAATCGCCCTCAGCGGTGACGTCCTGTGCGCAAGAGCATCCGGGCAGATCATCGGCAATAACAAACTGAGGAAATTGCGAATGAGGAATGGAATGCTGCATCTGGCCGCGACAACGGCGCTGACCCTGGCGCTGTCGGTCACCACGGCCAGTGCCCAGAAAAAATATGATCCGGGCGCCAGCGACACCGAGATCAAGGTCGGACAGACCATGCCGTTCTCGGGACCTGCATCGGTCTATTCGTCGATCGGCAAGACCCAGGCCGCCTATTTCAAGATGATCAACGACCAGGGCGGCGTCAACGGTCGCAAAATCAACCTGATCCAGTATGACGACGCCTATTCGCCGCCGAAGGCCGTGGAGCAGATCCGCAAGCTCGTCGAGAGCGACGAGGTGTTGCTGACCTTCCAGATCATCGGCACGCCCGTGAACGCGGCGGTGCAGAAATATCTCAACTCCAAGAAGGTGCCGCAGTTGTTCGCGGCCACCGGCGCATCGAGGTTCACCGATCCGAAGAACTTCCCGTGGACCATGGGCTTCAATCCCAACTACTTCGTCGAAGGCCGCATCTACGGCCAGTACATTCTGAAGGAGCATCCCAACGCCAAGATCGGCGTGCTCTATCAGAACGACGACCTCGGCAAGGACTATCTGAACGGCATCAAGGCCGGCCTCGGCGACAAGGCCGCCAAGATGATCGTGACCGAAGCCTCCTACGAAGTCTCCGATCCGACCGTCGATTCGCAGGTCCTCAAGATCAAGGACGCCGGCGCCGATCTGTTCTTCAGCGCCACCACGCCGAAGCAGGCCGCACAAGCGATCAAGAAGATCGCCGAGATGGGCTGGCATCCGGTGCAGATCGTCGACATCAACGCCACCTCGGTCGGCGCGGTGCTGAAGCCGGCCGGCCTCGATGCCGCCAAGGGTTTGATCAGCGTCAACTACGGCAAGGAACCGCTCGATCCGACCTGGAAGGACGATGCCGGCCTGAAGAGGTATTTCGACTTCATGGCGAAGTACTATCCGGACGGCGACAAGGACTCGAACTTCAACACCTACGGCTACAGCACGGCGCAGCTGCTGGTCCATGTGCTGAAGCAGTGCGGCGACGACCTGACGCGCGAGAACGTCATGAAGCAGGCCGCGTCGCTGAAGGACGTCGTCAGTGACACCGCGCTGCCCGGCATCAAGGCCAACACCTCGCCGACCGACTACCGCGTCAACAAGCAGCTTCAGATGATGAAGTTCAACGGTGAGCGCTGGGAGCTGTTCGGCCCGATCCTGGAGGATGCCGGCCCGATCGATTAGTTCTCGGAAACAACTGCCTCAACGACGTCATGCCCGGGCTTGTCCCGCCTGCGCGGCCGAAGCCGCTTCGGCGCGGCGAAGGCCCGGGCATCCACGTTCTTGGAGCGGCAAGGCAAGGGCGTGGATGGCCGGGTCAAGCCCGGCCATGACGGCGGAGGGAGATGCGCGCAGAGACATCTACTCCGGTATCTCCCCAAAATTCTTCCCCACCGGCAGCACCGCGTGCCGTATCAGCCGTGAATCCTCCACCGCGGCCTGCCGATGCTTCACCGCTTCGCGATAGACGGGATCGCGGATCATCTCGACGAAGGCGGCAACGCTTGGATATTCGGCGATGAAGCAATGGTCCCAGCGCTCCTCTTGCGGGCCAATCAGCATCAGCTCGAATTTGCCCTGCCAGACGATGCGGCCGCCGAGGCGCTCGAACACCGGGCCGCTGTTGCGGCCATAGGCAGCGTAGGCTTCCGCGCCGCTCGCCTTGCGGCCGTCAGGATAGGCCGCCTCTTTGCGCAAACGCACCAGATTGAGCATGTGGATCGGGCCGGGGCGGTCGTTGTCCCGGAACTGCGCGAAAATCTCCTTGCTCGGATCGATATGGCCCATGCCGGTTCCCTCTTGTTTTATGCGGGCGATCCTAGCCCTGCCGCCCGGCGAGCGGAACTGCGGCAGGCGAATGCCGCACCTCCTAATCGCGCGTTAAGCTCTGGGTAACCGGGCCTTAAACAGCGACCGGTAGCGTGCGGCGGGGCGGGCTGACCGGGCGTTTTGCGTATGGCGTGGGGAAAGAAAAAGGGTGGGCGGAAGGAGCCGTTGTTCGGCTTGCCTGCTGCGCTCGCCGATCTGCGCCTGACCGCGGCCGACCGCGTCCCCGGCGGCGAGGACAAGCCGAAGAAATCAACGAAATCATCCGCCAAGCGCAAGAGCGAGGATGCCGGCGACGAGCCGCCGCGCGAGCGGAAGGCACAAGCCGGCCGCAGCGGCGCCAAGCGCCGGTCGAAATCGGGCGGAGGCTTCAGCCTCGGCCGCCTCGTCTATTGGGGTGCGGTGCTCGGCCTGTGGGGCATGATCGCCGTGATCGGCGTCGTGATCTATGTCGGCGCCCATCTGCCGCCGATCCAGTCGCTGGAGATTCCCAAGCGCCCGCCGACGATCCAGATCGTCGGCATCGACGGCAGTATGCTGGCGCAGCGCGGCGAGATGGCGGGCGCCAACGTCTCGCTGAAGGACCTGCCCCCCTATCTGCCGAAGGCCTTCATCGCCATCGAGGATCGCCGCTTCTACTCGCATTTCGGCATCGACCCGATTGGCATCCTGCGGGCCCTCGTCACCAACGTACTCCATCGCGGCGTCTCGCAGGGCGGCTCGACCTTGACGCAGCAGCTCGCGAAAAACCTGTTCCTGACCCAGGAGCGGACCATGGCGCGCAAGCTGCAGGAGGCGGAGCTCGCGATCTGGCTGGAGCGCAAGCATTCCAAGAACGAGATTCTGGAGCTCTATCTCAACCGCGTCTATTTCGGCTCGGGCGCCTATGGCGTCGAGGCCGCGGCGCAGAAATATTTCGGCAAGTCGGCGAAGGACGTCACCGTCGCCGAGGCCGCGATGCTGGCGGGCCTCGTCAAATCGCCGTCGCGGCTGGCGCCGAACCGCAATCCGGAAGGCGCGGAAGCGCGCGCGCAGATCGTGCTCGCGGCGATGGCGGATGCCAAGTTCATCACCGAAGCACAGGCGCAGGCCTCGATCGGCCACCCCTCCTACAACGTGAAGCCGGCCGGCGCCGGCACGCTCAACTACGTCGCCGACTGGATCGGCGAGGTGCTGGACGATCTGGTCGGCCAGATCGACGAGAGCATCAAGGTCGAGACCACGATCGATCCGAAGCTGCAGAGCGTGGCGGAAGCCGCCATCATCGACGAGCTCGCGGCCAAGAGCGTCAAGTTCAATGTCAGCCAGGGCGCGCTGGTGGCGATGACGCCCGACGGCGCGGTGCGCGCCTTGGTCGGCGGACGGAACTATTCCGACAGCCAGTACAACCGCGCGGTCACTGCGAAGCGCCAGCCGGGCTCCTCGTTCAAGCCGTTCGTGTACCTGACCGCGCTCGAGCAGGGGCTGACGCCGGACACGGTGCGCCAGGACGCGCCGATCGAGGTCAAGGGCTGGAAGCCCGAGAACTACACCCATGAATATTTCGGCGCGGTGACGCTGACGCAGGCGCTGGCGATGTCGCTCAACACCGTCGCCATCCGCCTCGGTCTCGAGGTCGGGCCGAAGAACGTTGTGCGCACCGCGCACCGGCTCGGCATCTCCTCGAAGCTCGAGCCCAATGCCTCGATCGCGCTCGGCACCTCCGAAGTCTCGGTCGTCGAGCTGGTCGGCGCCTACGCCCCCTTCGCCAATGGCGGCTTCGCCGTGGCGCCGCATGTCGTCACACGGATCAGGACGCTCAGTGGCAAGCTGCTCTACATGCGGCAAGCGGAAGAGCGCAATCAGGTGATCGACCCGCGCTATGTCGGCATGATGAACACGATGATGCGGGAGACGCTGATATCAGGCACCGCCAAGAAGGCGGAGATCCCCGGCTGGCCGGCGGCCGGCAAGACCGGTACCAGCCAGGATTATCGCGACGCCTGGTTCATCGGCTACACCGCCAACCTCGTCACCGGCGTCTGGCTCGGCAATGACGACAACTCGCCGACCAAGAAGGCGACCGGCGGCGGCCTGCCCGTCGAAGTCTGGTCGCGCTTCATGCGCACGGCGCACGAGGGCGTGCCGGTGGCCGCCTTGCCGAACTCGCAAGCGACCTGGGGCCTCTCGAACCTCGCGCAGGCGGCATCGCAGGTGTCGCCGCCGACGGCGGTGGCGCCTGGACCGGCACCGGCGAGCAGTGGCGGCTATCGCCCGCCTCCGACGCGCGCCAATGTGCGGCCGGAAGCCGCAGCAGGCCTCGACGGCTGGCTGATGGACCGGCTGTTCGGCGGAAATCGGTAGCTTCGAGCTGAGGTCCCCAGGGCCTCAAGACAAAAAACGCGAAAACTACCCCATGCACAGTAGCCGGTGACTTCAGGCGCGCCGCGCGGTGGATTGTAGGAAACGTTTGATCCGGCGGGACAAATCGAGCGTGCCGCGCAATCGTCGCGAAGTATGGCGGGGATCGCGCAAAGCGCGCTGACGTCGCCCCACTCTCAACTGTCATTCCCCGCCACCGGGTCTCGCCTTCGGCTAGCCCAATGACGGGCTCCAGCGGGGAATCCAGTATTCCGAGACGTCGAGATTCAAAACAGCTGCCGCGGCGTACTGGATGCGGCCAGCAGCGTTTTGCTCCGGCTGACATCGCGCCACGGCTTCGGCAAGTCCTGCCCAACAAGTCCTGCCCAACAAGTCCTGCCCAAGACGGCAAGATTTACCGATGCCGAAATATCCCTGAACGCCAAAACACCAGTCTCTTCAAGGCTCCGACATCGGCCCAGGAATTGCTCTCTTAGGTTGAGTTCCGAAGACTCGGGTTTAGTGGGAAGGAGCGTTCCATGATTACAGGTCTATCCAGCGCGGCGTTGCCCCATCTGCGTCCTGCATCAACGTCCGGTTCCAATGTGACAACGACATCAGATCTCCAGCCGGAGGCGTCGACTGCAACTGACGCTGCGACCAGCAGCCCCGGAATCAGCGTGTCGCAACTCAAGCCGCTGCAAGGCGCCAAGCCGATCTCGGTGGCTGATAACCCGGTCCTGCGCGACCTGATGGCAACGAATTGGCTGATGACCCACGGCGCGAACGCGACTCAACCGGCCGCCTCGGACGATGCACCTGAGAACACCTATGCCCAGGTGAAGGTTGACGGCAAGGTGGTGGCCACTCTGTACAATGGCGGGTCCTCGACGATGACCAACGCGGCGGCCGCAAAGATCGGCAAGCTCGAGGATCCTCCCGGCCTGAGTGGACCTGATCTGGCGCAATGGCGAGCCGACAATTACGCCAAGCTGCTTGGCGGCACCGTCGAAAAAGCGTCCACCGCGATCACGCAATCGCAATGGACACCGCGTCAAAGCAATTCTGCCACCTATAGTCGCGATCAGCTCGACGCGGCCTTCCAGGCGATGCTGGCCGAGGGCCCGAAGGCCGCCGTGCAACTGCAATCGTCCTATCTCGCCTCGCGCGCGCAGCCGGGGACAAGCGCAGATATCAGCGCCTGACCTGAGAGATGGTCTGAGGACGCCCGGCATCCGGGCGACGAGTCAAAGCACATCAAGCAAGATCATCCCGGCTGACGCCGAACAACGAGCAGCTATCGCCGGCGTTCAGCGTCCGCGATGTCGCGCGACGAGAGCTGCTCGCCTTAGATAGTCCGATGGGTCGGTCGTTCGGGGAAATCGGAAAGCGTGGCACGAGACGCACTGATGTCGCCCCGTCCTCCGCTGTCATTCCCCGCGAAAGCGGGGAATCCAGTACGCTGCGGCTTCTCGGCTTAACAATAACCGCCTCTGGAATACTGGGTCGGGGGGGGGGGCCGGGGGGGGGGGGGGGGTGTTTGGGGGGGGGGGGGGGCGGGGGAGGGGGGCGGGGGCATACAAAACCACCAAAACCTGCGGGTGGGGGGAGGGGGGGTAGAGGAC
>NZ_JBVVPO010000015.1:46976-68848 GCF_055811795.1 Bradyrhizobium sp. MI1.7
CCCCCCCCCCCTCGGCGCCTCTTCTCCCCCCCCCCCCCCCCCCCCACAACACCCCCCCCCCCCCCCCCCCCCCCCCCCCCCCCCCCCCCCCCCCCCCACGACAGTGAGTGTTGGGCTAGCAGCGAGGCCTAGTCTGCGACGAGGATCAATCCTCGACCCCATAGCGGTGCAGGTCGTTGCCGTGCGTATCGAGCCACTTCTTGGCGCGCTCCATCGACGGGCAGGCCTTTCCGCAGACGCGCCAGAACCGCGCCGAGTGGTTCATCTCGACGAGATGGGCGACCTCGTGCGCGGCGAGGTAGTCGAGCACGTAGGGCGGCGCGAGGATCAGGCGCCAGGAGAACGACAGCGAGCCGGCCGAGGTGCAGGAGCCCCAACGGCTGGACTGATCGCGGATCGAGAGGCGCTTGACCCTGACGCCGAGCTCGACGGCATAGGCCTCCGCCGAGCGCTGGAGATCGTGGCGCGCCTCGCGCTTGAGGAAGTCGCTGACGCGGCGGTCGACATGCTCGACCCCGCCGGCGACGCAGAGAATGCGTTCACCGCTGTCGCGCACTTCCGTCCATACCGTGCCGCGCGTGCCGGCACGATGAACGATACGATGGGCCGTGCCGCGTAGCGGTATCACTGTGCCGGGTTGGAACGGCGCAGCCTTCGGCAAACGGCCGAGACGTGCAGCGATCCACGCGCCGTGACGTTGTGCGAAGTCCTTGGCTTCGGCCAGCGTGCCGCGCGGCGGGATGGTGAGGATGGCTTCGCGATCGCTCGGATGGATTCTGAGCGTGTAGCGGCGCGCGCGGCGGTGCCGACGCAATCGAATCGCAAAAAACTGCGATCCATGGGTGATGACCAGGGTCTTCGGCTCGTGGGGCCGTCGATAGAGGAGTGCGCGAGTGGCCATGTCTGTCAGTCCGGGGGGCAGGAGGGCGCCCGGATTCTGCCATAACCGCCGCCAGGGAAAGCGCTCGGCGCAAAAACAAATCATTTGCCCAATATACAGCGGTCTAGCGTCCGGGAGACCCTACAGACTGGGGTTGGAACCCGGTTTTTTCGCCCCCGCTGGACGCATGCGGCACCCCCAAGGGCTGAGGTGGGAATCACTCCTATAAAGCTACCTAAATACCGCGAATCTGGAGGGAACCAACCCCTGCCGGAACCCCCGGCAGGGCGTCGATTTTCAGCGGGAAAGCCGAAAAACGCGCTTATTCGGCCGCGAGGGCCTGCAACGAGCTCGGATTCGCAGCCGAGACCATGAAGTCATGGATGCGCGGCACGATTTCCGACTTGAAGCGCGAGCCGTTGAACACGCCGTAATGCCCGACGCCCTTCTGAACGTAATGAACGCGGCGGTGATCGGGGATCGAGCTGCACAATGTGTGTGTTGCTTCGGTCTGACCGAGCCCGGAGATGTCGTCGTTCTCGCCTTCGACCGTCATCAGCGCCACGCGCGTGACCTTCGAGGGGTCGACGCGTGTTCCGCGATGGGTCATCTCGCCCTTCGGCAGCGAGTGCTTCACGAACACGGTGTCGACCGTCTGCAGATAATACTCGGCGGAGAGATCCATCACCGCGAGATATTCGTCGTAGAAGTCGCGATGCTTGTCGACGAGGTCGCCGTCGCCCTTCACCAGATTGGCGAACAGGCGCTTGTGGGCGTCCATGTGCCGGTCGAGGTTCATGCTGATGAACCCGTTGAGCTGCAGGAAGCCCGGATAGACGTCGCGCATCATGCCCGGATGCGGGAACGGCACCTTGGTGATGACGGTGTTGCGGAACCAGTCGATGCCGCGCTCCTGGGCGAGCTTGTTCACCCCGGTCGGATTGCGGCGGGTGTCGATCGGGCCGCCCATCAGCGTCATCGACGTCGGCACGAAGGGGTCGCGCCGCGCTTCCATGATCGAGACGGCGGCAACGACGGGAACGGAGGGCTGGCACACCGCCATGACATGGGTGTTGCCGCCAAGGACGTGCAGCATCTCGATGACGTAGTCGATGTAGTCGTCGAGATCGAAGCGGCCATCGCTCAGGGGCACCATGCGGGCGTCGGCCCAATCGGTGATGTAGACCTCATGCGCCGGCAGGAACGCCTCGACCGTGCCGCGCAGCAGCGTCGCGTAGTGGCCGGACATCGGCGCCACGATCAGCACGCGCGGCTGCGGGCTGCGCAAGGGACGGGCGAACTTGCGATCGAAGTAGAGCAGCTTGCAGAACGGCTTTTCCCAGACCGAGCGGACCTCGACGGGAACGCGGATGCCGTTGACCTCGGTGTCGTTGAGGCCCCATTCCGGCTTGCCGTAACGGCGCGTGGTGCGTTCGAACAATTCACAGGCCGCAGCGACGGACTTGCCGACCTCGGTGCGCGCCCACGGATTGAGGGGATTCTGAAACAGGAGCTTGGTCGCATCGGTGACCGCACGCGCCGGATTGAGAGAGGCCTGCCCCATCTCGTACATCCAGTACATCGGCGTCGTCAGGACCGGACTGCCTTCGGCCGCCAGGGGCGGCGCGCCGCCGAACTCACCAATAGGCATCGTTAAAATCCTCTTCGCATCGCAACATACTGCCGAATGCGTAATATTGCGTCAATGCATGGTTCCGTACATCTACGGAGCCGGAACGGCTAAATCAGCCTGAATCCACGGGAAAGTGAGATTATTCACCGCTCGAGAGCAGCGAGCCGTGCTTCTTGGCGCTCCGCAAAAGGGCAAGGAATGCCCCAAAAGATGCAACCAGCAGCACCGCGTTGATGGCCAACGCACGCAACATCAGATCGATCCGGAGGGTCTGTTCGATCAGGAGCGCCCGCATTCCCTCGAACACATAGGTCGGCGGCAGCGACCAGGCGACGTACTGCAGCCATGCCGGCAGCACGCTGACGGGATAGTAGACGCAGGCGAGCGGCATGATCGCGAACATCAGGGTCCAGACGATGCTCTCGGCGCCAAGGCCGTTTCGTAAGACCAGCCCCGAGACGAAGATGCCGACCGCCCAGCTGGTGAAGATCAGATTGCAGAAGAACGCGATCAGCGGCAGACCGAGGGCATAGACGTTGAAGTGAAACAGGAACAGCGCGAGCAGCGTCATCGGGATGACGCCGATCGCGAGCCGGATCATGCTCATGATCATCAGCGACAGCAGAAACTCGATCGGCTTCAAGGGGCTCATCATGAGGTTGCCGATGTTGCGCGCCCACATCTCCTCCAGGAACGAGATCGAGAAGCCGAGCTGGCCGCGGAACAGGATGTCCCAGAGGATGACGGCGCCGATCAGCGTGCCGCCGGCGCGCGCGAAGAAATTGGCGTTCTCGGCGATGTAGAGCTGGAGAAAGCCCCAGGTGATGACCTGGAGCGCGGGCCAATAAAGCAGCTCGAGCAGCCGCGGCCAGGACGACATCAACAGATACCAGTAGCGCAGGATCATCGCGCCGATGCGATGGATGGAAATGCCGCGGTGGAGGGAGAGCTCGGTCATCGCGCCGCCTCCTTCGCACCGTTCGCCCGCCCGCGCGCGACGTCCAGGAACACCTCCTCCAGCGTGGTGCGGTTGTAGCGCGCCATGATGGCCTCCGGCGTGTCGTCGTCCTCGATGCGGCCGCGCTTCATGATGATGACGCGGTCGCACAGACGCTCGACCTCGAGCATGTTGTGCGAAGCCAGAAGGATGGTGGCGTTGTTCTCCTTGCGATAGCGCTCCATATGCGCCCGCACCCAGTCGGCCGTATCCGGGTCGAGCGAGGCGGTGGGCTCGTCCAGCAACAAAAGCGCGGGCTGGTTGATCAGCGCCTTCGCCAGCGCGACGCGGGTCTTCTGCCCGGCGGAGAGCTTGCCGTTGGCGCGGTCGATGAATTCGGTGAGATCAAGCTCGTCGGCCAGCCTGGCGATGCGATCGGAGACGTTCTTCACCGCATAGAGCTTGCCGAACACGGTGAGGTTCTGCCGCACCGTGAGGCGCATCGGCATGTCGACATAGGGGCTCTCGAAATTCATCCGCCCCAGCACCGCCGCGCTCTGCTCCGGCATCCGATGCCCGAGCACCTGCACGCGGCCGGAGGTCGGCAGCACCAGGCCCATGATCATCGCGATGGTCGTGGTCTTGCCGGCGCCGTTGCCGCCCAGGAGCCCGGTGATGCTGCCACGCGGCAGCGAAAAGGAGATATCGTCGACGGCGCGGGTCTGCTTGTAGACCTTGACGAGGTGATCGACCGCAATGGCCGCAGAGGAGCCGCGCTCCGCGACAGTCGGCGGACTTGAAGCTTTGTCGTTCCCGGTCATGCTAGCCGTTCTTCTGCTATTGCAGCGGATAGCGCAAGGCTTGTAATCCGGGTGGTTCCGCGAGCCCCGCGTTTGTGACCGAGAAGGCACCGCCACATTGGCCGAGATGACTGAGACTGCCGATACCGATTTCCGCCACGCACAGCGGCATATCCGCCTGGACACGATCCTGCGGCTGCGCTGGCTCGCGGTGCTCGGCCAGCTCGCGGCGATCTTCATCGTGGCGCAGGGGCTGGAGTTCAACGTCGAGATCGTCCCCTGCGTCAGCATCATCGCGCTGTCGGCGGCGCTCAACCTGGCGCTCCAGACCGTGTCCAATCCGCTGCAACGGCTGGAGCCGATGCAGGCGGCCGGACTGCTCGCGCTGAACATCGTGGAGCTGGCGGGGCTGCTGTTCTTCACCGGCGGGCTGCAGAACCCGTTCTCGTTCCTGTTCCTCGCGCCCGTTCTGATCTCGGCCACGGCGCTGCCGGCCCGCCTCACCTTCGGCCTCGGCCTGCTCGCGGTGGCCTGTGCTTCGGTCCTGTTCTTCTTCCATCTGCCGCTGCCCTGGGATTCCGACGATCCCCTGGTGCTGCCGCCGATTTATCTCATCGGCATCTGGCTCTCGATCGTGCTCGCGATCGGCGTCACCAGTCTCTACTCGTTCCAGGTGACGGAGGAGGCGCGCAAGCTCGCCGACGCGCTGGCTGCGACCGAGCTGGTGCTGACACGCGAGCAGCATCTGACCCAGCTCGACGGCCTGGCCGCCGCAGCCGCGCACGAGCTCGGCACGCCGCTCGCGACCATCTTCCTGATCTCGCGCGAGCTGGAAAAGACGGTGAAGGACCCAAGTTTCGCCGCCGACCTGAAAACCCTGCGCGAGCAGACCCAGCGCTGCCGCGACATCTTGAGCAAGATCACCCAGCTTTCCTCCGAAGGCGCGCCGTTCGACCGCATGAAAATGTCTGAGCTGATCGAGGAGGTGGTGGCCCCGCACCGCGATTTCGGCGTCGACATCAAGGTGCGGATCGCGGTGGCGGCCTTCGCCGAGCCGATCGGCTCGCGCAACCCGGCGATCCTCTACGGCGTCGGCAACATCGTCGAGAACGCAGTCGATTTCGCCCGCACCACCGTCGAGGTGAATGCATGGTGGAACAAGGACACGATCGAGCTCGTGATCTCCGACGACGGCCCGGGCATTCCGCCCGATATCCTTAACCGGATCGGCGAGCCCTATTTGTCGCGGCGGCGCAATCTGGATGACGGCGGCGGCGAGCGGCGCGGGCTCGGGCTTGGCGTGTTCATCGCGCGCACCTTGCTGGAACGCACCGGGGCCAAGGTCTCGTTTACCAACCGGACCTTTCCGGAACACGGTGCTGTGGTTCACATCAATTGGCCGAGAGAGCGTTTTGAGACTATCGAGACGCTCGAAGAAACAATAGGATAGGCCGCGACCTTGCGTCGCACAGCAGGGCCGATCGACTATTTGCGGCCTTGGCACCGCCTGATTGCGACGCCATATGTAGATGTGCAGAGAGAGGACAACACCTTGAACGCCATCGCCGAACTGAACGAACAGACCGACCGCTCGCTTCTCATCGTGGAGGACGACAAGCCGTTCCTGGAGCGGTTGTCGCGCGCGATGGAGACCCGTGGCTTTGCGGTGACGTCGTGTGACACCGTCTCGGATGGCCTCGCGCAGATCGGCAAGGCCGCGCCCGCATTCGCCGTCGTGGATCTGCGGCTCGGCGACGGCAATGGTCTCGACGTCGTCTCCGCGCTGAAGAAGAAGCGCCCCGAAGCCCGCGCGATCGTGCTGACCGGCTATGGCAACATCGCCACCGCCGTGACCGCCGTGAAGATGGGTGCGATCGATTATCTGTCGAAGCCCGCGGATGCCGACGACGTCGTCGCCGCCCTGCTCTCGACCAGCTCGGAGAAATCCGAGTTGCCGACCAACCCGATGTCCGCCGACCGCGTCCGCTGGGAGCACATCCAGCGCATCTACGAGATGTGCAACCGCAACGTCTCGGAGACGGCGCGCCGGCTGAATATGCACCGTCGTACGTTGCAGCGGATTCTGGCGAAGCGCGCGCCGCGGTAACGGTCTCGTAGGGTGGGCAAAGGCGCGTAGCGCCGTGCCCACCAACTCTGCTTCAATTTTGATCGGCTTGGATGGTGGGCACGCTACGCTTTGCCCACCCTACGGCGTCTACGCTAATCCACCCTACGACTTCATTCCCAAAAATCCGCGTGGCCCTGCGGGTCGACCAGACGGTTGATCCGGAGCGCTGCCGCCATCGCGAAACGCACCGTCATCTGCTTGCGCGTGGCGGCCTGAAGCTTGTGCTCGGGCGCCTCGCACTGCATGTGCGCGCCATAGGCGTCCGCAATGATCAGGCCGGTGTCTTGCGGGAAGATCTCGCACGGCAGATCCTGCGTGAAGGCGAAGAACAGCCGGTCGCAATGGGCGCGGTATTCGTGCCATTTCTGGTCGGCACGCAAATCCTCGACCGACGATTTGATCTCGACGATCCAGATCTCGCCGCGCTCGTTGAGCGCCACCAGATCGGCGCGCCGGCCCGACGGCAGCGGTAATTCGCTGATGCAGGTAAAGCCGAGCGAGCGCAGCAACCGCGCCGTGCCGCGCGCGATCGCAAGCGCCGTCTCGGACTGGCGGCGATCGGGCGGCGGAACGAGAGCGATGTTGCGGGCGGGGCTGTCCATGGGGGGAGCTTAGCCGATTCCGGTTGGTGCGGACACTGTCCGATGAACCGCGGCCACACGCTCATCTGTCGTCCCCGCGAACGGCTAGATATATGGCGGCATCACCACCACGCCCTCGTTCCCGCGCAGATCCAGCACGCCTTCCAGCCTCTCGCCCTCGCGATCCAGAAACGTCGACAGCAAGATCTCGCTGTTGAAACGGATCGCGCTGGTGGTCACGGCGATCGGGTCGGGCCCGAGATTGAGCACGACGATGATCGCGGTGCCCTCGGCCTCGCGGCGATAGACCAGCAGATCGCCTTGCGCGGCGATCGGATGGTAGTCGCCCTCGACCAGCGCCGGAGATGCCTTCCGCAAGGCAATCAGCCGCTTGTACAGACTGAGGATCGAACGCGAATCGGCTTCGAGATCGGCGACGTTCTCGCGGATATGGTCCTCCGGCAGCGGCAGCCAGGGCCTTACGCCGGAGAAGCCGCTGGCCGGCGACGCATCCCACTGCATCGGCGTACGGCAGCCGTCGCGCCCCACTCCGATGCCGGGCACATTCTTCTCGAAGGGATCGCGCACGTCCTCGGGGGAGATCGCCAGCTGATGCATGCCGATCTCGTCGCCGTAATAGAGCGTCGGCGTACCGCGCAGCGTCAGCAGCAACATGGCGGCGACGCGGGCCTGCTCCGGCCCGACACGACTCGCGACGCGCGGACGATCGTGATTGCCGAGCACCCAGTTCGGCCAGGCGCCCTTCGGCAGCGCCTTCTCGTAATCCTCGACGATTGTCTCGATCGAGCGCGCGCTCCAGAACGTCGAGAGCAGCGCGAAGTTGAACGGCATCTGCGCGCCGGTGAGATCGTTGCCGTAATAGGCCATCAGACGGTGCAGCGGCAGATAGATTTCGCCGATCAGCACGCGGTCGCGATACGCATCCGTGACGCGCCGCATCTCGGCGATGACGTCATGCACCTCCGGCTGGTCGGTGGAGTATTGCGTCAGGATCCTCTCGTTCGGCGGCCGGCCCTCGACGTAATGCGGGTTCGGCGGGTTGTCGCGGAATTCGGCATCCTTGATCAGGTGCCAGATCACATCGACGCGGAAGCCGTCGACGCCTTTCTCCAGCCAGAACCGCATCGCGTCGTAGATCGCCGCGCGGACATCCGGATTGCGCCAGTTGAGGTCCGGCTGCTCGGCAAGGAAGGCGTGGTAGTAATATTGACCTGTCGTCTCGTCGAATTGCCAGGCGCTGCCGCCAAATTCGGACAGCCAGTTGTTCGGGACACCGCCATCGGCGGCCGGATCGCGCCAGACGTACCAGTCGCGTTTGGGATTGTCGCGCGAGGACCGGCTCTCGACGAACCAGGGATGCTGGCTTGATGTGTGGTTCGGCACGAGGTCGAGGATCAGTTTCAGCCCGGTTTCATGCGCAGCCGCGAGCAGCGCATCGAAATCCGCCATCGTGCCGAACAGCGGATCGATGCCGGTATAGTCGGAGATGTCGTAGCCGAAATCGGCCATCGGCGAGGGAAAGATCGGCGACAGCCAGATCGCGTCGACGCCGAGCGATTTCACGTAAGGCAGCCGGCGCAGGATGCCGGCGAGATCGCCGACGCCGTCACCGTCTGAGTCCTGAAAGGAGCGCGGGTAGATCTGATAGAAGATGCCGTCGCGCCACCAATTGTCGCCGCCCTGAGCCATGGCCGGAATACCACTCACTAATCTACCCTGCGCGAGAAAACGCGAAAGGAACGCCCCGGTTCAAACCAGCAGGCCAATTGGGACGGCCGTGTGACGACCGGCTGTTCCCGGGGCTACGACACAAATCTTTTGCTTGGCGGCATGGCAAAAATCGGCATTGTGAGGCCATGACCGAGCAAAACAATACCCAAGAATCACAGCAAGCCAAGGCTGGCGCGATCATCGTCCCCGTGACGCTGTTCGAGCAGAACTGCACCATCATCTGGGACGAGCCCGGCAAGAAGGCCGTGGTGATCGACCCCGGCGGGGACGTGCCGAAGATTCTGGACGCGATCAAGCAGACCGGCGTCACCGTAGAGAAGATCTGGCTGACCCACGGCCATATCGACCATGTCGGCGGCGCGGCCGAATTGCGCGATGCGCTGAAGGTGCCGATCGAGGGGCCGCATGTCGCGGATAAATTCCTGCTCGACAACGTGGTCGAGAGCGGCGCGCGCTTCGGCATGACCGGCGGCCGCAATTTCGAGCCGGACCGCTGGCTCGACGAGGGCGACAGCGTGTCGATCGGCGGCCTGCAGTTCGATATTTTGCACTGCCCGGGCCACTCGCCCGGCAGCGTGGTGTTCTTCAACAAGGACTTGCGCTTTGCCCATGTCGGCGACGTGCTGTTTGCGGGCTCGGTCGGGCGCACCGACCTGCCCGGCGGCAGTCACGCCACGCTGATCAACTCGATCAAGACCAAGCTCTTGCCGCTCGGCGACGACGTCGGCTTCATCTGCGGCCACGGCGCCGGCTCGAGCATCGGCCAGGAACGGATGACCAATCCGTTCATCACCGGCGAGATGTAGCCTTTTACTTGAGCATGATCTTTTCGGAAAACCGCTTCACACTTTTCCGGATCATGCTCTACTCGGCGGCCTCCGCCAACGCCGCGGTGTCACTGAGGTTGCGTTCGCCCCAGTCGCGGATCGCGGCGACGACCGGCACGAAGCTCTTGCCTTTGCGCGTCAGGCGATACTCGACCTTCGGCGGCACCTCGCCAAAATCCTTGCGGTCGATCAGGCCGCTTTGGGTCAGCGCCTTCAATTCGCGGCTGAGCACGCGCGGGGTGATCTCGGCGCTGCCGGCCATGCCGCGCAACAGGCCGCTCCTGATCTCGCCATAGCGGCGCGGACCGTCCTTGAGGTCCCAGACGATGCGGAGCTTGTACTTGCCGCTGATCATCTTCTGAAAGGCCGTAACCGGACAGGTGCGCGCCGGGTTTGCCCTTGCCATGTCGCCTCCTCCATACGCAGCCAGCTTGCGGGAGGATAGGAGCGACGTCGAAAAAGTCCATACTATCAATTTTGTCCATACTTGCAGGATCGCCCGCAAGGCGCAGATGATGGCGCACATGACGAACAGGGAGCGTCACATGAAGCATTTCATGATCAGGTACGAATTCAAAAACGGCACGACGGAAGCCTGGCACCAGGAGATCGGCCGCTTCATCAAGGCGATCGAGGGCGATCCGGAGTTGAAGGGGCGGATCGGCTATCGGGTCCTGAAGAACCGCGACGACGCCAGCTACTTCCACCTCGCCAGCGTCACCGACGAGGCTGCGCAAAAAGCGCTGCAATCGCGCGACTTCTTCAAGGCCTATCAGGAGATGACGCGGAAGGTCGCCGGCGGCGAGGTGACGGTGGCGCCGATCGAATGGATCGATCAGACGGCGTAGCCGTCGCTTATCGAGCGACGAACTACTTCATCAATCCCGCGGCGGTCAGTGCGCGCGTGATGATCTGGCCGAGATCGAAGCCGCGCGCCGCCGCGCGCTTCGGCTCGGCCGGCTCTTCGGCAACGGCGACTGCAGCACGGATCGAGCGGGCGAGATGCGGCGCGGGTGAAAGCGCCGGCTTCGACGTCCCGGGCCCGGCCTTCTTCCCGGCCGCGTCCGGAATCCAGCCGGTGAGGCCGAAGAATTTTGCGATGTTGTACGACGAGGAAATACCGGCCTCGATCAGGAATGCGCCTTCGATGCCGTAGCGCTGATCATTGTCGGCGAGGCCGAGCGGCGTGCCGTGGGCCATATCGGTGATGGCGTAGGACTCGACCAGGGTTTCGCCGTCCTTGTTCCACCAGGCCTGGCGCGGATAGCCGTCGACAATGGTCTCCGCCATCGGCACGGCCGGCAGATCGTGCAAATCGAGCCACTGCTTGACGATCTCGCTGGCGTTGCCGGGATTGACGGTGCGGTCGGCGCTGCCGTGCCACACCGACATCTTCGGCCACGGCCCGCGATGGTTCGAGGCACGCCGCACGAAGTCGCCGAGTTCGCGCTCCGGCCGCTGCGGCGAATGAAACATGCCGTCCAGCGCCTCGCGCAGATTCGAGGCGATGCCATAGGGCAACCCGGCGATCACCGCACCGGCCGCAAAAACTTCCGGATAGGTCGCGAGCATCACCGACGTCATGCCGCCGCCGGCGGAGAGACCGGTGATGAAGACGCGCTTGGGATCGATGCGGTGCGCTTCGGCCATATGCGCGATCATCTCGCGGATCGACCGCGCCTCGCCGCCGTCCCGCGCAGTGTCTTCCGGATTGAACCAGTTGAAGCAGGTGTTGCCATTGTTGACGCGTTGCTGCTCGGGCATCACCAGCGCGAAGCCGTAATGCTTCGCGAGCGTCGACCATCCCGCGCCGAGATCGTAAGCAGCGGCGGTCTGGCCGCAGCCATGCAGCACGACAACGAGCGCGCGCGGCTTCTGGAGTTGCGCCGGCACGAACGCGAACATGCGCAGGTTTCCGGGATTGTCGCCGAAGCCCGTGACTTCTTCCAACGGGCTGGATACGTCCGCGCTCCGGCCGAATTCGGCAAGGCGCAGACCATCCACCTTTGGCAGATGTCTCAAGAGAGCGAGATTTTTGGCAAGCGACACGGCAACTCCTGGCAGGCGACGTTCAACGTTCACCCAAACCAAATAGTTGCTGCGGTGCAAAATAAAAAGCCCGTGTGCTGTCTATCACCCGAAATCACGCAAAAATCCGCAGGAATACGCATGAATTAACCGCAATGCCTCAACTTCGTGCAGAGACGCGGCGCATCCACGCCAGAAATGCGGCGCAGATCGTGATTAACGCCGCAAACGCGGCGAGCGAAACGAAGAAGCCTGCGCGCGCCGATTGCAACGCTTCAACCGCGAAGAACGCCGCGCCGATTGCGGCCACTCCGGCCGCATTTCCGATCTGCGCCGTCGTGCCGTACATGCCGGACGCCGAGCCTGCCGCGACAGGCTTCACCGTCGAGAGCACCGCACCGGATAGCGGCGCCATCACCAGCCCCTGGCCGCAGCCGAAGATGATCATGACGAGCGCGAGCAGGATCGGCGCGGGCGCATCGATATACCCCGTGACCAGCGCGAGTGCGGCGAGGCCCGCGATCTGCAGCATGCAGCCTTCGATCAACACCTTGGTCCCGCGATGGCGCGCCCGCGCGCCGCTGTGGCGCGACGCGACCACGAAAGCCAGCGCGAGCGGAATGAAGGCCATGCCGGCTGCGAGCGGCGGGATCTTCAGGCCGCGCTGCATGAACAGCGTCATGACCAGATAGAACGAGAGGTTGGCGACGAAGAAAAAGAACGCCGCGCCGAGCCCGCGCAGGAAGGCTGCATCGGACAGCAGCGTCAGATCGATCAGCGGCATGCCGCCGGCGCGCGCCACCGCATGCTCGAGCTTCAGGAACGCGACAAGGATCGCGCCGCCGACCGCCATCACGGCCCATAGCCACGGCGCCCAGCCGACATCGTGACCGAACAGCAGCGGTCCGATCAGGCACAACAGCCCCGCGAACAGCACCACGCTCCCTTTGATATCGAGCCGCGTGCCGGCCCGGCGCGGCACCGACGGCATGATGCACCAGGCGGCGGCCGCAATGACGAGGCCGCAGGGCACGTTGACGAAGAACACCGAGCGCCAGCCGGTACCGGCGAGGTCGATCGTGACCAGGAGACCACCGAGCAGGAAGCCCGCGGCGCCCGCAAGCCCGAGCACGATGCCGTAGATGGCGAAAGCGCGGCTGCGCTGTTCGTCGGTGAAGAGCAGATGCAGCGTCGCCAGCACCTGCGGCACCATCAGCGCTGCAGTCGCGCCCTGCGCCAGCCGTGCGATGATCAGCTCCGCGCCCGATTGCGCCAACCCGCACCACAGCGAGGTCACCGTGAAACCGAGCACGCCGGCCAGGAAGACATTCTTCGTGCCGTGGATGTCGCCGAGGCGGCCGCCGGTGACGACCAGCGTGGCGTAGGCGATCAGATATATCGCGATGACGGATTCGATCTGCGCCGGCGTCGCATGCAGGTCCACTGCGATAGTGGGAATGGCGACGTTCACGATGAACGCGTCGACGCCGAACATGAATTGAGCAGCGACGACGATCGCCAGCACGCCCCAGCGGCGCGACGAATCGACTTGTTTTGTGACGGTTTGATGCATTTTCGCGCGAGCCTTCGGCGATTTATTTGCGCGCAAAACTCGCAGATCGGCGTCATTGGCGCGATTACCTCCGAGGTAGGACTTGCCGCTTTGGCCCGATTGCTGCATGGCAATTCCCGCTGGTTTCGCGGGCTCGGAAGTTTTCCGGATGTACGACTACGACATGGTGGTGATCGGCTCGGGCCCGTCGGGGCGCCGGGCCGCGGTGCAATGTGCCAAGCTCGGCAAGGCCGTGCTGGTGGTGGAGAAGGGCCGACGGGTCGGCGGCGTCTCGGTCCATACCGGGACGATTCCTTCAAAGACCCTGCGCGAGACCGTGCTCAATCTCTCCGGCTGGCGCGAGCGTGGCTTTTACGGCCGCTCCTACAAGGTGAAGCAGGACATCGCGGCGAGCGACCTGATGATCCGTCTTCAGAAGACGCTCGACCATGAGGTCGAGGTACTCGAGCATCAGTTCAGCCGCAACCTGGTGCGCACCGCCAATGGCGAGGCGCGGCTGGTCTCACCGCACGAGGTCGAGATCACGAGCTCAATTGGCGAGGTAAAGGTGGTGTCGGCCGCCTTCATCCTGATCGCCTGCGGCACGCGCCCGTTCCGCCCCGACTACGTGCCGTTCGACGGCACCACCGTGCTCGACAGCGACGAGATCATCGAGCTGGCAAAGCTGCCGCGCAGCCTGGCTGTGATCGGCGCCGGCGTGATCGGCGTCGAATACGCCACCATCTTCAGCGCGCTCGACGTGCCAGTGACCCTGATCGAGCCGCGGCCGACCTTCCTCGATTTCATCGACAAGGAATTGATCGACGAATTCGTGCACGAGCTGCGCGACCGCAACGTCGCGCTGCGGCTCGGCGCCAAGGTCAATTCGATCGAGAAGACTGCGCAGGGTGGCATCGTCACGCATTTGTCGGACGGGCGGCACGTCACCACGGAAATGCTGCTGTTCGCGGCGGGGCGCGTCGGCGCGACCGACCGGCTAAACTTAGAGGCGGCCGGCATCGTCGTCGACCATCGCGGCCGCATCTCGGTCGATCCCGTGACCTTGCAGACCAGCGTGCCGCACATCTACGCCGCCGGTGACGTGATCGGCTTTCCGAGCCTTGCTTCCACCTCGATGGAGCAGGGACGCGTCGCCGCCTGCCACGCGCTCGGCATGGAGCCGCTCGCGCCGCCGGAGTTCTTCCCCTACGGCATCTATTCGGTGCCGGAAATATCGACGACGGGACTCACCGAAGAAGAGGTGCGCACGCGCGGCATTCCCTACGAGGTCGGCATCGCACGCTTCCGCGAGACCTCGCGCGGCCACATCATGGGGCTGAACAGCGGCATGATGAAGATGATCTTCTCGACCAAGACGCGCCGGTTGCTCGGCGTGCACATCCTCGGCGAAGGCGCCACCGAGCTGATCCATATCGGCCAGGCCGTGCTGAACCTCAAAGGCACCATCGACTATTTCATCCAGAACACGTTCAACTATCCGACGCTGGCGGAGGCGTACAAGATCGCCGGGCTGGATGCGTGGAACAGGATGACGCGGTAGCGGCGTTCTTCGCGGCAAATTTGGTGAACAGTCCCTTTGCGGCCATCCTTCGAGACGACCGCTGCGCGGTCTCCTCAGGATGAGGTCTCGCTTCGCGGCGAGGTGTTAGACCCTCACGGTGAGGAGCCCGCGAAGCGGGCGTCTCGAACCATGCAGGCCAGGCAGGTCGTTGCAGCGTCTCAACGCATGCCTGCATTCCGCCGCGCGGGACACCGCGCGATTGCCTTCGCTATCGCCAGCACGTAGCCTCATCGCCTCAACAAACAGAAAATTCAGCCGGAGAGAACGCCATGGCGCGCCTGAAGTTCGGAGCCTTCCTTGCCCCGCATCACCCGATCGGGGAGCATCCGATGCTCCAGTTCCGGCGCGATCTCGACCTGGTCGAGCAGCTCGACGCGCTCGGCTATGACGAGTTCTGGTGCGGCGAGCATCATTCCTCCGGCTGGGAGATGATCGCCTCGCCCGAGATGTTTCTGGCCGCGGCCGGCGAGCGCACCAAGCGGATCAAGCTCGGCACCGGCGTGGTGTCGCTGCCCTATCATCATCCCTTCAACGTCGCCCAGCGCATGGTGCAGCTCGACCACATGACCGGCGGCCGCGCCATCTTCGGCTCCGGCCCCGGCGCGCTGGCGTCGGACGCGCACACGCTCGGCATCGACCCGATGACGCAGCGCGACCGCCAGGACGAGGCCATCGGCGTGATCCGCCGCCTGTTCAACGGCGAACGCGTCACCGCGAAGAGCGACTGGTTCACCATGAACGACGCCGCACTCCAGATCCTGCCCTTGCAGGAGGAGATGCCGTTCGTGGTGGCCTCGCAGATCTCGCCGTCGGGCATGACGCTCGCCGGCAAATACGGCATCGGCATCATCTCGCTGGGCTCGATGACGACGCAAGGGTTGATGTCCCTGCAACAGCAATGGCAGTTCGCCGAGGACGCCGCCAAGAAGCACGGCACCAAGGTGGATCGGGCGAACTGGCGCGTGCTGCTGACCTGGCACCTCGCCGAGACCCGCGAGCAGGCCCGCCGCGAAGCCGGCGCCGGCCTGATGCGCTGGCACAACGAATATAATGTCGGCACGCTGCAGCGGCCGGGCCTGACCGCGTTCGCCTCGCCCGACGAGGCCGTGGACAAGACCGCTTTCGTCGACGGTGCGGCCTCAGTGATCGGCACGCCCGACGACCTCGTCAAGATGATCAAGAACGTGATGCAGGTGTCGGGCGGCGTCGGCGCCGTGATCGGCTTCGTGCACGATTGGGCCAATCCCGAAAATACCCGCCGAAGCTGGGACCTGGTGGCGCGCTACGTCGTGCCGGAGATCAACGGCTATATCGACGGATTGCGGAAGTCGCAAAAGTTCGTGATTGAGAACCGCGCGATCTTCGAACGCGCCGGGCAGGCCGTGATGGCGAAGATCATGGAGAACGAAAAGGCTGCAGAGGCCTTGAAGGTGACCGGCGCCGGCCGCGTCGCCATTCCCGCCGTCAACGCCCCGGATTTGCAGAAGGAAGCGGCGAAGCGGTAGGCCCGTCGGAACTACGCTTGTAACGACGTTCACAAGAAAGACATACCGGCCTGTGCTATGCTGACCCCGGTCAGCTGGCGCGGGTCGTAGTCATCTGTGTTCGCGCGCCTGTTCGGTCGGTCAACCGGAGCAATCGTCATGTCGATGCAGAATGTCGCCCCTGCGCTTCCGTTCACCGCACCCAGGCGCAACGAGCTGACGCACATCCCTGGCGACGAGGGCTGGCCGATCATCGGCAAGACCTTTCAGGTGCTCGCCGACCCCAAGGGACATATCGAGGCGAACGGCGCCAAATACGGCCCGGTCTACCGCACCCATATTTTCGGCGAGACCAATGTCGTGCTGCTCGGGCCCGAGGCCAACGAGCTCGTGCTGTTCGACCAGCAAAAGCTGTTCTCGTCGACACATGGCTGGAACAAGGTGCTGGGCCTGTTGTTTCCGCGCGGCCTGATGCTGCTCGATTTCGACGAGCACCGTCTGCATCGCAAGGCGCTGTCGGTCGCGTTCAAGTCGGGGCCGATGAAGTCGTATCTGAGCGATCTCGACTACGGCATCGCCGCGCGCGTCGCGCAGTGGAAGGCGAAGCCCGGCGAGATGAAGCTCTATCCGGCGATGAAGCAGCTCACGCTCGACCTCGCGGCGGCGTCGTTCCTCGGCGCGGATATCGGGCCGGAGGTCGACGAGATCAACCGCGCGTTCGTCGACATGGTCGCGGCCGCGGTCGCCCCGATCCGCCGGCCGCTGCCGGGCACGCAGATGGCGGCTGGCGTGAAGGGACGCAAACGCATCGTCGCCTATTTCCGCGAGCAGATCCCGCTGCGACGCGGCAATCACGGCGGCGACGATCTGTTCTCGCAGCTCTGCCGCGCCACCCACGAGGATGGCGCCCTGCTCTCCGAGCAGGACATCATCGACCATATGAGCTTCCTGATGATGGCGGCGCACGACACGCTGACCTCGTCGCTGACCTCCTTCATCGGCGAGCTCGCCGCCAATCCGGACTGGCAGGATAGATTGCGCGCGGAGGTTCTTGCGCTGGGGCTCGCACCGGGTTCGCCGAGCAGCTTCGACGACCTCGAAAAAATGCCGCTGTCGGAGATGGCGTTCAAGGAGGCCCTGCGGATCAAGCCGCCGGTGCCGTCGATGCCGCGCCGTGCGATGCGCGATTTCACCTTCAAGGGTTTTACGATTCCGGCCGGTACCGCCGTCGGCGTCAATCCGCTCTACACCCACCACATGAAGGACATCTGGCCGGAGCCGGATCGCTTCGATCCCTTGCGCTTCACCGAGGAAGCCCAGCGCAACCGGCATCGCTTCGCCTGGGTGCCGTTCGGCGGCGGCGCGCATATGTGCCTCGGCCTGCACTTCGCCTACATGCAGGCGAAGTGTTTTGCCCGGCACTTTTTGCAGAACCTCGAAGTGTCGCTGGAGCCGGGCTACAAGCCGGACTGGCAGATGTGGCCGATCCCGAAGCCGCGGGATGGCTTGCGGGTGCGGGTGAAGACGGTTTAGGCACCGTTTTCGTAGGGTGGGCAAAGGCGCGTAGCGCCGTGCCCACCATTCCTCGCGAAGAAAGAATTGGTGGGCGCGCTTCGCTTTGCCCACCCTACGGCACCGTCACCTGCCGCTACTACGCCTCCTGATCGAACGCCTTGCGCATGGCGACGTAACCCTGCTGCTGCTGGCTCCAGTTGCGGCCGCCGGTGACGGCGCCGTCGACGACGAGATCGTGTCCGTTGACGAAGCTGGATTCGTCGCTCGCCAGAAACACCGCGGCCTGCGCGATGTCATCGGGGAGGCCCGCGCGCGGGATCGGCTGTGCGGTCTTGAAGACTTCGCGCATCACGGCAGGCGTCGCCTCCGCCGCATCGGTCGCGAGCCCCAGCGCCTTGCCGAAAATGCCGGTCGCGATCGCACCGGGCGAGATCGAGTTGACGCGCACGTTGGACTCGCCGAGCTCCATCGCCACGCATTTGGTGAGATGGATCACCGCCGCCTTGGCCGCGCCATAGACGACCGACGAGGAAAAGCCGGCAAGACGGCCTGCGATGCTGCCATTGTTGATGATGCTGCCAGAACCCTGCTTCTTCATGACGGGCGCGGCATGCTTCATGCCGAGCATGACGCTGCGCACCAGGGTCGCCATCGCCGCGTCGAACCGCTCGACATCGAGGCCTTCGATGCCCCCGGTCTGCGCCGGGCCGCCGGCATTGTTGAACAGGCAGTCGATCCGGCCGAACTTCTCGACCGCGAGCGCGATCAGCGCCTGCATCCGCGCTTCGACCGTCACGTCGGTCTGGCGAAAGATGCAATTGACCCCGAGCTGCTTCGCCAGCGCCTCGCCTTCCGGTATGCGCCGCCCCGCGATCACAATTTTGGCACCTTCGGCAACGAAGACTTCCGCGGTACGCAGGCCGATCCCGCTCGTCGCGCCCGTAATCACCGCAACCTTGCCATCCAACCTACCCATGGAATGTTCCTGTTTTCGAATGATTTGATGTCAAATGGCGGACGCCGATCGATCTCGGCGCCGCGACAGTCACTATTCCTGCCGGTCTGCGACAAGGCAAGCTTTGCTTGTGCATGCGACATGCGTAACATTCCCGCTCCTTTCTCGATTTACGCGCGCATAGCGCAACCGGGCCGGGCATGGAGAAGCTGATCGACGAATTCCGCAAGGGCTGGCAGGGCGTGGCAGCGCCATCCCTCGCTCTGAGCCTCGGCTTCGCGGTCGCCTGCCTGCTGGTTGCGACGGTGGCGCGCTGGGGTCTCGCGCATGTGCGGCCCGACGTCTACTTCACCCCGTACTTTCCGGCCGTGTTCTTTGCCGCCGCGTTCGGCGGCTTGCGGATCGGCATCATCACCGCGCTGATCGGCGGCGTGCTCGGCGTCGTCGTCAATTTCAGCGACGCTCTTGCCGATCGCTCCAGGTTCACCTTGCTGACCCTTTATTGGGGCGTCTCCGCACTCACGATCTGGGGCGTCGAGCACTATCGCGGGATGCTGGCGGAACAGCGCCGGATTTCCAAACGGCTGATCGAGGAAGAAGAATACCGCAAGCTGCTGGTCGACGAGCTGCAGCATCGGCTGAAGAACAAGCTGTCGACCGCGCACGCCGTGCTGCACCAGGTGCTGCACGACCAGCCGCAGGTCTGGGCCCGGATCGATCCGCGGCTACGGTCGCTGGCTGCAACCGACGATCTGATCTCGCGGATCGACAAGGGCGGCTGCGATATCCGCGATCTCCTGATCGCAGAGCTCGGACCTTACGGCCATGTCCGCTTCACGCTCAACGGCGACCGGCTGTTCCTGCCGCCGAAGCTCGCGGTCACGCTGTCGCTGATGTTTCACGAGCTCGCCACCAACGCGGGCAAATATGGTGCGTTCTCCGCGCCGCGCGGATTATTGCAGGTGTCGTGGACCGTCAGCGGCGACCGTCTGACCGTCACCTGGGACGAAACCGAGGGCCCGAGCATCGACAAGGTCTCCGAGCCCGGCTTCGGCACCAAGCTGCTGAAGTCAGCGCTGTCGGCTTTCGACGGCAAGTCCGAGGTCTCGTATCTCAAGACCGGCCTGCATTGCATCATGCAATGCCGCATCCCGCAGAACGGTTAGACGCGGCACGAGCGCAAGAGACGCGCGCCCCGCTCGCAGTTTCGTTGCGCGCGTTGACGCTCCGTTAATGACGATGGGTCGGGCGCGTCGCATCGCCGCAAAACACCCCCGTATTTCTCCGTACCCCTTAACCAAACCTAAGAGGGAACTGCGCAAGATCGCGTCCATTGCAAAGGCGCGTTGAAACAACAAGATTCATGACTTCTATGAACGACAACAGATATTCCGGCGCGAGTGAAGCCGAACTCGGATTTCTCAAGGAAATCGTTAGAATGCTGCCTGCCGGTCTGACCGTGCAGGACGCGCAGGGCGAGCTTCTCCTGGTTAACGATGTCGCGGCCGCTCAGCTCGGCATGGACGGCAGCCGTCCGTCGCCCGATCTGACGCCGCGCCGGGAAGCCTGCCAGCGGGCACTGAGGTCCGGCGAGGCAGTCATCTCCGAGGAAGCGCTCCAGGATGGAGCTGCACGCCAGGTGCTGCTGACCACCCATCGCCCCGTCCGCGTTGCCGGACGCGAGCTGCTGATCTCGGCCTCCTCCGACATCACCGAACAGAAGAATTTCGAGGACCAGCTGTTCCGCTCGGCCTATTTCGACGAGCTGACCGGCCTGCCCTCGCGGCGCGTGATCGAGCATCGCGCCGCCAGCCTGCTCGCGCGCGACGGCAAAGGCGAGCGTTTCGCGCTCGCCTTTCTCGACGTCGACAATTTCAAGCACATCAACGACTATTACGGCCACGCCGTCGGCGATGCGCTGCTGGTCGAGCTGTCGAAGCGGCTCGGGCGCGACCTGCGCGATTCCGACATGCTGTCGCGCATCTCCGGCGACGAATTCCTGCTGCTGCTCTCCCCGATCCAGAGCCAGGAGGAAGTCGCCGAATTCATGCAAGCGACGCTGGAGCGGCTGACCGCACCGTTCTTCATCGACAATTCGGAGGTCTTCGCCTCCACCTCCGTCGGCGTCAGCCTCTATCCCGACCACGGCCGCAGCTTCGAGACGCTGCGCCAGAACGCCGACATCGCGATGTACCGCATCAAGAACAGCGGCAAGGGCTCGGCGGCCTTCTTCGACGCCAGCATGGAGCGCGAGGCGCTGGCGCGGATGAAGATCGAGCAGTCGCTGCGGCTCGCCATCCTCGAAAAGCGCTTCTGCTGCGCGTTCCAGTCCAAGGTCGACATCCGCACCCAGGCCGTGACCGGCATCGAGGCATTGGTGCGCCTTCGCGACGACGAGGGCGTGATCCAGGCGCCGGGCTCGTTCATCAACCTTGCCGGCGAATTGGGACTCATCGACGAGCTCACCCATCTCGTGCTCGCCGAGATCGTCAAGTCGATCGACCTGATCAACGACAGCTTCGGCGCGGAAGCGACCATCAGCATCAACGTCGCCGCCAAGCAGGCCGGCAATCCCGAATTCATGCGCAGTTTCGCGCGGGCGCTGGACGAGACCGGCTTTCCGCAGCGCTTCATGATCGAGGTGACGGAAGACGCCTTCGTCGCCAAGAATCATTTCCAGACCGAGATCCTGCCGATGTTCCGCAAGCTCGGCGTCGGCATCTCCATCGACGATTTCGGCACCGGCTATTCCTCGCTCTCGGCGCTCGCCGACATCACCGCCGACGAGATCAAGATCGACCGCTCGTTCATCACCGACATCCATAAGCGTCCGCGCAGCCAGGGCATCTTGCGCGCGATCGAATCCCTGAGCGAAGCGCTCGGGATGACCGTGATCGCCGAAGGCCTCGAATCCTACGAGGAGCTGGCCTATCTCCAGGCCGCGACCAAGATCCGCTACGCGCAAGGCTATTATTTCGCCCGGCCGATCTTCCTGGAGGAGCTCAAGCTCGCCACCCCCACCTCCAGCGAATCCCGTCCCGGCGTGTCCAACCGCCCGACGCAGCAGAACCGGCAGGGCTATTCTCGGGCGAGCGGGTATCGGCGGTAAGAGCCCAAGCGCCGCTCCAATCTCGATGTCGTCGCCCGGCTTGACCGGGGCATCCAGTACGCCGCGGCCTATCGGTTCAACCACAACCGTCTCGGCGTACTGGGTCGCC
>NZ_JBVVPO010000015.1:68858-160753 GCF_055811795.1 Bradyrhizobium sp. MI1.7
CCCGGTCAAGCCGGGGCATGACAGCGGTGGGGGCGGCTCGCATCCGCAACACCCATTTCCCCCTTTGAAATTACTGCCCTTTTGCTAATACACGGGCGGACTTCCCTGAGGTACGCCATGCCCTCCTCCCCCGACGTCAGCGATCCCGCCTATGTCCGCGCGCGGGCGATGGTGACGCTGTTCGAGCGGCTGGAGCATCTGTGCGAGGGCGCGATCGCGATCGATCGCGGCGGGCGGGTGATCTACGTCAACGAGAAATATCTGGCGTCGCTGGGCCTCAAGCAGACCACCGAAGCGATCGGCCGGCCGATCGAGGAGATCATCCCGAACAGCCTGATGCGGAACGTCGCCGAGAGCGGCGAGCCGATCCTGCTCGACATCATGGAGCTCGGCGGCGAACAGCTCGTGGTGACGCGCATGCCGATCGAGGACGAGGACCGCAACGTCATCGGCGCGATCGGGTTCGTGCTCTACGACCACCTCGAGAGTCTCAAGCCGCTGCTTGCCCGCGTCACCCAGCTCGAGAGCGATCTGCGGCTGGCGCGGCGGCAATTGTCCAACGCCCGCGCGGCGCGCTTCACCCTTGCCGATTTCGTCGGCACGACAGCGGCGATCGCGCAGGCCAAGGAGTTCGCCAAACGCGCGGCGCGGCAGAGCGTGACCGTGCTGCTCACCGGCGAGACCGGCACCGGCAAGGAGCTGCTGGCGCAGGCGATCCACAATGCGTCCTCGCGCGCGGAAAAACCGTTCGTCAGCGTCAATGTCGCGGCGATCCCGGAAACGCTGATCGAGTCCGAATTCTTCGGCACTGCTCCGGGCGCCTATACCGGCGCCGACCGCAGGGGGCGCGAGGGCAAGTTCCGGATCGCCGATGGCGGCACGCTGTTCCTCGACGAGATCGGCGAGATGCCGCTGCAATTGCAGGCCAAGCTGTTGCGCGTGCTGCAGGAGCGCGAGATCGAGCCGCTCGGCTCGGACAAGATCAGCAAGGTCGACGTGCGCGTCATTGCCGCGACCAATGTGGATTTGCGCAAGCGCGTCAGCGACGGCGCCTTCCGCGCCGATCTCTACTACCGCCTCAACGTGCTCTCGATCGACCTGCCCCCTCTGAGAAAATGCCTCGACGATCTGCCCGACATCTGTGCGCGGCTGATCGAGGACATCAGCGCCTCCGGCGATTTCCTCAATGCCAGGATCACGCCGAGCGGATTGTCGGCGCTCGCGCGCTACGACTGGCCCGGCAACGTCCGCGAGCTCCGCAACATTCTGGAACGCGCACTGATCCTGAGCGATTCCGGGCGCCTGACCGGCGATGATTTCGTTCACATCCTGCCGGTCAGCGCGGAGGCCGGCCCTGGACCGGCGCCGCAGATGACCGGCTCGGTCGTCCCCTATGCCGAAGCCGAGGCGGAGTTCGAGAAGCAGACGCTCGAACATGCGCTCGCCGCCAGCAACGGCCAGATCTCGGAAGCCGCGCGGATGCTGCGCATCTCGCGCGCGACGTTCTACAAGAAGCTCGCCAAGTTCGGACTGGCGTCGGGATCGCCGCCTGTCTGACTTTCGAGACGGCACGTGTCCGGAGTCTCGGACTCCTGACACCGCCATATCGGCACTCGCCTGTGGCATTCGCGCGCGATCCGCCGCAATTTCAGGCATTCCCGCGCAAAACTCCGGATCTGGCGCAGGGCTTGCTCTGAGGCGGCCTGAGGAAACGCATGGGCTGATGTGAAGCCAGGGGATCGTTAACGCGAACTCATCGCGGCCTGCGACGATCCGGCACGCGCACGTCAAGAGACTGTCACATGAGCCTCGTGCAAGCTCCGCCGGAAGGTGGAATTGCAATGTATGCACACTTGTGCAAATCGCTGTGATCAAGGCAGTTCATTCAAGGAGGAAATCATCGTGCGTCGATCGCTCATTCTCACGGCAGCCATCCTCGGCCTGGCCGCGAACACCTCCGCGCAGGCCGACGACCTCAAGGTCGCGCTGATCTACGGCAAGACCGGCCCGCTCGAAGCCTATGCCAAGCAGACCGAAACCGGCCTGCAGATGGGTTTTGAATACGCCACCAAGGGCACCATGATGCTCGACGGCCGCAAGATCGTCGTCATCACCAAGGACGACCAGGGCAAGCCCGACCTGTCGAAAGCCGCGCTCGCGGAAGCCTATCAGGACGACAAGGCCGACATCGCGATCGGCACGACCTCGTCGGCCGCGGCGCTCGCCATCCTCCCCGTCGCCGAGGAGAACAAGAAGATCCTGATCGTCGAGCCCGCCGTCGCGGATCAGATTACCGGCGAGAAGTGGAATCGCTACATCTTCCGCACCGCGCGCAACTCGTCGCAGGACGCAATCTCGAACGCGGTCGCGATCGGCAAGCAGGGCGTCACCGTGGCCACGCTGGCGCAGGACTATGCCTTCGGCCGCGACGGCGTCGCCGCCTTCAAGGAGGCGCTCGCCAAGACCGGCGCGACGCTCGCCGCGGAAGAATACGCCCCGACCAACACCACCGACTTCACCGCGGTCGGCCAGCGCCTGTTCGACGCTCTCAAGGACAAGCCCGGCCGCAAGGTGATCTGGGTGATCTGGGCCGGCGCCGGCAATCCGCTGGCCAAGCTGCAGGACATGGACCCGAAGCGCTACGGCATCGAGCTCTCGACCGGCGGCAACATCCTGCCGGCGCTCGCGGCGTATAAGGGCCTGCCCGGCATGGAAGGCGCGACCTATTACTACTACGACATCCCGAAGAACCCGGTGAACGACTGGCTGGTCGCCGAGCACCAGAAGCGCTTCAACGCGCCGCCGGACTTCTTCACCGCGGGCGGTTTCGCCGCCGCGATGTCCGTCGTCGCCGCCGTCACCAAGGCGAAGTCGACCGACACCGAGAAGCTGATCACGGCGATGGAAGGCCTGGAGTTCGACACGCCGAAGGGCAAGATGGTGTTCCGCAAGGAGGACCATCAGGCGCTGCAGAGCATGTATCACTTCAAGGTCAAGGTCGATCCGAACGTCGCCTGGGCCGTGCTCGAGCCGGTACGCGAGCTGAAGATCGAGGACATGGACGTTCCGGTCCGCAACAAGCGCTGATATCGAATCCCCTCTCCCCGCCCGTGCGGGGAGAGGATCCTTCCCTATTCCAGAGTTATCCTCATGGCCCTGACGCTAGAGACGCGCGACCTCACCATCCGCTTCGGCGGCCATGTCGCGGTCAACAACGTCACCTGCACGTTCCGCCCCGGCGAGCTCACCGCCATCGTCGGGCCGAACGGCGCCGGCAAGACCACCTATTTCAACCTGATCTCGGGCCAGCTGCGCGCTTCACACGGCAGCATCCTATTCGACGGCACCGACATCACCCAACATTCCGCGCCGCTGCGCACCCGCGCGGGCCTTGGCCGCGCCTTCCAGCTCACCAACCTGTTTCCGAATCTCACCGTGGAAGAGAACGTCCGCCTCGCGGTGCAGGCGGCCAGCGGCACCCATTACGACATGCTGCGGCCCTGGATGGTCCGCCGCGACCTGATCGCCCGCGCCGATGCCATCCTCGACCAGGTCGCACTCGGCAATCGCCGCGGCGTCGCCGCCACTGCGCTGTCGCATGGCGACCAGCGCAAGCTCGAGGTCGCGCTGATGATCGCGCTCGAACCCAAAGTGTTCATGTTCGACGAGCCGACCGCGGGCATGAGCATCGACGAGGTGCCGGTCGTGCTGAACCTGATCGCCCAGCTCAAGCAGGACAAGAGCAAGATCATCCTCCTCGTCGAGCACAAGATGGACGTGGTGCGCTCGCTCGCCGACCGCATCATCGTGCTGCACAACGGACAACTTGTCGCCGACGGTCCGCCGGCCGAGGTGATCGCCTCACCGATCGTGCAGGAAGCCTATCTCGGCGTTGCTCCAAAGAGTGCCGCATGACAGATCTGCTCAAACTCTCCGGCGTGCACACGCATATCGGCCGCTACCACATCCTCCAGGGCATCGACCTCGCGGTACCGCAGGGCCAGACCACCATGCTGCTCGGCCGCAACGGCGCCGGCAAGACCACGACGCTGCGCACCGTGATGGGCCTGTGGCAGGCCTCCAGCGGCGAAATCACGCTCGCAGGCGAGCGCATCGAGAGCCGCGCCACGCCCGACATCGCGCGGCTCGGCGTCGGCTACGTGCCGGAGAGCATGGCGGTGTTTTCCGACCTCACGGTGAAGGAAAACCTGGTGCTGGCGGCGCGCGACGGGCCGCTCGACGATACCCAGCTCGACTGGATCTTCGGCTTCTTCCCCGCGCTGCGCCGGTTCTGGCTGTCGCGCGCGGGAAGCCTCTCGGGCGGACAGAAGCAGATGTTGTCGATCGCGCGCGCCATCGTCGAGCCGCGCAAGCTGCTGCTGATCGACGAGCCGACCAAGGGGCTGGCGCCCGCGATCGTCATGGCACTGATCGAGTGCCTGAAGGAGATCGAGCGCAAGGGCGCGACGATCCTGATGGTCGAACAGAATTTCTTTGCCGCCCGCGAGCTCGGCGACAACGTGCTGGTCATGGACAACGGCACCATCGTCCATCGCGGCGAGATGGCGGCGCTCGCCGCCGACGTGCCGCTGCAGGAGCGGCTGCTCGGCCTGAGCCTGGAGGCGCATCAGTGACTGAACTCGCCGCAAATGATCCACTGCCGAAGCCGAAGCGCGATCTCGCGCCGATCCTGCTGCCGGTCGCACTGGCGCTTGCGATGATTCCCCTGGTGGGGTCACCCAGCACCTGGCTGACGCTGACCGCCGCGAGTCTCGCCATGGGCATGATGATCTTCATCATGGCTTCGGGGCTGACGCTGGTGTTCGGCCTGATGGACGTGCTCAATTTCGGCCACGGCGCCTTCATCGCCGTCGGCGCCTATGTGGCAACCCTCGTGCTGGCGCCGTTCGCGGCCTCGATGCAGGCGGATTCGCTGTGGACGAACCTCGCGGTGCTGGCGCCGGCAGCGCTGCTGTCGATGGCGGTGTCCGGCGCGCTCGGCCTGGTCGTCGAGCGCGTGCTGATCCTGCCCGTCTACGGCCAGCACCTGAAGCAGATCCTGATGACGACGGGCGGCCTGATCGTCGCCGAGCAGACGCTCTATGCGCTGTGGGGACCGCAGATCATCCCGACACCCTTGCCGACCTCGCTGCGAGGCTCCTTCATCCTCGGCGACGTCGCGATCGCCAAATACCGTGTGCTGGCGATGCTCGTCGGCCTCGCGGTCTTCATCGCGATCCAGCTCGTGCTCAACCGCACCAAGCTCGGCCTGCTGATCCGCGCCGGCGTCGAGAACCGCGAGATGGTCGAGGCGCTCGGCTATCGCATCCGCCGCCTGTTCCTCGGCGTGTTCATGACGGGATCGGCGCTCGCCGGCCTCGGCGGCGTGATGTGGGCGCTGTATCGCGAGCAGGTCCACGCCTCCATGAGCGACGACCTCACCGTCTTGATTTTCATCGTCGTCATCATCGGCGGCCTCGGCTCGATCGGCGGCTGCTTCATCGGCGCCATCCTGGTCGCGATGGTGGCCAATTACGGCGGCTTCCTGGTGCCGAAACTCGCCCTCGTCTCCAACATCCTGCTGATGGTCGCCATTCTGATGTGGCGGCCGCGCGGCCTCTATGCGGTGACCAGCCGATGATGCTCCTGTCAGGCGATCCGCCGAAGAGCCGCGTGCTCACGCTCCTCCTCATCGTCATCATCCTGGCGCTGGCGGCGACGCCGTTCCTGTTCCCGGGTGCCAAGGCGCTGAACGTCGCGGCCAAGATCTGCGTCTTCGCCGCGCTGGTCGCCTCCTACGACCTCCTGCTCGGCTATACCGGCTCGGTGTCGTTCGCCCACACCATGTTCTACGGCATCGGCAGCTACGCCATCGCGATCGCGCTGTACGGGATGGGCCCGAACTGGGCCGCGGTCGCGACCGGCATCGTCGTCGGCCTGCCGCTCGCGGCGCTGCTCGCGCTCGCGATCGGCCTGTTCTCGCTGCGGGTGGCCGCGATCTTCTTTGCCATGATCACGCTCGCGGTCGCCTCCGCCTTCCAGGTGCTGGCTTCGCAGCTCTCCTGGCTGACGGGCGGCGAGGACGGGCGCAGCTTCCAGCTGCCGGAATTGCTGCGGCCCGGCACGGTGCTGATCTCCAAGAACCTGTTCGGATTCGAGATCAACGGCCGCATCCTCACCTTCTACCTGGTGTTCGCCGTCTCAGCCCTGATGATCCTCGCTCTGTTGCGTGTCGTGAACTCGCCGTTCGGACGCGTGCTCCAGGCGATCCGCGAGAACCGCTTTCGCGCCGAGGCGCTCGGCTTTCGCACCGTCTTCCACCTGACCTACGCCAACTGCCTCGCCGCGCTGGTCGCCGCCAGCGCCGGCATTTTGAACGCGCTGTGGCTGCGCTATGCCGGTCCCGACACCTCGCTCAGCTTCTCGATCATGCTGGACATTCTGTTGATGGTGGTGATCGGCGGCATGGGCACGATCTACGGCGCGATCATCGGCGCCACCATCTTCATCCTCGCCCAGAACTATCTGCAATCGCTGATGGGCGTCGCCTCCAAGGCGGCGAGCGAAGCCGGCCTGCCGTTGCTGCCGGGGCTGCTGCATCCCGATCGCTGGCTGCTGTGGCTCGGGCTGCTGTTCATCGCCAGCGTCTACTTCTTCCCGACCGGCGTCGTCGGACGTCTGCGCAACGCCGGCCGCGACAAGAGCGCGGGCGCTTCGCATTAAGCTGCGGTTAATGATGCAGCGCAGCGGTTGTGATGGGCACGGCACAACCGCGACGTGATTCCCGCCCCACTGCATACGGGCGCGGCTGCACAACCGGATTAATGCTTAGGTAACTGGCTTTCCTAAGGTTTGCGCCATTTGTGCGGTGTATTCCTGTCCTTCCAGGGAGGGGGAATGCGCCAGGTCTTTTCCACGGTGACAGCCGGAATGTCATCAGCCGCGACCAACGGCTGGGCGGCCTTGGCGCGGCGTGGTCCTGTCCTCTGGCTGACCCTGTGCGGCGTGTTGCTGGTCGCCGGGATCTTCGCCGTGACCGCCATGGCCGTCGGCGAATTCCGCGAGCGCACCCTGGCCAACCGCGAGCGCGAGCTGGAAAACACGGTGCAGCTGATCGCACGGCACTTCGATCAGCAATTCCAGGATTCCGACGTCGTCGCCGCCGACCTGATCGGGCAGATGAACCTGCCGGAGATCACCTCGCCGGCGATGTTCCGCGAGCGCATGTCCGGGCTCGCGACGAATCAGATGCTGCGGAGCAAGATCAGCTCCGTCTCCTATCTCGGCGACATCGCGATCTACGATGCCGACGGCGAGCTGATCAACTGGTCGCGGGCCGAGCCGCTGCCCAAGATCAACGTCTCCTCGCGCGCCTATTTCCAGACGTTCAAATCCGATCCGATGGCCGAATCGGTCATCCTGGAATCCGTCCGCAGCTTCATCATCGGCAAATGGACCACGATCGTCGCGCGGCGGCTGAGCGGCGCGGACGGCAGCACCTTCCTCGGCGCCATGGTCCGGCGGATCGATCCGGACAGCTACCGGCAGTATTTCGCTTCTGTCGCGCTTGCCGAGGGTACGGCGATCTCGCTGTTCGATCGCGAAGGCAAGATGCTGGCGCGCTATCCACATGTCGAAGAGCTGATCGGCAGGAATTTCAAGGACGCGCCGCTGATGCGCAAGATGCTGGCCGAGGGCGGCCGGCACACGCTGCGCGTCAAGGGTCCGATCGACGGCGAGGACCGCCTCGGCTCGGGGGCCTCGCTGTCGCATTTCCCGCTGGTCATCGTCGCGACCAACACCACGAGCGCCGCGCTGGCCGACTGGCGTCAGCAGACCGGCTTCATGGTCACCACGGCAACGCTTTCGGCGATCGTGATCGCATTGATCCTCTTCCTGATCATCCGCCAGATCAGCCGGCAGAACCGGGAAGCCCAGGAGCGGATCGAAGCGGAACGGCTCCGGCTCGACACCGCCCTGAACAACATGTCGCAAGGGCTGATCCTGTACGACGCCGCCGGATTTATCGTCACCTGCAACCGCCGCTACTCCGAGATGTTCGGCCTGTCCGACGACATCATCAAGCCCGGCTGTCACATCCGCGAGGCGATGCAGCATCGCAAGGAGCGTGGCACGTTCGGCGGCGACGTCGAGACGTTTTGCACCGATGTGATGCGGGTCGTCGCCGAGGGCAAGGTCTCCAGCAGGATCCACGAACTGCCCAACGGCCGCGCCTTCCAGGTCATCAACACCCCGCTGGCGCAGGGCGGATGGGTCGCCACGATCGAGGAAATCACCGAGCGGCGCAATCTGGAGCAGGAGCGCGACCGCAACTACATGTTCCTGCGCGAGATCATCGATCACATCCCCTCGCAGATCACGGTGAAGGATGCCCTGACGCGGCAATATCTGCTGGTCAACCGGACCGCCGAGGAGCAGTTCGGCCAGTCGGGTGACGTCATCGTCGGCAAGACTCCTTTCGACATGTATCCGGAGGCCGCCGCCAGGATCGTCAACGACGACGACAGCAAGGCGCTGCAGGCGCCCGGGGGATTGTTCAAGGACGAGCACACCTGGCAGAGCCAGACCAAGGGACCGCGCTACATCACCTCGACCCGGATCGGCATTCGCGACAAGTCCGGCGAGCCGCGCTACCTCATCAGCGTCGTCGAGGATGTCACCGAGCGGCGGCGCGCCCACGAGAAGATCGCGCATATGGCGCATTACGATGCGCTGACCGACCTGCCGAACCGCACGCTGTTCCGCGAACAGATCGAGCGCGAGCTGGCGAAGGTCGCCGGCGGCGAACAGTTCGCGCTGCTCTATATCGACGTCGACGAATTCAAGGGCATCAACGATTCGCTCGGCCATCACGTCGGCGACGAGCTGCTGAAGGCGATCGCGACCCGGCTGCGCGGCTGCCTCAAGAAGAGCGACCTGATCGCGCGGCTCGGCGGCGACGAATTCGCCGTGATCCAGACCGGAATCCAGTCCTCTGCGGACGTGCTATCGTTCGTGACGCGGATCTACGAGGCGATCCGCCAGCCCTATCACTGCCTCGGCCATCAGCTCTCCACCGACGCCAGCATCGGCATCGCGCTGGCGCCGCAGGACGGGACCGATCTCGACCAGCTCATCAAGCACGCCGATCTTGCGATGTACGGCGCCAAGGCCGAAGGACGCCGCACCCATCGCTTCTTCGAGCCGGAGATGGATGCGAGCGCCAAGGCGCGCCTGACCATGGAGCAGGATCTGCGCCAGGCGCTGGTGAATGGCGGCTTCGAGATCCACTACCAGCCGCTGGTCGACCTGAGCACCAACGACGTGTCGGGCTGCGAGGCGCTGCTGCGCTGGCGGCATCCCGAACGCGGCTGGGTGTCGCCGGCGGAGTTCATTCCGATTGCCGAGGATACCGGCCTGATCAACGAGCTCGGCGACTGGGTGCTGCGCATGGCCTGCAACGAGGCCGCGACCTGGCCGGCGCATGTGCGGATTGCGGTCAACGTCTCGCCGGTGCAGCTCAAATGCGACACGCTGGCGCTGCGGATTGCCGGCGCACTCGCCGCCTCCGGGCTCTCTCCCTCCCGGCTCGAGCTCGAAATCACCGAGGCCGTGCTGATCCGCGACGACGAGGCCGCGCTCTCGATCCTGCACCAGCTCCGGTCCATCGGCGTGCGCATCGCGCTCGACGATTTCGGCACCGGCTATTCCTCGCTGAGCTATCTGAAGCGCTTCCCGTTCGACAAGATCAAGATCGACCGCTGCTTCGTCGCCGACATCGCGGAGACCAGCGGCGCGCCAGTGATCGTGCAGGCGGTGGTGAACATCGCCGCGGCGAGCCACATGACCACCGTCGCCGAGGGCGTCGAGACCGAGGCGCAGCGCGAGATGCTGCGCGCGCTCGGCTGCACGGAGATGCAGGGTTATCTGTTCAGCAAACCGAAGCCGGCCGCCGAGGTGCGAAAGCTGTTCGGTCCGAACGATGCCGCGCCGGTGGCGGCGGTGGCCTGAGATGGCGAAGCCGAGGAAAACGTCAGCGAAAGGCGTCGACGTCGCGGATTCCTATGCCGTGCGGCTGATGCAGCATCTGGTGGTGCCGACCTTCGTGATCGACCCCAAGCGCCGCGTCGTGATCTGGAACAGAGCCTGCGAGCGGCTGACCGGCGTCCCCGCCGCGGAGGTGATCGGCACGACGAAACACTGGCAGGCCTTCTACGAGACCCGGCGCCCCTGCCTCGCCGACCTGGTCGCGCTCGACCGTCCCGAGCAGCTGCCGGAGTTTTATTCGGAATATGCCGCACGCGGCCACAACGGGCTCGGCTTTTCCGCGGAGAACTGGTGCGTGATGCCCAAGCTCGGCAGCCAGCTCTATCTCGCGATCGACGCTGGCCCGATCCACGACGAGGCCGGCCAGCTGATCGCCGTGGTGGAGACGCTGCGCGACCTCACCGATCAGAAGCGCGCCGAGATGGCGCTTAAGGAGCTCGCCACCAAGGACGGGCTGACCGGCCTGTCGAACCGGCGCGCCTTCGACCAGATGCTGATGAGCGAATGGGCCCGCGCCCAGCGGACGCAGAAGCCGATGGCGCTGCTGTTCGTCGACGTCGATCATTTCAAGCTGTTCAACGACCGGCACGGCCACCAGAGCGGCGACGAATGCCTGCGCGCGGTCGCTGATGTCGTCAGCCGCCATGCCGTGCGCCCGCTCGACCTCGCCAGCCGCTATGGCGGAGAAGAGTTCGCGCTGATCCTGCCCGACGTGGATTGCGATGCCGCCTGCGCCATCGCCGAGGAGATCCGCCGTGCCGTCATGGCCTTGCGGATCGCTCATGGAGCTGTTGACGCCGGCGACCACGTCACCCTCAGCGTCGGCGTCGCAAGCCATATTCCCACTGAGGCCGACGGCAGCCCCGACCGGCTGCTGGGTGCGGCCGACGAGGCGCTCTATGCGGCAAAACGGCTCGGCCGCAACCGCGTCATCTGCTCCGAACGCCTGCTTGCCGAATTCGCGCACGCCGATCGCGGCTCGCCCGGGATTCAAGTCGCCGCCAATCGCCGGTCCAGCCGGGGCTGACGTTCATCCCACCGAAGGTTCTATTGCGTTCGGCCTCACCAGCAGGTGATGTTGCGCCGGAACAACACGGACATTTTCTTCTCGAAAAGCCGCAATTTCTCGGGCGCTCGTTTGAATATAGATATGTCGTTGCCTGGAGCCGTATTCGCTTTGAAATTTCCCCGCCCATCTCGCAGTGCCCTCCCCTCCGCCAAAAACGCCATCGCCTGGTCGCGAGTCACGGCCGAACCCGGCTCGGCCGCCAAGACCAACCGCTGATGACCGAAGCAGCCGGTTCGTTTCGCGGACGTGTCCACCGCGGAACGCAGCAAATTGGTGGCACCTGCATCGAGCTCGAGGCCGCGGGCGAGCGAATCCTGCTCGACCTTGGCCTTCCGCTGGATGCCGACGGCGCGTCCGACGATCTTCTCCCGCCTGTGGCCGGGCTTCGCGTCGAAGATCCAACCCTGCGTGCGGTTGTCCTGTCGCACGGACACGGCGATCATTGGGGTTTGCTCCCCCTGTGCAGACCCAATGTCCCCCTCGCCATGGGCGCTGCGACCGCGCGCATCATGTGTGCGGCAGCTCCTTTCGTGCCCAACGCCTTCGTGCCCAATGTTTCATTCGAGCTGAACGATCGCAGAACCTTCCAGATCGGCCCGTTCAGCATCACGCCCTATCTTGTCGATCACTCGGCCTATGATGCCTATGCGCTGCTGATCCAGGCTGCCGGCCGGCGTCTGTTCTACAGCGGCGACATCCGTGCGCACGGTCGCAAGGGCGGTCTGTTCGAGCGATTGGTGAGCCATCCGCCCCGCGGTATCGACACGATGCTGATGGAGGGGTCGAGCCTCGGCCGTCTCGACGAGCACACGCAATTCCCGACGGAGGACGACATCGAGGCGAGGCTGACCGAGAGTTTTGAGCAGCCAGGCTTCGTCATCCTCTCGGCGTCCGCGCAGAACATCGATCGCATCGTCAGTATCTATCGCGCCTGCAAGCGCAGCGGCCGGACGCTGCTGCTGGACCTCTATGCGATGGAGATATTGCGGGCCACTGGCAACGAGCGCTTGCCGAACGCCGGCTGGCCCAATTTGTCGGTCTATGTGCCGGAATATCAACGGCGGCAGATCGCAAGGAAAAAGCGCTTCGACCTGCTGGATCCCTACAAATCCGCACGGATCTACCGCGAGCGCATCACCGAGATCGCCGATCGCACCGTGATGCTGTTTCGCCCGGCGATGGCCGACGACGTGGAGACCGCAAATCTCTGGCCCGGCACCAGAGCGATCTGGTCGCAATGGGACGGATATCTGAAGGACGGTCCTGGCGCCAGACTGAAGGCGGATCTCGCGACACGCGGCGTTCCCATCGAGATCATCCACACCTCGGGCCACGCCAGCATCCTGGATCTCAAGCGGCTCGCGAACGCAATACAGCCGGACAGGCTCGTGCCCGTTCACACATTCGAAGGCGACAGTTTCTCCAGATATTTTGACAACGTCACGCGACGCAGCGATGGCGAATGGTGGGAGGTATGAGATGAGCTTCAGACGCGGAATCCGGGGCGACGACTTTCGCAAGGCACTCGAGACACTCGCCCAGCAGGATGGCTGGTGGAAAGACGTTCTCGCCGATCCCACACTCATCATCGGCATTCGGGACGAGTACCTGAACGTCTACTGGCAGGGGCAATCCATCTTCAAAGTGTCATTCAAGGGCGGGAAGGTGACCGCCTCGACGCACGAGAAATATCTGCTGAATCCGGACTTGAAGGATCAGGTCTCGCTGGTCGAGGGGAAGTTCGCCTTCGGCAACGCCGAGCCAAGAATGCTGACGCGCGACTACGAAGGCGCAGAGACGCTGGCGAAGCTCAAAAGGGCCGCATCGCCCTATTCCGGACAGGAGAAGGAAGGCGTCCACGAGATCGCGACGTCCAATCTCTCCGTCGTCGACGTCGAGATTGCGATCAACGCATCCGGCGTCCCCGGCATCAAGCGGAACCTCCCCCGCATGGACCTGGCGAACTTCGAAACGACGGCGACCAGCGTGGATCTAGTGTTCTGGGAGGCCAAGACGTTCAGCAACCCCGAGCTGGAGAACGGCGATATTGTCGGTCAGATCGCGGACTATCAGAAGGTGATCGACCTTCACAAGACGGAGATCGAAGACAGCTATCGATGCGTTGCGAATAATCTGGCCGGCATGGCGAAATGGAGCAACGGACATCGCAATGTGGCTGCGGCGATCCGCGCTGTTGCGGACGGGGCCAAGCTCAACGTGAGCAGCGCCAATGTCGGGCTGCTCGTGTATGATTTCACCGCGGTTCAACGCGATCGCAAGGACAAGGACGGCAAGGCGCTGAGCGACAGAGTGATTGAATCGCTCGCGAAGGTGGGCGTGGGTCCGGAGCGGATCAGGCTCAAAGGCACGACAAAGGGTCTCACCATCTAAGTTGGCACGCGGGAGAAACCTGGCTTTGCATCTTCCCGAGCACGAAGAACTCACCTTCGCGATCGGCGACATCCACGGCTGCTTTGACAAGCTGACGTCGCTGCTCGCCGCGTGCGAGGAGCTTCGCGGCGAGCGGAGCGCGCAGTTTGTGCTTGTCGGAGACTATATCGACCGGGGACCCCAAAGCCGCGAGGTGATGGATTTTCTCGTCGGCAGCGAAGGGAAGCAGGACCGCCCCTTCGTCTGTCTGCGGGGCAACCATGAGGAGATGCTGCTTCGCGCGGCCGACATGGAGCGCACCGACCGCGACCTCATGAATTGGTGGGGCAACGGCGGCGAGCAGACGCTCGACAGCTACGGGATCGACGATCCCGCCGATCTGCCGAGCGAGCATCTCGACTGGATACGCGCGCTTCAGCTGACGAAAATCGAGCATGGGCGGCTGTTCGTCCATGCTGGACTACGGCCGGACGTGCCGCTGGCGTCACAATCCGAGCGAGACTTGCTGTGGATCCGGGAACCCTTCCTGTCGTCGGATCACGACCACGGGCTTTTCGTTGTCCATGGTCATACGCCGGTCCGGTCCGGGACACCTGATCTGCGAGCCAACCGGTTGAATCTGGATACCGGCGCCTGCTTTGGCGGCCCGCTCACCGCGGCCGTGTTCGCCACCTCGGAGACGGGCCCGTTGATGTTCGTGACCGATTCCGGCGAGATCTCGGGACCGGCCGCCCTCCGGGATTGAAGAGCGAAGCATAAGACCAGGAATTGGGCGATGCCGGGCGTCCGGGCACGGGCAAAGCGGAGGTTGCCCACCCCCCGCCAATCGGCTAAATGAACCTCGACTAGCACCCGTAGCTCAGCTGGATAGAGCGTTGCCCTCCGAAGGCAAAGGTCACACGTTCGAATCGTGTCGGGTGCGCCAGTCTCCCTACTCTTTACCGAGACTGTGTGCCGGACCGAGACTGTGTGCCGGCTTTTGACGCTGTGACGGCACCATCCATCAAATGTTGCGGCTCGCAATCTGGCCTTCGCAACGTCGCGCGCGCGTCCGGCTAAGCACGTCGAATGGAAAAGCGGTCACAAATCTCTGACCAACGGCGCAATTGATTGCACCCTTAAATTGTACTATTGTTCATGGGTTGCGGAAAATGAGCCCGATCGCGGCACGTTTCTGGTCGCGATCATCGGGGCAGGTCCGATTGTAGGCGTGATGTCGCAGACCGATATCCGGTTATTGTCGGACTGAATCACCCCAGGAGCGCTCGTCCCGCAAGCAATGAGCCAACACGGAACCTGCTTGACGACGTCGATCCAGTGGCGGCGCCAGGAACAGGGCTTCGCAATCAACCGAGTCGGGAGGGGTGCTTCAGATGAAAACCATCGCCCAGTTCGTCGAGGATCGCATTACGACGCTTTCCGACCTGAAAGACGCACTCCAGACCGCGATGCAATTGGAGTTCTCCACCATCCCGCCTTATCTTTGCGCGCAATGGTCGATCAACAGCGACCCGGGCGGTGTCGGCGGTATGATTCAGGACATTGTGGTGCAAGAGATGTATCACTTTGCCCTGGCAGGCAACATGCTGACCGCGATCGGCGGCGTGCCATCCATTGCCAATGCGACCTTCATTCCGAGCTACCCGACCAATGTCCTGCCCGGAGAAATTCTGCAAAAATTGCCCGTTGATCTGAAGCCGCTTACGCCAGATCAAGTTCAGGTCTTCATGCAGATCGAGTATCCGGAATTTCCACCGGTTGCGCTCGCCGCAAGAACGGGACCTGCGACGATTGGTGATTTCTACGATGCGATCGCCGAGGGTTTCACCACAGTCAATCCCGCGATCAATGCCAGCGCTTTCGCGGTCAATTCGGGGGAAGCAACGCCGATCAAGAGCATCGCCGATGCGCAGGCGGCGATCCTGCTGATCAAGGCCGAAGGTGAAGGTACGGAAGGCTCTCCTAACCAACCCCCAACCGGCAATGCAACATTCGCCCACTATTATGTCTTCAAGGAAATCTACACCGAGAAAACGCTGGTGCAGGATGCGGCTGGCCATTGGAGCTTTACGGGAGCACCAATCCCGTTTCCGACCTGGTTCGATTTTCAGCAATCGACCGTCACACCGAGTCCGTCGCTTGCGTTCAATCAGGCCCTGTCGCAGCTCTTGATCGGCCTTCAAACGTGCTGGACAAGCGGTACAAGACCCAGCATCGGCGCCATGTTCACACTTCAGTCGCTTGGCACGGACCTCATCCAGCAGGGCATTCGTCCTGAGTTCCTATGGGCGCCTCCGTCGGCATGAACTCCGGATCTGCCGCCTGCCTCCCTCACGTCAGCATCGAGATGATCGACTGGATCTGATCGGAGGCGGACGTCACCAGGGCGTCATACGACGTATGACCGTGCGCGGCAGCCTTCAAAATGCATTCGGCGACAGCGGCTTTCAGACCGAACACCGACTGATCGGCCGGTACGCTCGCCATCACGGTCTCGAGGGCCTGGCGCATGGTCTGAATGAGCTCGGAGCTGTATTGCATTGGCTGTCCTCCGCGCTCCTATATAGGAACGCGTGCCTAGGCTCGCCACTCACGAGCCTGAGATTGCTCTTTGATGAACCTTGGACAAATCGCCTCAATTCAAGCGCCAGATGGCCGCATTGAGCAGGCCGGCAAAGGCGACCCAGGCTGCATAAGGTATGAACAACGCGGCGGCCAGCCTGTCCCGTGACGTCTCGAGACTGATGTAGGTCACGATCGCGACGAACAGGCAAATGAGTATGACGAGCGCGGCTCCGATCTGGTGCATCGTGAACATCACCGGAGACCAGACGAAATTGAGGGCCAGTTGCGCGGCCCAGACCTGCATCGCTCGACCCGGCGGCTCACGGCGAAAAGTCCGCCAGCCCGCAACCGCGATCATGATGTAAAGGATAGTCCACGCCACCGGGAACGCCCAGTTCGGCGGCACGAAACCCGGCTTGGCAAGGGCCGCATACCACTCTCCCGGAAGATTGGTCGCGCCGATCAGCCAGCCGATGCCGACCACACCGACGACGAAGACCAACAACTGAAGCATCCATCACCTCGCGCTTCTCTTCGGGCAATTGTATCATCGTTCCATGAGCGAATCCGGCACGGTGACTGGCGAGGCCACGCCCGTCCGCAAGATCATCCATATCGACATGGATGCCTTCTATGCGTCCGTGGAGCAGCGCGACAATCCGGAGCTGCGCGGCAAGCCGGTCGCCGTCGGCGGCTCCGCGGAACGCGGCGTCGTCGCGGCCGCGAGCTACGAGGCCCGCAAGTTCGGTGTTCGCTCCGCGATGCCGTCGGTGACCGCGAAGCGGCAATGTCCCGACCTGATCTTCGTCAGGCCGCGCTTCGAGGTCTACAAGGCGATCTCCAAGCAGATCCGCGACATCTTTGCCGAGCACACGCCAATCATCGAGCCATTGTCGCTCGACGAGGCCTATCTCGACGTGACGGAGAATTTGCAAGGCATCCCGCTGGCGCGGGACGTCGCCTTGCGGATCCGTGAGAAGATCAAGGCCGAGACCGGCCTCAACGCTTCGGCGGGCATCTCCTACAACAAATTTCTTGCAAAGCTCGCCTCCGATCATCGCAAGCCCAACGGTCAGTTCGTGATCTCGCCGGAGATGGGACCCGCCTTCGTCGAGACGCTGCCCGTCGGCAAGTTCCACGGGATAGGCCCGGCGACCAGCGCGAAGATGAACGCGCTCGGCCTGTTCACCGGCCTCGACATCCGCAACCAGACGCTGGAGTTCATGAATGCGAATTTCGGCAAGTCGGGCGCCTATTACTACTGGATCTCACGCGGCGTCGACGAGCGACCGGTCCGGGCCAACCGGATCCGCAAGTCGATCGGCGCGGAGACGACGTTCTCGACCGACCTCGACGAATACGGCGCGCTGGCCGCCGAGCTCAAGCCGCTTGTCGACAAGGTCTGGCGCCATTGCGAGACGACCGGCAACCGCGGCCGGACCGTCACCCTGAAGATCAAATTCGCCGACTTCGAGATCATCACGCGCAGCAGGTCCGTCACGGCGCCGGTTGCAGGCCGGGACGATCTGGGGCGGCTGGCCTGCGGCTTGCTCGAAGCCGAGATACCGCTACCCAAGCGCGTCAGGCTGCTGGGGGTGTCGCTGTCTGCCCTCCAGGACGGCGACGATGCGGAGCCGCAGCTGACTTTCGGTCTTTGAACCAGGCTGGAAAGGCCCTCCGCGAACGCGAGATCCTTGTCCGCGGCGCGGCTCCAAACCAGCCATGGAAGGTGGCGGGATTTTCAGACCCGCCACCGATGAAGGCCGATCCGCTCGGGCCAATCAATGCCTCACATGCTCGAACACGACGATCACACCCGTCGGCTCCGGCTCATGGGCCATCAGGCGCGTGAGGTCGGCATCGCTCCAGTTGGCGAGGCTGACGACTTCGCCGGTCTGGCGCTCAGCGCCGACCGACGGCGTCGGCTCGAGCACCTTCAGGCCCGTTTCGTCGACGAAGAAGGTGTGTTCGCCGAACATGCTGTTGAGCTGCGGCATGGCGGGATGTTCGTCGGGCAGCACCTGGGCGCCGAGTTGGTTGACGGTCTGCTTCACCTGTTCGGATGTGAGCTTCATGCGCTGCTCCGTTTCTGTCGTGCCGGGTTTCAGTGAGTTGAGCCAAAACGGGCGTTCCCTGCGCCTGTGTCGCCTGGCTCAAATTCCCGAACGGGTGTTGCGCACGAATGTTCCGGAAAAATGCATTTCGTGATCGCGAGTTTCATCTGCCGCGCTCACGGCACGGGACCGCCACACGAAGCACACGATCCGCCTGTCGATGCCGCTATTCGGCGGCTTCGACGATCCGGATGTCGCGGTCGGCGCCGTCTCCGAGCAGGTCGTGAGCGGCCTTGTAGGCGGGACTTTCATACGCCGCCCTGGCGCGCTCGACGCTATCGAACTCGATGAGAACGACGCGTTCCATCAGGCCGTGCTCGTAGGCCGCAACCGGCATCCCGCGCGCGAGCACGCGTCCACCGGCGGCCTCGATGGCCGGACGCGACAGCTTGGCGTAGGCCGCCATGGCGTCGGGGCTCTTGATCGCGCGGTAGGTGGCAACCCAATAGGCTTTTGCCATTTTTATTCTCCTGGTTTCTCGTGACTTAGTGCTCGCCTCGGTTCTCGCCAACCGAGAGCGCGCAGATGCGTGACAGATATGTGTATGGCAGACCGGTCTCCTCGGCCCAGGCGTTGAACTGTGCCTGCACTTTTGCGAGATCGCCCTTTGATTTGACCTCTTCGGCGATGTCGAGGCCGGCATCGCGCAGGCAGGCGACGACATCCCTGGAGGTGACAAAACCATCCCAGCCGACGAAGCGCAGCAGCATCTGCCCGGTGTTGCCGCCGAGCCGGCTGCCGCGCTTCGTCAGGAGATCGAGCAGGCCGACCTCGTTGGATGGCGGCCATTTCGCCAGAAACTTGCCGAAGCTGCCGTGCTCTTTTGCGATCTCCTGGACGAAGCTGGCGTTGTCGCGCACCGACATGATCTTGGCGCCGTTGCGCACGATGCGCGCGTCGCGCACGAGGCCCTCCCAATAGTCCTCCGGCTGGAAGGTGAGCTTGGCCGGCTGGAAATGCAAAAACGCCGCTTCAAAGCCGTCCCATTTCGAATCGATCACGCTCCAGGCAAAGCCCGCGCAAAACACCCGCCTGGTCATCTCGGCGAGGATGCGATCGTCGCCGAGCTTGGCGAGCCCCTTCAGGTCGGGCTTTTCGGGCATCAGCTTGTCCAGCGCCTTGGGGCCGCCCTTGCGTTTCTCGGCGCGGGCACGAATGGTCTTGAAGGAGGTCATGCGGATACGGGCGTTTGAGGATGCGCCACGACATCAGAATTCGATGACACGGTCCAGCCCTGCGGCGCCCGGTCACTTGCGCACGCCAATGCGCCGCAGCATGCTGCCGGCCATTGGCTTGACGAAGAGAGGCAGCCATTCTGGTCTGCTTCTTGCTTTGTAATTAACGTTTTGGAATTCCCAGACCTTTTCAAACCCGCCCACGGATTTTCAATGCGCTGCCTGGTCGTGGCCGATTTGCACTACTCGCTGCCGCAGCTCGACTGGCTGGTCAGCGCGGCACCGCAGTTCGACCTCGTGATCTTCGCCGGCGATGCGCTCGACATCGGCTCGGTGGTGGATTTTCGCGCGCAGATCGTGGTGGTGAAGAAATACCTCGCGTTGCTCGCGGCGCAGACCCGCGTGATCCTCTGCTCCGGCAATCACGACCTCGACGAGCGCAATGCGGAGGGCGAAAAGATCTCGCGCTGGATCTCCGAGGTGCGGGAGCTCGGGATCACTTGCGACGGCGGCAACCTCACCATCGGCGACACGCTGTTCACGGTGTGCCCGTGGTGGGACGGCCCGCTGGTCAAGCAGCGCATCGTCGAACAGCTGCGCGACGCCGCCGAAAGCCGCCCGCAGCACTGGATCTGGGCGCATCATGCGCCGCCGGCGAATTCACCGACCAGCTGGGGCGGCAAGCGTTTCTTCGGCGACGTCGATCTGGTGCAATGGATCATGCAGTATCAGCCGTCGATGGTGATCTCGGGCCATGTGCACCAGTCGCCCTTCGTCGCCGACGGCTCGTGGTTCGACCGGCTCGGCCAGACCTGGGTGTTCAACGCCGGCCTGCAACCGGGACGGCCGCCGACGCATATCGTGCTGGATCTCGCTGCGGACAAGGCGTTCTGGCTGGCAGCGGGCGAAGCGCAGTGGATCGACCTCGGCGCACCGCTGAAGCGGCCCGCAAACACCATCGAGGAGCCGCCGGACTGGCTCACATCCTTGGATCGGATTGCCGATCCGAGCCTGGCGACACCTCGAGCGGCGGCAGGTTGATCATGCTCTGGAGCACCTCGCCGACCATGGCGAGATGCGTGCCGTGGCCAGCATATTGCCGCTTGAGATCGGCGAGATAAGTGTTGGCGACGTTGAGCCGCTGCGCCAGCGTGCGCGCGAGCAGCAGCGCGACCTCGGGCCGCTGGATGAGGAATGACGCCGCGTCCTCGAACTCATAGATGACGGAATCCGAGCTGGCCCGCACCGTCGCGGTGTGCGGCAGCCCGAGCAGCACGGACATCTCGCCGAACACGGCGCCGGGCTCGGTGATGGTCGCGACCACCGTGTCGCTCTTGAGCACCTCGAGCCTGCCCTCGACGAGCACGTAAAGATGGCCGCTGCTGGTGCCGCCCTCGGTAACGACCGACGTGCCGGCCATGACCTGCCGCTCCGTTCCGCCGGTGCAATGATCCAGAACTGCGCGCATCGCCGAAGCTCCCATCGCTGGGGAAATCCAGGCGATACTAGAGCACGATCCGTGCCAGGCGGCAACGCGCGGACGGCTACCGCGACAGGCGCTTTGCGAGGTGAACCGACTGCCAGTCTCCGAGACCGGTATCCCGGAAGCCCGCCTTCTTCGCCAGACCACGCATCTCGGTATTTGTCCGCGCCGTCTCCGCGGCGATCATCTCGTGGCCAAGATCGGTCGCCCGCGTCTCCATCGCCGTCATCATCTGCAAGCCGAGGCCCAGGCGCTGGAACGCATCGGCGACCGAGATGGCAAACTCGCCATGCCGTGCAGCCGCATCATAGGCGTAGTTCGCTTCGCCGATGATGGCGTGCTGCCCGTCCTGCCTGACTTCGGCGAGCAGGGTGAAATGACCGGGACGGCCCGTCTTCGCCACGCATTCGGCAGCGACCAGGGCGAAGTCGGTACGCGCGCCCATGAAGCGCTTGTTGCGCGACGTCGTGGACAGGCCGGTGAAATAAACCGACAGGTTCTCGACATCGGATACGCTGGCGGTCCTGATGCAGACCATGCCCTTCGCTTCGGCCAGTTCGACCGGCTCGACGACGGCTCCCGGAAACAACAGTGACATGCGTGATGCTCTCGGCAGGTTGCGTGGCTCGCACACCTAACCGAGGCCGCGCTTCCGCGGCTTGGACACCACTGCCAATCATGCGGCTGAAAACGAACAGCTCGTTGTCCCGTGCCGTGCATCACACACGGGAGAGTGACGGCACCTCGTCGGGCATGATCGCCTGGAGGCCGCCGAAGCGGCGCTCGCGGCCGTGGAAGGACGCCAGAGCCGCGGAGAGATCGCCCGCGTCGAATTCGGGCCACATCCGCTCGGTGAAGTGCAGCTCGGCATAGGCGCCTTCCCAGAGCAGGAAGTCCGACAGCCGCTTCTCGCCGGAGGTGCGGATGATGAGATCGACGTCGCGAAGGCCGGCTTCGCCGGTAACGAGCTGCGAGAAGGCTTCGCGGGTGAGGCTCGTCAATGCCGCCGCCTTCGCTGCGGCGTTGAGGATCGCGTCGCGCGCGGAATAGTCGACCGCAATGCGCAAGTGAAGCGCGCTGCCGTGCGCGGTGGCGTCTTCCGCGCGCGCGATCGCATTGGCGATGCCGTCGGGCAGACGGTCGCGGCGGCCGATCACGGTGAGGCGCACGCCGTTCCTGGCGAGGCTCTGCACCTCGTTGGCGAGATAGAAGCGCAGCAGCGTCATCAGCGCGGCGACTTCGGTTTTCGGCCGTCGCCAATTGTCGGTGGAGAAGGCGTAAAGTGTCAGCGTCCCGATGCCCTGCTTGGGTGCGGCCTCGACGATGCGGCGGATCGCCTCCACGCCGGCCTCGTGGCCGCGCAGGCGCGACAGGCCGCGGCGCGTCGCCCACCGGCCGTTGCCGTCCATGATGATGCCGACGTGAAGCTTCTCGTTGCGAGAGGTCATGTCGCTTTGCATTGCAAAGTCTCCGGTCAAAAAGGGGGATCAGGTCGAGATGATACCGAGACGGCCGAGCGGCGGCGCGTCGCGGCCGGCGGCCTTGGCGGCGTCGCGCACCAGCCGCTCGAGCACGGCGAGATAGTCGAGGAAGCGGCGGCGGCCCGCCTTGGTCAGGCGGCAGGTCGTGTGCGGGCGGTTGCCCTCATAGCCTTTGGTCACCTCGACGAGGCCGGCCTCCTGGAGCACGGCGAGATGCCGGCTGAGATTGCCGTCGGTGAGGCCGCAGAGCTGCTTGAGGTCGGCGAACGCCAGACCCTTCGGATGCGCCATCAGCGAGGTCAGAAGCCCGAGCCTCGCCTTCTCATGGATGACGCGGTCGAGCCCTTCATAGGAGAAGGGTGCGCTGTCAGTCTTCGACATCATGGTCTCCGGACGCGAAATACAGAATGCCCGCCATCACCGACTGCCCGATCACGAAGGGCAGCCCCATGGTCCACGGCGATAGCGTGTGAGTCCGGCTCGCGAGCACCACGACCGCGAAGCCGGAAATAAAATACCAGGCGCCGGCGAGCGCGACGGTGCGCGGCAGCGAGCGGACGGAAGCGAAAATGCCGAGCGACACCAGAATCTGCCACAGGCCGGGCAACAGCCACAGCGTCTCGCTCGCGAACTTCCACATCACCACCGCGAGCAGCACGCCGGCGACGCCCGCGGGCAGGAACTGCTCGACCGCCTGATGGATCATGGCATCGGCCAGGCCGGAATGATGACGGCGCGAGCGTGCGCGCATCTCGATGCCGATCATCAGGACGGAGAGCACCGCGGCCATGAACCAGCCGAAGAAGAAGCCGACCGGCTCGCTGGTGGGATCGCCGAGCAGCCAGAATTGGAGGATTGCGGTGAGAAGCGCGACGGCGCCCGTCGCAGCGATCGTCGCCGGGCCGTAGCCGCGGAACGCCGTGCCCGCCGCAATCTGGTTGCGGATCGCCACGATGTCGGCCAGTGCCTTGTCGAGATCGCGCATTGGCAACGCCAAAACCCCGCTCCGCCCAATTAACCGGGACCGCCCGTCCCGTCACTTTGTATCGCAAAGTATATAGCACCGCAAAGTAAAGGCAAGCCCGGAAGTCGCAGCCGGATGGTTCGATCCGCACAAACAACTGTCGGTTGCGCCGCACGACCTCGGCCGGATAAGATGGCTTCAAAAGCATTCCGGGGGGAAGGAAGTATGTGGCTTAAGTCATTTGTCGTCGCGTCTCTGTTGCAGGCGAGCGTCGCCGGCATCGCGCATGCGAAAGGACCATTCGGCAGCGTCAATGTCGGCAACTGGATCGGCGGCGCCTTCAGCAATGACGAGACGGGCGCCTTCTCGCATTGCGCCGCGACGACGCCTTATGCGAACGGCGTCATCCTCGTCGTGAGCCAAAATGCCGCCGGCACATGGTCGCTCGCCTTTGCGAGTCCCAGCTACCGCTTCAACAAGGGCGAGAACGCCGCGATCGACGTGACCTTTGACGGGCAGGAGCAAGCCAGGCTGTTCGCCACGGCGTACCAGCCCAACATGCTCACGGCCATCATGCCGGTCAATGTTGTGCGTACGTTTCAGAAGGCGAGCCTGATGGTGGCGACGGCCGGCCGCGCCGTTCTGAATTTCGATCTGACCTCGACCGGGCCGGTGATCGCTGCATTGGCCAATTGCGTGACCAAGGTAAAAGCCGACGGGCTCGACAAGGCCGGCGACTTCACCAAGATCGCCGCCAAGCCGCAGCCTGCGCCGGACAAGCAGGCGCCGCCGGCCGGCGGCAAAGTTGCCAGAGCCAAGACCGGCACCGGCTTCGTGGTCAGCGCGAACGGCCACGTCGTCACCAACAACCATGTGATCGACGGCTGTGTCGGCGACATCAAGGGCAACCTCACCGGTGAGGCCGCGATGGTGCTGCGCGTCGTGTCGAGCGACGTCAACAACGATCTCGCTTTGTTGCAGGCGCCGTCGATGACGACATTCAAGGACTTTGCGCGGATCCGCGATCGCTCGATCCGCTCCGGCGATTCCGTCATCGTAATCGGCTTTCCCTTCCATGGCTTGCTCACGTCGGACTTCACCGTGACGACCGGTATCGCGAGCTCGCTCAGCGGCATGCGCAACGACACGCGTTTCCTGCAAATCAGCGCGCCGGTGCAGCCCGGCAATAGCGGCGGCCCGCTGTTCGACACCACCGGTCAGATCGTGGGCGTGGTCACCGCAAAGATCCCCGCACTGCGCATCGTCGCTGCGACCGGCAACATTCCGGAGAACATCAACTTCGCCATCAAGACCGGCATGCTGCGCGACTTCCTCGACAATTCCGTGGTGCCCTACCAGACCGCCGAACCGAAGGGCGAGCTCAAGACCACCGACATCGCCGGCAACGCGCGGCCGTACACGATGCTGATCTCGTGCAACGGCACGGAGCAGGCCGACGCGAAGCGGTAGACTGCGCTTCAGCCTCCGCTGTCATGCCCCGCGAAGGCGGGGCATCCAGTACGCCGCGGCTTCTAGATTCGACACGACCGTCTCGGAGTACTGGATCGCCCGGTCAAGCCGGGCGATGACACCGTTGGTGTGGGCACAGCGCACCCGCCCCCTCACCCGTGGCAGCACGCTCCCTTCGCCTGCGGCTCGTACTGGTCGCGCAGGCGGACCCAGTCCATCGGATAGGGCAGGCCGCCCTCGTGACGACCGAGCGGGGTGAGGTCGAGATACTGATAGGCCGCGTTCATCATGTCGAGACCGCGCGCGAAGCATGAATAGGTATGGAAGATCTCGCCGGCCTCGTTGCGGTAGAACACGCTGATACCGGGCAGCTCCGGACCGTAGAACGGCGTGGTGCCGAAATTATATTTGGGCACGCCCTTGTCGATCTGCTCGCGCGTGAACGAGACCTCGTAGTCGTAGTTGAAGTCGTTGCTTCCTGACGAGACCCAGTCGAAGGTCCAGCCCATCCGCTTCTTGAAGGCCTCTAGCTTGGCGCTAGGTGCCAGCGAGATCGCAACCGTGGAGGTGTCGCGCGCGGCGAGGTGCGGCACCATGCGATCGAGACCGTCGGCCCAGAACGAGCAGCTCTTGCATGCGGCCTCCCAGTCGGGTGCAAACATCACATGCTGCACCACGAGCTGCGGGCGCCCCCCGAAGAGATCGCCGAGCGTCACCTTGCCGTTCGGTCCGTCGAACACATAGTTCTTGTCGACCTTCACCCAGGGCAGCGCGCGGCGCTGCTCGGCGAGGCGCTCACGGGCCTGGCTGAGCTCCTTCTCATGTGCCAGGTGGGCCTTGCGGGCCGCGATCCATTGCTCGCGCGAGACGATCTGATGTTGCTGCACGGTATCCTCCATGGTGTCAGGCGACGAAGGCGTCGAGCTTGTCGAGGAACGAACTCCAGCCGCGCTGGTGATTGTCGCGTGCGGTTTCGTCGAAGAACTGGGCGTGATGGAAGATCATCAGCGTGCCGGCGCTATCGGGCTTCAGCGTGATCGTCACCAGCGATTCGCGCTCCGGCGTCGAATGCCAGGCCCAGGTGAACACCAGCCGCTCGTTCGGCACGACCTCGCGATAGATGCCGCCGGCCTCGAAATATTCGCCGTCGTCACCAGTGAAGCTGATGCGGTAACGGCCACCGGTACGGACATCGAGCTCGGCGTCCAGCGTCGCCGGCTTCATGTTCGGCGGCCCGAACCACTGGACTAGCTGCGCGGCTTGCGTCCAGGCGGCGTAGACTTTCTCCGGCCGTGCGCGGAGCCGGCGCGTGAGCGTGAGGCTTGGACGTTCGTTTGGACGCTCGCTTGGACGTTCGGCTGTGCGGGGATCGGCGTTGACGGCTGCGTTGGCCATGTCTTGTCCTCCACGAAGGTGGCGAGGCGGTCGAACTTCTCGGACCAGAACTGCGCGTAGCGATTGAGCCAGTTCATCGCCTGCTCCATCGGCTGCGCGGTGAGCCGGCAGGACACCGTGCGTCCGGTCTTCTCCCGCACGATCAGGCCCGCATCCGTGAGCACGTCGAGATGCTTCATGATCGCCGGCAGCGAGACCGGAAACGGCGCGGCCAGCTCGCTCACCGACAGGCCGTCCCGCTCGCCGAGCCGCGCGAGAAGGGCACGCCGCGTCGGATCGGACAGCGCCGCAAAGGTCCGGTCGAGCGTCTCGTCTCTATACTTAACCATTTGGTTTAGTATAGACGTGAACGAGAAGGCGTCAAGCAGGAACCCGCGCGTCCGGATCTGCACGACTGCGTGATCAGGCAGTGCTCAGTGTGAGGCGCGACTAGTACGGACGAACGTACCGACCGCGTAGTGACGGCTGAAGCGGAGGCCGTACGGCCACCTGGGCAGGATTTTGCGCGCAATAGCCCTTGCGGCCCGACGCGCTCATCTGACACTGCTCGCGGGTCTGATAGGAGCAGTCGCCGGGATAGCCGTATTCCGAGTTCTGAATGCACCACGCGTAATCATAGTCCGCGCGCGCCGGGCTCCCGCCAGCGAGCCACACAAGGACTATGGTGCCCAGCACAAATTGCGCCTTGCCCATGACCGACCTCCCATGTTCGCCGCGCGACATCCGACCTCACAGAGTGAAAGGCTCGCGGAGCCGGTTTATTCCGGAGCGATCGCGCAAAATACGCGGCTGCGCAATGCGCGCGCGGCTAGTACGGTGCAACGGGCCGCGCGCGACGGTGCGGCCGAGGTTGCGGCTGCGGCGCCTGGCCATAGGCCACCATTGGATTGGGCCCGCAGTACAGCAAGCGGCCGGAGACGCTGGCCTGGCATTGCTCATAGGTGCTGTAGGCACATTCGCCGGGATAGTCATACTCGCCGCCCTGGGCGCACCAGGGGTAGTCGCGGGCCGCCGCGGGCGTGACGGTGACGAAGCCGGCAAAGACCGTCGCGCCCAGCGTCAGCAGCGCCAATTGCGTCTTGCGCATGATCCAGACTCCTCTCTTCACAGGGCGAGATACGCGCCATGTATCATCAGGTTTCGCCGCGCCGTTTTATTCCAGATCAACGGAACGAAGTACGCAAGAAAAAAGCCCTGCCAGGCGGCAGGGCTCCAATCTCAGGGATCACAAGATCGCTACTCGACCTTCAGGCCGGCGAACTCGACGACCTTCTTCCACTTCTCGGTCTCGGCCTTGATCTCCTCGCCGAACGCCTCCGGCGTCTGCACCCGCGGCTCGCCGCCGAGTTCGACCAGTCGCTTGGTCATGTCGGGCTCCTTCATGAGCGTATTGATCTCATTGTTGAGCTTGGCGATGATCTCCTTGGGTGTGTTCTTCGGCGCGCCCATGCCGAACAGCGCGCTGGCCTCGTAGTCCTTCACGGTCTCGGCGATAGCCTGTACGTCGGGCAGCTGCGGCGAGCGCTCCGTGGTGGTGACGCCGATCGCGCGAAGCGAGCCGGAGCGGATGTGCTGGATGATCGAGGGCATGTTGTCGAAGATCACCTGCACCTGGCCGCCGAGCATGTCGGTGATCGCCGGCGCCGCGCCGCGATAGGGCACGTGCTGCATCTTGCAGCCGGTCAGCGCCATGAACATCTCGCCGGACAGATGCACCGAGGTGCCGTTGCCGGACGAAGCCATGTTCACCTTGCCGGGATTGGCCTTCACATATTCGATGAACTCGGCGACGTTCTTGGCCGGAACGTCCTTGTTGACGGTCATCACGTTCGGCACCCGCTGGAACGAGGCCACCGGCGCGATGTCGCGCACGAAGTTGAATTTGAGGTTGGTGTAGAGCGAAGCGTTGATGAAGTTGGCCGGATTGACCAGTTGCAGCGTGTAGCCGTCGGGCTCGGCATTGACGACCGATTCGGTGCCGATATTGTTGCCGGCGCCGGGCTTGTTCTCGATCACGAATTGCTGGCCGAGCCGTTCCGACAGCCGCTGACCGATGAGCCGCGCCAGGATGTCGGTGGCTCCGCCCGGCGGATAGCCGACCACCCATTTCACGGGCCGGGCCGGATAGTCGGCGGCAAAGGCCTTCGACAGCGGGGTTGCTGCAAGCGGACTGGCGGCGAGCAGGCCCAGCGCGGTACGGCGAGTGATCATCTCAAGGATTCTCCCAACGTGTTGTTCTTGAAAGCCAGATGGCTTCAAAGTGGCGTCGACGCGGTTGTAACAAAGCTTGCTGCAGGCGGAAAGTGCGCCGGGCGCATCACGACGAAAGGATTAAGGCATGCCGGTCAAGGTCGAAGCCCTCGATCATCTCGTAATCAACGTCGCCGACGTGGCAGTGACCTCCGAGTGGTACCGCAAGATTCTCGGCATGGAAGTCAAGGTGTTCGACCCCGGTGGCGGCAAAGCGCCGCGGACTTCGTTGCAATTCGGTAACCAAAAGATCAACGTCCGGCCGCGCGATGCCGACAAGGTGGAGTGGTTCACCGCGGACCATCAGACCGCCGGCAGCGAGGATCTGTGCTTCCTCACGTCTGCATCGCCCGACGAAGTCGTGGCGCATTTGAAGGCACATGGCGTCGCGATCGAGGAAGGCCCGGTTCCCAAGCAGGGTGCCCGCGGCACGCTGCGCTCGGTCTATTGCAGGGATCCGGATGGCAGCCTGATTGAGATTTCGTCGTACGAGGACTAGCGCGCCAAGGCGTGGATGGCCGGGTCAAGCCCGGCCATGACGGAGGAGAGAGCGTGCGCGCACCACGGAGTACGCCGCGCCCATCTTTCGCGCCCCCCGATTTGCTCCCTGCGTCATCCAATGGCAGGAAGACGCAATAATCAAAAGGCAGCCGCCATCAAGATGCAGGCTGCACGGGAGGAGCCATGCCACCTCAATACACCGAATCCAGACTCGTAGGACCGTTCGACGGGCTCGACGTACCCTGGCTGCTGAAGATGCGCGCCGCGGTGCGCCGCGATCATGCGTTCCTGATCTGGGCGCCGTTCGACGCGCCGGCGCGGCGCTGGAGCTACGGCGAGTTTCACGAGCGCGTCGGCGCGCTCGCGGCGGGGCTGGTGAAGCGCGGCGTCAAGCCGGGCGAATATGTGCTCATTCATCTGGACAATTGCATCGAGGCGCTGCTGGCCTGGTTCGCCTGCGTCGAACTCGGCGCCATCGCGGTGACCACCAACACCCGCTCGGCTCCGGCGGAGATGGAATATTTCGCCGATCATTGCGGCGCGGTCGCTGCGATCACGCAGCCGGCCTATGCCGAGATCGTCGCGCAGAACTGCCGCAACATCCGCTGGCTGGCGGTGACCTCGCACGATGCGGGTGCGGCGCCCGCGCAAGCGGTCTCGCGCGGCGACAGTTTCGATTCACTGTTCGCCGACAGCGCCGACCGTCCCAGGCGCGCGACCGACCCGCTCGCGCCGTGCAGCGTGCAGTACACGTCGGGCACGACATCGCGCCCGAAGGCGGTGCTGTGGACCCACGCCAACGCGCTGTGGGGCGCCAAGATCAACGCCGCGCATGAGGACCTTCATGCGAACGACGTGCACCAGACCTATCTGCCGCTGTTCCACACCAATGCGCTGGCCTATTCGATGCTGGCAACGCTGTGGGTCGGCGCCACCTGCGTGATCCAGCCGCGCTTTTCCGCAAGCCGCTTCTGGGGCGTCGCGCGCGAGCATGGCTCGACCTGGACCTCGACGATTCCGTTCTGCATGAAGGCCCTGCTCGAGCAGGAGATCCCGAAAGACCACAAATTCCGCCTGTGGGGCACCGCCATCAACGAGCCGCCGGCGTTTGCTGCGTTTGGCGTCAAGATGATCGGCTGGTGGGGCATGACCGAGACCATCACCCACGGCATCGTCGGCGAGGTCGACCAGCCCAACATCCCGATGACGATCGGGCGCGCCGCGCCCGAATATCAGATCCGCATCACCGACGATGACGGACGGCCGACCGAGGTCGGCGACACCGGAAATCTCTCGATCAAGGGCATCGTCGGGCTGTCGCTGTTCGCCGAATATCTGCACAATGAAAAGGCGACGCGCGAAAGCTTCGACGAGCACGGCTTCTTCCTCACCGGCGACCGCGTCGAGCGGCTGGAGAACGGCTTCATCAGGTTCGGCGACCGCGCCAAGGACATGCTGAAGGTTGGCGGCGAGAACGTCGCGGCCTCCGAGATCGAGCAGGTGATCGCGGTGGTAGCAGGCGTGCGCGAAGCCGCGGTGGTGGCGAAGAAGCACCCGATGCTGGACGAGGTGCCTGTTGTCTTCATCATCCCGCACGGCGGCGTCGCGGGCGCGGCGCCCGATCTGCATGATCGCGTGATGGCGGCCTGCGGCGCGGGACTCGCGGATTTCAAGGTGCCGCGCGAGATCAGGCTCGTCGACGACATGCCGCGCTCGACGCTGGAGAAGGTGGCGAAGGCGGAGTTGCGGAAGATGGTGGGGTGAGTTTTGTAGGGTGGGTTAGCCGAAGGCGTAACCCACCTCTTTGGTATCCGCGGAGACAGAAGTGGTGGGTTACGCTGCGCTAACCCACCCTACGAGACCGGAATCAAAACGATCCGAGCGCCACCGGCCGGAACGCCTGCAGCAGTTGCTGATCCAGCTTGCCGCCCATGCCTTCCATCATCGTGAAGGCGCGCGAGTGGGTGAAGGGCATGCGGTAGGCGCGCTTCTCCACCAGCGCCGCGTAGATATCGACGATCGTCGTGACCCGCACGATGTCGCTGATCTGGTTCGACGACAGGCCGTTCGGATAGCCAGAGCCGTCGAGGAATTCGTGGTGATGCAGCACGACGTCGAGCATCTCCGGCGGGAAGCCGCCTTGCTCCGCGAGCGCGTCATAGCCGCGGCGCGGATGCTGGCGGACCTCGGCCATCTCCTCGTCGGTGAGCTTGCCCGGCTTGTCGAGCAGCACGGAGGGAACGAAGGCCTTGCCGACGTCGTGCAACAGCGCGGCGCGGGTCAGGCGACGCTGGTCGTCCTCGCGCATGCCGAGATGCTGCGCGAAGGCGACGGCGAAGCCGGTGACGAACAGGCAGTGGCGATAGCTGCCGACATGATGGCAGCCGACGGTGGTGAGCCATTCGCGCAGCGATGAATGCTTGATCGCCTTCAGGATCTTGCTCTCGGCGGCGATGACGTCGTCGAAGGTCAGGGGCACGCCGAGCGGCAGCTTCTCGAACATCTTCGCCAGCACCGCATGCGCCGCCTCGACGCCGCGGTTGAGCGTCTTGCCGCGATCGGTCGCGTCATAGGTGGCGGTGTCGGGGAACGCGGCGCGGATGCGCTGAAGAATTGCATCGGGCTGAAGCGGCCGCGAGATCGTGTCGGTGGCGCCCAGTGCCCAGGCCTGCATGGTGCCGTGATGCAGGGCATCGGCGAGCACGAACAGCCGCGGCATCGTGCGATAGGCATCGCCGCGCAGCTTGTTGCGCACCCGCTGCACGCTCTCGGGCGAGCGCAGATTGATGTCGACCACGAGACCGGACAGATCGCGCGACGGCTGCTCGGGAATGTCCTGCGTCGTCACCGTCGAAACGTCGCCCACGGCCTTCAGGATGCTGGCAAGCTCGGTGCTCTCGTCGCTCCGGTCGGAAGCGAGCAAGAGCCGGCGTTTTGCGGCGGATTTGGCTGGCGCGTTCATGGCTTCCCCAGAGCACGGGACTGGATTTGACGTCAGCCTAAGCCGGATCAGGTTCTCCGGCCCTTAAGAGGCGTGCTCAACGGAACCCTGCGGAATTGCGCGCAATTTTAGGGATTTTGGGTCCCGGCGCGGTTCCAGTCGAAAACGGCGAAAACAACCCCATGCACAGTAGAACGGGCCTTGATGGGAAAGGGGAATTTGGGGCGCTCTCGCCCACTCTCCGCTGTCGTCGCCCGGCTTGACCGGGCGACCCAGTACGCCGCGGCTTCTCGGCTCAAGCACCTTCTCTGGAATACTGGATCGCCCGCTTTCGCGGGCGATGACGGCGGAGATTGGAGCGCTATTTGCGCCCCGCCGCAAACTCTCGCCATCCCTTCGCCCGCAAACTGCACGCCGGGCACTCGCCGCACCCGAAACCCCACTCATGCTGCGCGCCGCGTTCGCCGAGATAGCAGGTGTGCGAGTGCTCGCGGATGAGATCGACCAGTCCTGCGCCACCGAGGTCGTGAGCGAGCTTCCACGTCGCCGCCTTGTCGATCCACATCAGCGGCGTATGCAGCTCGAATTGCCTGGCCATGCCGAGCGAGAGCGCGGCCTGCATGGCGCGGATGGTGTCGTCGCGGCAATCGGGGTAGCCGGAATAATCGGTCTCGCACATGCCGCCGACGATGTGGGTGATGCCGCGCCGGTAGGCGAGCGCCGCGGCAAACGTCAGGAACACCAGGTTGCGGCCGGGCACGAACGTATTCGGCAGGCCGTCGGCGCCCATCGCGATGGCGACGTCGCGCGTCAGCGCCGTCTCGGACACAGCCGCCAGCGTCGGAATCGACAGCGTGTGGCTCTCGCCGAGCCTTGCGGCCCAATCGGCACGCAGCCCCTTGATGCCGTCGAACAGCCGGTCGCGGCAGGCGAGTTCGATGGCATGGCGCTGGCCATACTCGAAACCCAGTGTCTCCACGCGTGCAAAGCGGCTGAGCGCCCAGGCGAGGCAGGTGGTGGAATCCTGGCCGCCGGAAAAGAGCACCAGGGCGGTTTGTGATGAAAATGCGTCACTCATGGCCCGCGCTTTAGCACTGCGGGCGCGGCTCGCCAATCTGCCGCCAATCGGTGGAAATCGGCCTGTTCCGCAGCGCCGCGCTGGGAACGGCGGGCCGCTTTTGGCATAAGGCTTTGGAGCCAGGAGACTGCCCCGCAATGACCCCTTCCCGCGACATTTCCCGTCTGATCGAGATCATGGCGGCGCTGCGCACGCCGGTGACCGGCTGCCCCTGGGACCTCGAGCAGAATTTCGCGACGATCGCGCCCTACACGATCGAGGAGGCCTATGAGGTGGTCGAGGCCATCAGCCGCGGCGATCTCGATGATCTGCGCGAGGAGCTCGGTGACCTCCTGCTCCAGGTCGTGTTTCACGCCCAGATGGCTTCAGAACAGAATGCCTTTACCTTCGGCGACGTCGTGGAGGCCATCACCCGCAAGATGATCCGGCGCCACCCTCATGTCTTCGCCGACAAGGACGGCAACCTCGCCTCCTCCCACGTCAAGGAGGTCTGGGACCGCATCAAGGCCGAGGAGAAAGCCGAACGTGCGGCTCGCCGGCCGCCGGAGGAAACGCCGACGCACAAGTCGTTACTCTCGGGCGTCAAGGCCGGTCAGCCCGCGCTGACGCGCGCGATGGAGCTCCAGCGCAAGGCCTCCACCGTCGGCTTCGACTGGAACGACCCGCGCGCGGTGCTGGCGAAAATCCGCGAAGAAGCCGACGAGATCGAGGCGGCGCTCGACCGCAACGACAGCGAGGGGCTGGCGGAGGAAACCGGCGATCTGATGTTCGCACTCGTCAATCTCGCCCGCCACGTCGACGCCGATCCGGAAGCCGCGCTACGCGCGACGAATGCAAAGTTCGAGCGGCGCTTCGCCTTCATCGAGCGCGCGCTTGAGGCGCAAGGGCGGACGCTCGAGCAGGCGTCGCTGGCGGAGATGGACGCGCTGTGGAACGCGGCGAAGAGTGAGGGGAAACCGGTATCAGAGACTCGCTCGCAGGCCCGCCGCTAGCGTTGTGGCCTGCTCCATCGGTGTACCCGCAAGGATCGAAGCGGTCGCGAAGGAGATATAGGTCAGCATCTTTTCCCGAATGCAGCGAGGCGGTCATGGCGGATCGCAGTCAAGCCATGAAACCGTCACGACAAGCAGTCTAGAGTTGAGCAACGGAGCCCGCGCAGCCGAAATCCCACCTCAGGTGAGTGCGATGCCATTAAAGCACTATTCGGTCCTCAAAGGACGCCCGATCGCGATGCGTTTCGGCACCGGCCAGTCGCCGCACTATCAAGTCCATGTCGTGGCCGACAACGCGGATTTCCGCATCGCCGTCAATGTGCAGTCAGCCGACGGAAGCGAAGTCGAGTTCCTGGTGCGATCGCACTTTGTCCATCCGATCACCGATCATCTCGCGGCGCTGCCGGAGGGCCTGCACCCGCAGCCGCCGAAGCCGGCCAGCATCGCGCTGGACTTCATTCGCGGCAATCTGATGCAGCCCCAGGAGATGATCCCGCTGCCGCTGTCCGTGCCCGGACCCGACAATGACCTCAACGAGAAGCTCGACCAGTTCGTCCAGCGCGCGCTCTCAAACGAAAGCGCGATGATCTACGCATTCGGTGAGACATGGGGGCCGGAGACCAAGGCGGACAATTATTTCGGCTTCCGGCCGGGCCGCGGCATTCACGATATCCATATGAATCAGGGAAATCCAATCGGACGATTCTCGGGCGACAACGGGCCATGGCAAGACGGCGGGCTGGTGTTCGAATTCCCGGATCAGAAGCTATGGACGGCGGTCTTCCTCAAATTCCAGACCCAGGCCTGGCACACCGACGACAAGACCGGTGACCCCATCGATCTCGGCGCTCCGACACAGCCGCCAGATCCGACCGCTCCTCCGACCGGGCAAATGCCTGACGGACTCGTGCGCATCATCGCAGCACTCGTCAATGCCTTGAAGACGCCTGAGCGGGAAGTCGTCACGCTGCTCAATACGGCCGATCGCGACATCGATCTCACCGGCTGGATGCTGGCCGACAAGCAGAAGAACAAGATGGTCCTGTCAGGGAAGATCGCGGCCGGGGGCACGCTCGCCGTCGTCGTGCAGAAGCCGATGGAATTGTCGAACCAGGGCGGCATCATTTCGCTGCTGGACGAGCGCGGGATCAAGATCCACGGCGTCGCCTATACCAAGGCGCAGGCGAAGAATCCGGGCCTGACCATTCCATTCTAGCGTTACGCGTCTCAACCCGGAAACGCGGATATGGTCGATATCGCACGCAGGCCGGTCGGGCGCACCGCGCCCTTCGGATCACGCCACGCGCGGCACGGCATCGAACCGGTTCACCACGATATCCCGCTTGGTCTCGTCGACCCGCACCGTCATGTCGAAGCGGCCGTCGTGCAGCTCTTTGGCCAGCACCTCGGAATTCCTGTGCAGCCAGCTGATGCCGGCGCCGTCGGCGGCGTCGATGGAGAGATCGAGCGTGGTGCGCTTTGCGGCGAGACGTTCCTCGATGGCCGCAAGCAGTGCATCGATCCCCTCGCCTGACACGGCCGAGACCAGCATCGCCGGATGATCTTCCGGCCGGCGCGCGGCGATGTTCAAAAGCTCTTCGCGCTTGTCAGGCTCGTAACGGTCGATCTTGTTCCAGACCTCGATGATGCGGCCACTGTCGTCGGGATTGATGCCGAGCTGGCGCAGCACGGCGTCGACGTCGCCCTGCTGGGCCTCGGCATCCTCGTGCGAGATGTCGCGCACATGCAGGATGACGTCGGCTTCCAGCACCTCTTCCAGCGTGGCGCGGAAGGCGGCGACGAGCTGGGTCGGCAGGTTGGAGATGAAGCCGACGGTGTCGGACAGCATCGCCTTGCCGCCATGCGGCAAAGTGAGCGCGCGCAGGGTCGGATCGAGTGTTGCGAACAGCATGTCGGCGGCCTGAACGTCGGCGCGGGTCAGGCGGTTGAACAGCGTCGACTTGCCGGCATTGGTGTAGCCGACCAGCGCGACGACGCGATACGGCACGCGCTGGCGTCCGGCGCGATGCAGCCGCCGCGTCGCCTGCACCTTCTTCAGCTCGCCCTCGAGTTTCGAGATGCGCTCCTGGATCAGGCGGCGATCGGCTTCGATCTGCGTCTCGCCGGGACCGCCCATGAAGCCGAAGCCGCCACGCTGGCGTTCCAGATGGGTCCAGGAGCGAACGAGGCGCGAGCGCTGGTAGTTGAGATGCGCAAGCTCGACCTGGAGCGAGCCTTCCTTGGTCTTGGCGCGGCGGCCGAAGATTTCCAGGATGAGCCCGGTGCGGTCGAGCACCTTGGCGTGCAATTCCTTCTCGAGATTGCGCTGCTGGATCGGCGCCAGCGCGCAATCCATCACCACGAGCTCGACATCGAGGCTCTTGGCCAGCGCGGCGATCTCCTCGACCTTGCCCTTGCCGATATAGGTTGCGGGGCGGATCTGGCTGATCGGCGCGATGATGGCATCGGCAATGACGAGGTCGATCGCCCGCGCGAGGCCGGCGGCCTCATCGAGCCGGGCCTCCGCGTCACGCTGAACATGGCTTTCCGATTGCGTGTCGGCACCGCCCGCGCGCACACGCAAGTAGGGGCCGATGACAAGCACCCGCCCCGTCTGCTTCGCCCCTGCCGACCGCGGACGGTCGGCCTCCCCGTCGAAATTCCGGGGTTCCAATCAGATCACTCTCAAGCCGGCTGATCCTCGCCGCCTTCGAACAACTGGATCGGAGCGCCCGGCATGATGGTCGAGATCGCATGCTTGTAGACAAGCTGCGAGTGACCGTCGCGCCGAAGCAGCAAACAGAAATTGTCGAACCAGGTCACGATGCCCTGGAGCTTCACTCCGTTGACCAGAAAGATCGTCAGTGGCGTCTTGGTTTTGCGAACGTGATTGAGGAAGGTGTCCTGTAGGTTTTGTGCGCGGTCTGCCGCCATTGTTTTTTTCTCGCTTTGAGTTTCTTTTTATTGCGCCGGTTGCGGCCCTCTTTGTGACATTCGGGGCCTCTTCCGGTTGCTATTCCTCATGAGATCCCCCTCGGAGGAACAGCGGTTCGATTAGAGGACAGGACGGGTTATTAGGCAAGCCGCTTCACGCGGCAGGCCACGCCCAATTGCCCCGAAAAACTACGGAAATCGATGATTTTCCTCGCTAATCCCTGAGGTGCGGCCGCGACGTCGCGGTGTCAGCCGACACCGAGCGCCTTCAGCTTCCGGTGCAGCGCCGAACGTTCCATGCCAACAAACTCAGCCGTGCGAGAAATATTTCCTGAAAAACGGCTAATCTGTGCAATCAAATAGTCGCGCTCGAACACTTCGCGCGCTTCGCGCAGCGGCAGCCCCATGATGTGCTCGCCATTGTTGCTGGTCGGCATCGCCGGCACCATCGAGCCGACGTCCTGCGGCAGCATGTCGGCGGTGATAATCACCTCCGGTCCGCCCGCGGCCAGAATCATGACTCTCTCAACGTTGTTGCGAAGCTGGCGTACGTTGCCGGGCCACACATGCGATTGCAGCACCGCCATCGCGTCCTGCCCGATCTGCCGCTTGGGCAGGCCGCTGCCGGCCGAGATCTGCTCCATGAAATAGTCGATCAATTCCGGAATGTCCTCGCGCCGCTCCGAGAGCGCGGGCACGCGGATCGGCACCACCGAGAGCCGATGATAGAGGTCTTCGCGGAAATGGCCGGCCGCGATCTCCTCTTCGAGATTTCGCGCGGTGGAGGAGATGATGCGGACGTCGACCTGCACCTTGCCGGTGCCGCCGACGCGCTGGAACGACTGCTCGACCAGCACGCGCAAAATCTTGTTCTGGGTCTCGCGCGGCATGTCCGCGATCTCGTCGATGAACAGCGTGCCGCCATGGGCTTCCTCGAGCGCACCGGGCTTGCGCGCCTGCTCGCCGTTAGATTGCTCGACACCGAACATCTCGTGCTCCATGCGCTCCGGCGTGATCGCGGCGGCATTGATCACGACGAACGGACCATCGGCGCGGCCCGAGGCCGTATGCAGCGTGCGCGCGGTCAGCTCCTTGCCGGCGCCGGCCGGGCCGACGATCAGGATGCGGCTGTTGGCTTTGGCCGCGCGATCGATGGTCTGGCGCAGCTGGTTCATGCTCGGCGAGCGGCCGACGAGCGAGCTTGCACTCGGCGCGAGTTGCTTCAGCTCCTTGACCTCGCGCTTGAGCCGCGAGTTCTCGAGCGCTCTGTTCGCGACCAGGATCAGCCGGTCGGCCTTGAACGGCTTCTCGATGAAGTCGTAGGCGCCGCGCTTGATCGCGGCGACCGCGGTCTCGATGTTGCCGTGGCCGGAGATCATCACGACCGGCAGATCGGCATTGTCCTTCTTGACCTGCTCCAGCAGCTGCAAGCCGTCGAGCTTGGAGCCCTGGAGCCAGATGTCGAGAAACACCAGGTGCGGCCTGCGATTGGCGATCTCGGCGAGCGCCGTATCGCTGTCGCGGGCGGTCCTTGTCACGAAGCCCTCATCTTCGAGAATGCCCGCGACGAGATCGCGAATATCGGCCTCATCATCGACAATCAGAATTTCACTTGCCATGGTTCGCGCCTGTCTTGTCAGATGCCCGTTGAGGCTTCGATCTTCGTTGAATCATTGGTCTTTTCAGCCGGCTCTTTGGTTTCGGCGGCCGGCTGCTTTGTTTCGGGGGGCTTGGCGATGTCCGTGACCGCATTTGCGGCCGACGATGCCTGCACGCTCCCCTCGCTCTTCGCGGGGGCACCGGAGATCGCAAAACGCATCCGCATCCACGCGCCGCGCTGGCCCTCGCGGAAATCGGAAGCGTCCTTCAGCTCGATACGCCCGCCATGGTCTTCGAGCACGCGGCCGACGATCGCCAGGCCAAGGCCGGTGCCCTTGGCCCGCGTCGTCACATAAGGCTCGAGGAGGCGCGAGCGCGCGACCTTGGGCAGGCCGATGCCGTTGTCGATGACGTCGATCAGCACGTCCTCGCCCTCGCGCGAGACCACGACGTCGATGCGGCCCTTGCCGTAATCCTTGCCGAGCTCCTCCGGCGGCACCTGCTCGACCGCCTCGGTGGCGTTCTTGACGATGTTGGTGACCGCCTGCGAGATCAGCCGCCGGTCGAACTGCGCGCGCAGCGGATCTTCCTTGAATTCGGCCTCGATATCGATCTCGGGATGGGCGACCTTCATCAGGAACACCGCCTGCCGCACGGTGTCGGCGACGTCCTCGCCCTCCATCACCGGCTTCGGCATCCGTGCGAAACGCGAGAACTCGTCGACCATGCGGCGGATATCGTCGACCTGTCGCACGATGGTATCGGTGCACTGCTCGAAGATCTGCTTGTCCTTGGTCTCGGTGATGTCCTTGCCGAACTTGCGGCGGATGCGCTCGGCCGAAAGCTGGATCGGCGTCAGCGGATTCTTGATTTCATGCGCGATGCGGCGCGCGACGTCGCCCCAGGCCGAGGTGCGCTGCGCCGAGACCAGCTCGGTGATGTCGTCGAGCGTGATGATGTAGCTGTCGTGCGGCTGGCTGGTCTTCTCGGCGCTGACGCGGACCGACAGGTTGCGCTCGGTGCCGTCGCGCGTGATCGTGATCTGGCCCTGCACCAGGCGCTGGGTCCCTTCCCGCGCCGTCTTCATCATCTCCTCGAGCTCGGGCAGCACGTCGGAGAGCGGATGGCCGAGCGTCTCGGCTTCGGAGTGCCCGATCAGCTTCTCGGCGGAGCGGTTGAGGATGCCGACGCTGCCCGAATTGTCGACGCCGATGATGCCGGCGCTCGCCGAGGACAGCACGGCCTCGATGAAGCGGCGGCGGCTGTCGATGAGATCGCTGGCGTTGACGAGCTCGTCACGCTGGCTGCGCAATTCCTGCGTCATCTTGTTGAAGGTCTCACCCAGCTGGGCGAGGTCGCCTTCCGACTGGTGCACGGGCACCTTCACATGGAGGTCGCCGGTCGAGACCGTGTGGGCGGCGTTCATCAGCCGCCGGATCGGGGCCACCAGCGAGTTGGCGAAGTTGAGGCCGATCAGCACCGAGGCCATCAGGATGGTCAGCGCGATCACCGCGAACATCAGCGCGAAGGCGACCTGGATGCCGAGCCGGCGCGACTCGATCTGGGCGTATTCGGCGACGCTGACCTCGGTCTGCTTGAGCTGGTTGACGACGTTCGGATCGAGCGGCCGCGCGACATAAAGGAAGGTGTCGCTGAAGGCGCGCAGGCGGATCACCGCGGCGACGAAGCTCGCATCCGGCAGCACGGCGATCTCGGGCTCGGATTCGTTGACGTTGCTGAGGAAGTCCGGCGCCGGCGGCGAATAGGCGAGCCGCATGCCGGTGTCGGCCGATTCCAGGATATTGGTGTTCTTGTCGATGATCATCGCGCCCGGCAGGTTGCGGGAGCCGGCGCTGGCGGTCAGCAGCTCACGGAACGAGCGGCGGTCCTGATCGTAGAGCGGCCGGGCGTGGGCGATGTCATTGGCCATGCCGAGAATGTCGCCGCGGATCAGCTGCGCGTGGTCCTGCATGTAGGCCCGCGCGATCGTCAGCGAATTCTGGATCACCTCCTTGGTCGGGCCGGAGAACAGCCGGTCGAGGCCGCGCTCGATGGTGACGTTGGCGACGACGGCGACCAGCACCGCCGGCAGCACCGCCACGATCGAGAACAGGCTGACGATCTGGACATGGAGGCGCGCCGCCGCCCGGCCCCGCCGACGCGCCAGGATCAGCTGCCAGAGCTCGCGGACGATGATGCCGACCAGCAGCAGGATCGTGGCCGCATTGATCAGATAGAAAGAGCGGACCACCTCCGGCGTCGGCTCGATCCTCGTGAGACCGGTCAGGACCAGGAAGGTCAGGAGGGCCGACAGCAACGCCATCGCCACGGCAAGGGGTGCCAGCCAGCGACGCACCGACCAACGCCGGGGCTCTTCCGCTGGGGCCGTGTCGAAGTGTGCGGCCGAGGTGTCTGCGCTGGTCATTCCGGCAATGGTGCTGAAAACGGGGTCCGCGGCGGGCGGATACTGATGTATTCGTACCACATTGTTGCCGAATTGCGACAATTCCGCGGCGCCCTCGCCGCGACGGACCGGCGCATCCACAGGCCGCTGTTCTGGCAAACCTCGCTTGCGGGAACGGATTCCCGCCCCTGCGGCTTGACCGCCATGGACAGGTTCTTTCTCGCGATGATGGTATCGGCCGTGCTGCTGCTGATCGTAGCCGCCGACCTCCTGGTCAATGGTCTCGGGGTGCAGCAGCCGCTGGCGAACGTCGCCAGCGCCCAGCCGGTCTCGGCGCGGCTGATCAGATGAGCGCGACGCAGCGCTCGGCGGTTGAATAACAATTCATACGTTCCAGCGGAACGTTTCGGCCTGATTCGGACTTTTGCTCACCGCGTTAGCCACAACGGCCAGCGCGATCCGGACAGGCTCAGCTCCGCTTTGGTAGGGGGAGCTGAGCCACCGTCCGTTCGAAAAAACTAGCCCCCGCTCCGATACACCTGGATATCGAGATCCCGGATCTTCTTCCGCAGCGTGTTGCGGTTGAGGCCGAGCAAATCGGCGGCGCGGATCTGGTTGCCGCGGGTGGCGGCGAGCGCGGCCGTGAGCAGCGGCACCTCGATCTCCTTGAGGATGCGGTGATAGAGGCCCGGCGGCGGCACGCCATTCGGGAAACCCTGGAAGTGCGAGGACAGATACGCCTCCACGGCGCCGCCGAGATTGTCGACGCCCTGCTGGACCGCGGCGCCCGGGCTGACCGTGGGCGGCGCGAGCTCGCCGTCGATGACGGAGCCCGTGATCACGTCCTGCGGGTAGAGCGCGGCGAGGCGCCGGGCGAGGTTCTCGAGCTCGCGCACGTTGCCGGGCCAGCGGTGCTGCTTCATTCGCTCCAGCGCCAGCGCGTCGAGCTTCTTCGGCGGCAGGCCGTCCTTCTCGGCCAGCGTGAAGAAGTGCCGCACGAGGTCCGGCAGGTCTTCGATGCGCTCGCGCAAGGGGGGCAGCCGCAGCGGCACGACGTTGAGGCGGAAGAACAAATCTTCGCGGAACAGGCCCTGCTGGATCAGGACGCGCAGGTCCTTGTTGGACGCCGCGACGATCCGCACGTCGGTCTTGATCGGGGTACGGCCGCCGACGGTGGTGTATTCGCCCTGCTGGAGCACGCGCAGCAGGCGGGTCTGCGCCTCCATCGGCATGTCGCCGATCTCGTCTAGGAACAGCGTGCCGCCCTCGGCCTGCTCGAACCGGCCCGAGGCGCGGGTGTTGGCGCCGGTGAAGGCGCCGCGCTCGTGGCCGAACAGTTCGGACTCGATCAGGTCACGCGGGATCGCCGCCATGTTGACCGCGACGAACGGGCCGTTGCGGCGCTTGCCGTAATCGTGCAGCGCGCGCGCCACCAGCTCCTTACCGGTGCCGGACTCGCCCGTGATCATCACGGTGAGGTCGGTCTGCATCAGACGCGCCAGCACGCGGTAGATTTCCTGCATCGCCGGCGAGCGGCCGACCAGCGGGATCGCCTCCATCTCGGCGTCCTCGTCCGGCGTCGAGACCCGTTCCTTCGGCTCGGCCAGCGCACGGCCGACGATGGCGATCAGCTCCTTCAGGTCGAAGGGCTTTGGCAGATATTCGTACGCCCCGCGCTCGGAGGCGCGGATCGCGGTCATGAACGTGTTCTGCGCGCTCATGACGATGACGGGCAGATTCGGCCGCATCTTCTTGATCCGCGGCAGCAGGTCGAAGGCGTTCTCGTCGGGCATCACCACGTCGGTGATGACGAGATCGCCCTCCCCCTGGCTGACCCAGCGCCACAGCGTTGCGGCATTGCCGGTGAGCCGGACTTCATAGCCGGCGCGGGATAGCGCCTGATTGAGAACCGTGCGGATGGCGGTGTCGTCATCAGCAACGAGAATGCTACCTGCGGGCATCGTTAATCCTCATTTCGCCCCCTGTGACGCAGACGACGACTTCCCGGCAGAGCCGTCGCGGCTGCTTGGATCGGCATGTTTGACCGATGTGGAATACATCGGCATCAGCACGCGGAAGGTGGTCTTGCGCGGCTGAGACTCGCATTCGATGATGCCCCCGTGATCTCCGATGATCTTTGCGACCAGCGCCAGGCCAAGACCCGAGCCGGTCTGCTTGGTGGTCACGAAGGGATCGAACAGGTTGGGCAGAAGATCGTCCGGCACGCCTGGTCCGTTGTCCTTCACGCAGAATTCGAGCGGCAGCGATACACGGGATTTTTGACCGGGGACTGACAGGCGCACGCCGGGACGGAACGCGGTGGTGAGCTGGATCTCGGCGTCGGGGACGTCGATCAGCGCTTCGGCGGCGTTCTTCACGAGGTTGAGGAACACCTGGACGAGCTGGTCCTGGTTCGCCAGGACCGGCGGCAGCGACGGATCATAATCCTCGATGAAGCGGATGTTGCGGGCAAAGCCCGACTGCGCCAGTCGCTTCACGTGATCGAGCACGGAATGGATGTTGACGGGACCGCGCACCACGGGGCGCTCGTCGCCGAACACCTCCATGCGGTCGACCAGCGTCACGATGCGGTCGGCCTCGTCGCAGATCAGCCGCGTCAGCATGCGGTCCTCGGACGAGGCCTGCTGCTCCAGCAGCTGCGCCGCGCCGCGGATGCCGGAGAGCGGATTCTTGATCTCATGCGCCAGCATGGCGGCCAGCGCGATCACCGAGCGCGCGGCGCTGCGATGGGTGAGCTGGCGATCCATCTTGTCGGCAATGGAACGCTCCTGGAGCATCACCACGATATGGCCGGGCCGCTCCGTCAGCGGGGCGACATGCAGATCGACCTGGCGGTCGCCGCCCATGCGCGGCGTGCCCAGATCGACCTTGTATTCGTTGACCGGCGAGTTCGACGAACGAACCTGGTCGATCAGCGCCAGCAAGGGGCTCCCGAACGGCACCAGCTCTTTCAGCGACTGCCGTTTCAGGAACTGCGTCGAGATGTCGAAGAAGGCTTCGGTCGCGATGTTGGCGGCGACGATCTTGCCGTCCGGCCCGATCATGAGCACGGGATTGGGCAGCGCATCCAGGATCGCATCGCTCTCGGACGGAAGCGGCCGGCGATGGTCAGCAGCTGAGCTCATGCAGCAGCGCTCCATGCGAAATCGTCGAAGGCATCTTGCAGCGACTGGTGGACGAGGCGCGGATCCTCGGAGGTGAGGATCTTCTGGCGCCAGGCTTTCAGCTTCTCGGCCGGCGCACGGCTCACATCGGCCGCGACGTCGAGCGCCCAGCCGAGATGTTTTCGCGCGTGCCGGAGGCCGATGCGCAGGCCGTAGAGCGCGCAGACGCCCTCATAGAGCGTGCGGACATAATGCAGCTGGGTCGCGAGCGACGGCGCGGCTTCGACCGCCCCGCCCTTCAGGCGGCGGCCGATCTCGCCGGGCAACCAAGGCTGCCCCTGCGCGCCGCGGCCGATCATCACGGCATCGGCGCCGGAGGCCTCCAACGCCGCGAGCGCCTTCTCGTAAGTGGTGATGTCGCCGTTGACGACGAGCGGAATGGAGATCGCTTCGCGCACCGCGCGGATCGCATCCCAATCGGCCTCGCCCTTGTAGAACTGACAACGGGTGCGGCCGTGCACGGTGACGAGCTTGATGCCGGCGGCTTCCGCACGCCGCGCCAATTCCGGCGCGTTGCGGGTGTGATCGTCCCAGCCGAGCCGCATCTTCAGGGTCACCGGCACCTTCACCGCCGCGATCGTCGCATCGATCAGGCTGACGGCATGGTCGAGATCGCGCATCAGGGCGGAGCCGGACTGGCCGCCGGTGACGTGCCGGGCCGGACAGCCCATGTTGATGTCGATGATGTCGGCGCCTCCGGCTTCGGCGATCCGGGCCCCCTCGGCCATCCAGTGCGCCTCGCAGCCGGCGAGCTGGACCACATGAGGCCCGATTCCGGTCGCTTCGCAGCGCAACCGAGACATCTTGTGGCCATTCGCGAGCTCATCGCTGGCGGTCATTTCGGACACGACCAGACCGGCCCCGAGCTCGGCGGCGAGCCTGCGGACGGGCGAGTCGGTGACTCCCGACATCGGCGCCAGGAAGACCGGGGTGGCGACCTCGATATCGCCAATTTTCAACGGCTTAGAGCCTGATACTGCCGAGCCGGTCACAGGGGTCTCGTTGTGTAGGCAGGGCCTCATCGCGCCTGCCATGACCTATCTTGCGCACAATTCTTGTGCAGTCAAGCGTCATGCCTACAGTTTAGACAGTTCTGCAAATCTTTCAAGTGCAGTGCAGCAAAATGCTGTTTCCCACAATCCGGGGAAACCCCTTTTTTTGCGGGCCTGCCGTGCTAGAGGCATGCGGCAATCACCCCACTCCCCCGACTCTCTTCATCACCAACTGAGTATTTGAGTCCTATGGCGAAATCACAGCGCACCGCAGTCGTCCTCGTCGCGGCCGGACGCGGCCTGCGGGCTGGCGCCGGTGGTCCCAAGCAATATCGCGAGATCGGCGGCGTTCCCGTGATCTATCGCGCCATGGAAGCCTTCAGCCGCCACCCCGACGTGTTCGCCGTGCAGCCGGTGGTGAACCCCGACGACAGCGCCATGTTCACGGCAGCGGTCGCAGGTCTCAGCCATGAGCCGCCGACCAATGGCGGCGCGACGCGGCAGGCCTCCGTGCTCGCAGGGCTCGAAGCACTCGCCAAGCATAAGCCCGATATCGTGCTCATCCACGACGCCGCGCGTCCCTTCGTCTCGGCAGGCGTGATTTCGCGCGCAATCGAGGCGGCCAGCCGCACCGGCGCTGCGCTCCCCGTCGTTGCCGTCACCGACACCATCAAGGTCACCGGCGAGAGCGGCAATGTCGAGGACACGCCAGACCGCTCAGCCTTGCGAATCGCGCAGACGCCGCAATCCTTTCGTTTCGACGTCATCCTCGAGGCGCATCGTCGCGCGGCAAAGGACGGGCGCAGCGATTTCACCGACGATGCCGCGATTGCCGAATGGGCGGGATTGACGGTCGCAACCTTTGAAGGCGATGTTGCCAATATGAAGCTTACCACTCCCGAGGATTTCGTGCGCGAGGAAGCGCGCCTGGCCAGCCTGCTCGGCGACATCAGGACCGGCACCGGCTATGACGTGCACGCCTTCGGCGAAGGCGACCACGTGATGATCTGTGGCGTGCGGGTCCCGCACACCAAAGGCTTCCTCGCCCATTCCGACGGCGATGTCGGCCTGCATGCGCTGGTCGACGCCATCCTCGGCGCACTCGCCGACGGCGATATCGGCTCGCACTTTCCGCCGAGCGATGCGAAATGGAAGGGGGCTTCCTCCGACCAGTTTCTGAAATACGCCATCGAGCGCGTTGCGCAGCGTGGCGGCCGCGTCGCCAACCTCGAGGTGACGATGATCTGCGAGCGGCCGAAGATCGGCCCCTTGCGCGACACCATGCGCGCCCGCATCGCCGAGATCTCCGGGGTCGACATCTCGCGCGTCGCGGTGAAGGCGACCACCAGCGAGCGGCTCGGCTTCACCGGCCGCGAGGAGGGCATCGCGGCCACCGCGAGCGCCACCATCCGCCTGCCCTGGAGCGTCTAGGTCATGGGCGGCAGCGACGCACGCGCCCTCTCCCGCTCGCTGCTCGATCTGTGCCGGATGCGCAAGCTGACGATTGCCACCGCCGAGTCCTGCACCGGCGGCCTGGTTGCCGGCGCGCTGACCGACATTCCCGGCTCCTCCGACGTGATCGACCGCGGCTTCGTCACTTATTCCAATGACGCCAAGCGCGCGATGCTAGGGGTCGAGGCGAGCACGCTCGCGAATTTCGGCGCCGTCAGCAAGGAGACCGCAACCGCGATGGCGGTCGGCGCGCTGGAGCGGGCCGGCGTCGATCTCGCCGTTGCCATCACCGGTATCGCCGGCCCCGGCGGCGCCACGCCCGGCAAGCCGGTCGGCCTCGTGCATTTTGCGGTTGCCGCGCGCGACGGCCGCATCGTCCATCGCGAGCATCGCTTTGGCGCGATCGGCCGGACCGCCGTGCGCCAGCGCTCGGTGGTCGAGGCATTGCGCATGCTGATGGATCTCGCCCGCGGCCCGAAGGCCCAGCCCAAGCCCCGGCGCGCCGCCGCGGCAACCCGCCTGCGGCCTCGCGTGACCCGCTCGCCGCGCCGGCATGCGGTGAAGCGCAGGACGCCGCGGTCACCGCGCGGCTAGAGACACTTCATGCCGCCGCCAGCAGCGCGCTCGCGTGGTCGAGCACGCGCTGCTTGACCGCATCGGCGTCGGACGGCGCCACCTTCGCGCTCACCGTCAATTCCACGACGGGCGCTGCGGGATCGGCGGCGACCACCTTCGACACATTGACCGATGGCGCGGCCCGCTCGTCGCCGCGAGGATTTTCACGCAACTTCTTCAGGATCTGGTCAGCCAGCTGCCGGCCTGTCCCATGCTGTCAATTGAGCGCGGCCAAGCGCGCGTTCCCGGCATGTGCGTTCGGCGCAAGGAAGCCGAATGGGTTCCGCGACATCCAATTATTGTTCCTGGCGCTTCGTCCGACAAATGACAGGGAGCTTCTGCTCAATCGCCTTCGCCAGCACCGTGCCGCGGGTCCGGCCGAGCTCTTTCGCTATCAGCGCAATCGGCTTGGTGCCTGCCAGTACCTTCAGCCTGCCAAGGTCTTCTTCGCTCCATGCCTGCTTCCAGCGTCCCATCTCCCCGATCCCGCGATAAGGCGCCCGCGCCCGACTCGGATTGTAGTCGAACCCTTCGCGAAGGGCAGACCTCGTGGCGCGCCGTTTCCGGCAAGGGGTGTTGCGTCAGCGCGCTGCGTTTTGGCACAAACTGCACTTGTCGCCCGACGGGAAGATGCACTTTTATGAAAGATTGTCTGCCCGGCCCAAGCGGCAGAACATCCGCGCGCGCGCGAACGGATTCCACATTGCCGCGCTTCCCGCTTGTGAAGCAAAGCTCGGGCGGAATACGCCGCGAGATCGCGGCGTTACGCCAGTTTTCAAAAAGCACGCAATTCTTGTCGAATTCGATCAGGATCGCAAATGTGCAACCGCGACCAAGCGTCATCGCCATGTCCGATCTTGCGCGCGACTGTATTGGCGCAATAATGCGGCTCTACGCTGTGGCCAGGAATCAACCCGGTCCTGCTTTCTGGAGGGCGACGGCGTGTTCGCTCGCGACACTGCACTGGCAATCGCCATTGCTACCTTGGCCGCCATTGATGGTACTGCCGCACAAACGGCCAACCAGCCGCCGGATACGATGGCGGCGCGGGTGGAGGCGTGCACGCCCTGTCACGGCAACAAGGGCGAAGGCACCAGCGACGTCTATTTCCCGCGGCTTGCCGGCAAGCCGGCCGGCTATCTCTACAACCAGCTCCTCGCCTTCCGCAGCGGCCGGCGCAAATACCCGCCGATGAACTATCTGCTGGAGTTTCTGCCTGATCCGTATCTGGAGGCGATGGCCGAATATTTCGCCAGCGAGCATCCGCCGCTGCCGCAGCCCGCGCCGAGCGAAGTCAGCAAGGAAGTGCTGGCGCAGGGCGAGCTGCTCGCGACCAGCGGCGATGCCGGTCGTAACATACCGGCGTGCGTGAGCTGTCACGGCCCGGGCCTCACGGGCATGCAGCCCGGCATCCCCGGTCTGCTGGGCTTGCGCGCCGCTTACGTCAGTGCGCAGCTCGGCGCCTGGCGCTACGGCACGCGAACGGCAAAATCGCCGGACTGCATGCAGCTCGTCGCCGGCCATCTGACAGAAGCAGATGTTACCGCCGTCGCGGCCTGGCTCGCGACGCGGCCGGCGCCCACCAACCCGGCCCCCGTCCCGAAAGGCACCTACGCGCTGCCGTTCGGCTGCGGCAGCCAGCCCAACTGACGAGGCGCATGATGGGCTCAAGACTGTCGATCACGCAGCTATCGATCAAGCTCCTGGCCCTTGCCGCGCTCATCACGGCCGCGCAAGCGCAGGACAAGGCCGGCGACGTCATTGCGCGGGGTGAATATCTCGCCCGCGCCGGCGATTGCACGGCCTGCCATACTGCGGCTGAGGGCCGGCTGTTTGCCGGCGGGCGCCCGATGCCGACCCCGTTCGGAACGATCTACACCTCCAACATCACGCCCGATCCGGAGACCGGCATCGGCAAGTGGAGCGCGGACGATTTCTACAGAACCATGCACAACGGCCGTTTCCCGGATGGCGGGCTGATCTATCCGGCGATGCCGTTCGCGTCCTATACCAAGGTCACGCGCGCCGACAGCGACGCGATCTTCGCCTATCTGCGCTCGATTCAGCCGGTGAACCAGAAGAACAAGCCGCACGAGCTGCGGTTTCCCTATGACAACCGCCAGCTCATCCTCGGCTGGCGTACGCTGTTCTTCCGCGAGGGTGAGTTCAAGCCCGACCCCACCAAGTCGGCGGAATGGAATCGCGGCGCCTATCTGGTCGAGGGGCTCGGTCATTGCGGCATGTGCCATTCGCCGATCAACGCGCTCGGCGGCACCTCGCAATCGGACGCCTTCAAGGGCGGCCTGATCCCGATGCAGAACTGGTACGCGCCGTCCCTCACCTCCAACCGCGAGGCGGGTCTCGGCGACTGGAGCATCAAGGACATCACCGACCTGCTCCAGACCGGCGTCTCCATGCGCGGCGTGGTCTACGGCCCGATGGCCGAGGTCGTGCACAACAGCCTGCAATACCTCAACGACGAGGACACGCGCGCCATGGCGGTGTACCTCAAGGGCATCGCGGAGCCCTCGCCTCCGCCGGCGCCGAGCTCGGCGCTGCCGACCACCGAGAGCAGCCTGCTGATCAGCCTCGGCAAGACCGTCTACGACAAGAATTGCGCGAGCTGTCATGGGGCGCAGGGCGAAGGCAAGCCGCCGCACTGGCCGCCGCTCGCCAACAACCAGTCGATCGAGATGCAGTCGGCGGTCAATCCGATCCGCATGGTGCTCAATGGCGGCTATCCGCCGGGCACCAAGGGCAATCCGATGCCGTACGGCATGCCGCCTTTCGCAGGCCTCCTCTCCGACAACGAGGTCGCCGCCGTCGTCTCCTACATCCGCACCGCCTGGGGCAATCGCGGCACGCCGGTGTCGGCGCGCGAGGCCAACGACCTGCGCTCCGCACCGCTGAACTGAGAGGCGTCATGTTCAATTCCGATCCGCCGACCAGCCCAGCCGCCGCCGACCAGGCCGTCGAGGAAGTCGTCTCGCAAGGACCGTCCGGCGCGATCGTGCTGGCCGGCATCGCCACGGCCTGCGTGGTCGCGATGTGGTTTGCCTTCTATCTCTTCGTCTTCCTGCCGCGCGGATCGCTGCAATGAGCGCAGGGGACACCCACACCCATGGCAGCGCCGAGGTCGCGGCCCGCGTCGAGCGGCGCTGGGCGACCATTGCCGTGATAATCGTCGTCGGCATGGCGCTTCTGGCGGCCTTCGCCGGCATCCATCGCGCCACCATGCCGCAGCCGCGCGTCGAGACCACCGATCCCTCGCGCATTCATCTGTCCGGCGAATTCGTCGAGAGCAATCTCGGCAGCGTGCTGGAGGCCAATGGCAATGTGACGGTGCGCGCGATCGGCCAGCAATATTCGTTCACGCCGGCCTGTATCGTGGTGCCCGTGGATACGCCGATCACGATGCGCGCCACCAGCGCCGACGTCGTCCACGGCATCCTGATCCAGGGCACCAACATCAACACCATGCTGGTGCCGGGCTACATCTCCGAGCAATTGATGCGCTTTACGAAGACTGGCGACTATCTGATGCCCTGCCAGGAGTTCTGCTCCTTCGGCCATGAGGGCATGTGGGGCAAGGTCAAGGTGATCGACAAGGCCGACTTCGCCAATCGTGCGAAGGGTGGCGGGAGGCTGAGCTGTGTTGGTCAATAGGAAGCTCATCCTCGCCCATTTCTGGCTGGCCTTTGCCGTGTTCGGCTTTGCGCTGACACTCGGCGCTTGGCAGATGTTCATCCGCAGCCCGATCGGCACCTGGCTGTCCAATCCCGAGCTCTATTACCGCTCGCTGACCGCGCACGGCACGGTGATGGGCTACGTCTTTCCCACGCTCGTCGCGATGGGCTTTGGCTATGCCATCAGCGAGTCCGCGCTGGAGCAGCGCCTGGTCGGCGTGCGCTGGGCCTGGACCGGATTTTGGCTGATCGTGATCGGCAGCGTCATGGCGATGGTCCCGGTCGCGCTCGGCCGCGCCTCGGTCCTCTACACGTTCTATCCGCCATTGATCGGCAACGTATTCTATTACCTCGGCGTCGTGCTCGTGGTGGTCGGCTCCTGGATCTGGGTCGCGCTGATGGCGATCAATCTGCGCGTCTGGCGGAAGGCCCATCCCGGTGCACCGGTGCCGCTGGCGATGTTCGCCAATGTCGCGGGCTCCTATCTGTGGGCCTGGACCGCGGTCGGCGCCGCCCTCGAGCTGTTGCTCCAGATCATTCCCGTCGCGGCCGGGCTGAAGGCCACGATCGACGCGGGTCTTGCCCGCGTGTTCTTCTCGTGGACGCTGCACGCCATCGTCTATTTCTGGCTGATGCCGACCTACATCGCCTATTACACCATCGTGCCGCGCGCGATCGGCGGCCGGGTTTATTCCGACAGCATGGCGCGGATCTCCTTCATCCTGTTCCTGGTGGTGGCGATGCCGATCGGCATGCACCACACCTTCGCCGATCCGCAGGTCGGCGCCGGCTTCAAGTTCATCCATTCGGCCTTCACGGCGCTGGTCGCGCTGCCGACGCTTCTGACCGTGTTCACGATCTGCGCCTCCGTCGAGATCGCCGCGCGCCTGCGCGGCGGCCGCGGCCTATTCGGCTGGATCAAGGCGCTGCCCTGGGACAATCCGATGATGCTGGCGCTGGCGTTCTCGTTCTTCATGCTCGGCTTTGGTGGCGCCGGCGGCCTGATCAACATGAGCTATCAGCTCGATGCGTCGATCCACAACACGCAGTGGATCACCGGCCATTTCCACCTGATCTTCGGCGGCGCCATCGTGATCATGTATTTTGCGATCGCCTATGATCTGTGGCCGCATCTGACCGGGCGCGAACTCATCGATATCCGCCTGATCCGCACCCAGCTCTGGCTGTGGTTCATCGGTATGATCATCACGACCTTCCCGTGGCACTGGGTCGGCATTCTCGGCATGCCGCGCCGCATGGCCTATTTCGACTTCGGCGATCCCGCGATCGCGCCGCAGGCGCTCTCGGTCACGTTCTCGGCGATCGGCGGCTTCATCCTGCTGACCTCGGGCATCATGTTCATCGTCATCCTGGCGCGTGGCATGCGTGCGCCTCGGGTTGACGCCGGCCCCTACCGCTTTGCGGTCGCCGTGCACCAGCCGACGACGGTGCCGGTTGCGCTCAACACTCACGCGCTGTGGGTGGCACTGATGATCGCCCTCACCCTCACCAATTACGGCTATCCGATCCTGAACCTGGCGCTGAGTTCGGGAACGTCGGTGCCCGCCGTCTATGTGGGAGCGCAGTGATGACCACGCGCGACCTCTTCACCCTCCGGAACAGCCATTTCAGGATTGGCGTCGGCATTACCGCCGCGATCCTGATCGTGACCGCAATCGTCGGCTTCATCGTGCTGCCATTCGCGCAACCCTGGGTGCAGTTCGCCAGTGTCTGGGACGCGATTTGCAGCGCCGCGGGCGTGCCACAGCGTGCGCCGAACGTCAGGGCGCCCGAGCAGAGCAAGCAATTGTCGGAGGTCGTGCTGACCTCGCGTACACTGGCACGTCCGAGCCAGGAAGCGATCGGCCGGGGCGCCACGCTGGCGCAGCGCTGCGCCATCTGCCACGGCCCGACCGGCATCAGCCGCGCGGATTCGCCCAATCTCGCCGGCCAATATGCCGCCGTGATCTACAAGCAGTTGCACGATTTCCACTCGGGCGCGCGCACCAATGCCGTGATGTCGCCGTTCGCCGTCAACCTGACGGACCAGGAGATCGCCGATCTCTCGAACTATTACGCCTATCTGCCGCGGCCGGCAGCCTATCACCCGACGCCGCAGCTGCCGAAACCGAGCATCGTCATCTACGGCGCGCCGATGCGCGGGATCGCGCCCTGCGGCGCCTGCCATGGCAGCCTCGACAACAAGACCGGCAGTCCGTGGCTCGAAGGCCAGTCCGAAGCTTACATGAAGGCGCAGCTCCAGGCCTTCGCGTCCGGCGAGCGGCGCAACGACATCAGCCAGCAGATGCGCAACATCGCCCGCGCGATGACGCCGCAAGAGATCGAGGCGGCCGCGGCGTACTACGCCTCGCAGCCGCCGGATGTGGTGAAGGCGGTGGATTGAGCCTCACTGTCATTGCGAGCGCAGCGAAGCAATCCAGAATCCCTCCGCGGCAAGACCCTGGATTGGTTCGTCGCAAGGGCTCCTCGCAATGACGGCGGAGAGAGTACGCCTTACGACGACGCCAGCTTCGGCCGGCCGTAGATCGCATCCGCCCGCTTCTCGAATGCGATGGAGAAGCGCGCGAACGCGGCATCGAACATCGAGCCCATCAGCATCGCCAGCATCCGGCTCTTGAACTCGTAGGCCAGGAAGAATCCGACGTCGCAGACGCCCTCACCCTTGGGCTCGAACGTCCAGCGGTTCTCGAGGTTGCTGAACGGGCCTTGCAGATATTCGACCCGGATATTCAGATTGGCGCGGTCGAGAGTCACGCGGCTGGTGAAGGACTCCTTGACCAGCTTGAACGACACCGTCATGTCGGCGACCAGCACCTCGGTGCCGTCGGGTTTGGCCATCCGCTGGCGGATCTTGAGCGCGCTGCACAGCGGCACGAACTCCGGGTAGCGCTCGACGTCGGCGACCAGATCAAACATCTCGGACGCGCTGTGATGGACACGGCGCTTGCTTGAAAATTTGGGCATGGCGGTTCAGCGGGCAGTCGCGGCCCGTGCGGCCTTCAGTCTCGCAAAGTCCTCGCCGGCATGATGCGACGAACGGGTGAGCGGGCTCGCCGACACCATCAGGAAACCCTTGGTGTAGGCGACCTTTTCGTAGGACGAAAACTCGTCGGGCGGCACATAGCGCATCACGGCGTGGTGCTTCCGGGTCGGCTGGAGATATTGCCCGATGGTCAGGAAGTCGACGTCGGCGGAGCGCAGATCGTCCATCACCTGCTGCACCTCGTGGCGCTCCTCGCCGAGGCCGACCATGATGCCGGACTTGGTGAAGATGGTGGGATCGAGTTCCTTGACCCGCTGCAACAGCCGGATCGAGTGGAAGTAGCGCGCGCCGGGCCGCACCGTGAGGTAACGCGACGGCACGGTCTCGAGATTGTGGTTGAAGACGTCGGGCCTCGCCGCGACGACAACCTCCAGCGCGCCCTCCTTGCGCAGGAAGTCCGGCGTCAGGATCTCGATCGTGGTCGAGGGGCACGCGGCCCGGATCGCACGGATGGTCTCTGCAAAATGCTCGGCGCCGCCATCGGCCAGATCGTCACGGTCGACGGAGGTGATGACGACGTGGGCCAGCCCCAGCTTGGCGACGGCTTCGGCGACGTTCTGCGGCTCGGCCGCATCCAGCGCATTGGGCATGCCGGTCTTGACGTTACAGAACGCGCAGGCCCGGGTGCAGGTGTCCCCCATGATCATGAAGGTCGCGTGCTTCTTGTCCCAGCACTCGCCGATGTTCGGGCAGCCCGCCTCCTCGCACACGGTATGCAGGCCGTTGGCGCGCACGATGTTGCGGGTGTCGGCATAGCCGCGGGTATTGGGGGCGCGCACGCGAATCCAGTCCGGCTTCGGCGGCGAAGCGGAATCAGGGCGATTCACCTTTTCAGGGTGGCGGGGGCGCAACGGGTTCGAGATGGTGTCGACAATAACGACCATGGGCTGTCCGGTCTGTTCAGGTCCTACCTAGTCGGTCTGGCTGCCTGCCGCAACCCGGCTCGCGCCGCTTCAGGGAACATGGCAGATATGGGCAATATCCTGCTCTGTTCTCAGGCGATTCTCATCTCGAATGGCTCCAACCTCGAAAGCCTCACCACCGCGGCTCGGCAAAGCCCTGAAGCGTGCGTTTTTCGGCCGCAGCGTCCACGAGGTCGCGCCCGACCTGATCGGGGCCACCATGCTGGTCAATGGCGTCGGCGGCCTCATCGTCGAGGTCGAGGCCTATCATCATACCGAGCCGGCGGCGCACTCCTACAATGGCCCGACGCCGCGGAACCAAATCATGTTTGGCCCGCCCGGCTTTGCCTATGTCTACCGCTCCTACGGCATTCACTGGTGCGTGAACTTCGTCTGCGAGGAGGAAGGCTCCGCCAGCGCCGTGCTGATCCGCGCACTGGAGCCGACGCATGGCATCGCCGCGATGCGCCGCCGCCGCCATCTCCAGGAGGTGCACGCGCTGTGCTCGGGTCCCGGCAAGCTGACCGAGGCGCTGGGCATCACCATCGCGCACAACGCCCTGCCGTTGGACCGGCCGCCGATCGCGCTGCATGCGCGGACAGAGGAGGTCGAGGTGGTGGCCGGCATCCGGATCGGCATCACCAAGGCCGTCGAGCTGCCCTGGCGCTATGGCGTCAAGGGCTCGAAGTTCTTGAGCAAGCCGTTCCCGAAGCAGGCCTAGAACCCGTTCCGATGGAACGGGCTCTAGATTCTAGTTTTGACGCGTTTTCTTGACGCGAACCGGTTTCCACTTCGCTCGAAAACGCTCTACGACGCCTGCTTCAGCCGCTCCTGCGCCTCCAGCAGCTTGGCCTTCCGCGCCAGCGCCGCCTCGCGCTTTTCGCGCTCCTCCTCGACGACCTCGTCGGCCGCGTTGGCGACGAACTTCTCGTTCGCCAGCTTGGACTCGGCGCGCTTGATGTCGGCGTCGGCCTTGCCGATCTCCTTGTCGAGGCGCGTGCGCTCGGCGGCGAGGTCGATCACGCCCTTCAGCGGCAGCGCGGCCACCTCGCCGCGCACGAGGAGCTGGACCGCACCATCAGGTGCGCGGTCGGCGAAGGAGATGTCGGACAGCCGTGCCATGCGCTTGATGACGTCGGTCCAGCGCGGCGCGCGTTCCTTTGTCTCGGTCGAGGCGCCCGCGAGCACCAGCGCCGTGAGCGTTGCCGGCGGGATGTTCATCTCGGCGCGCACCGAGCGAATCTGCGTGACCAGGTCGATCACCCAGCCGATCTCGGCTTCCGCCTTGGGATCGGTGAAGTCGGCATGGTCGAAGAGCGGCATGATCAGGACCGGCGAGATCAGCGGATCGGTCGGCCCGGCTGCCGCGGCGAGCATCGCGAGTTGCTCCGGCGTCGGCTCGGACGGCTTCAGCGGCCATTTCGCCAGCGCCAGCAGGCCGTCGCGCTTGGCCGTCACCTCCCACAGCTCTTCGGTGATGAAGGGCATGAAGGGGTGCAGCAGCTTCAGGATCTCGTCGCGCGCCCAGGCGACCATGGCGCGGGTTTCGTCCTTGGCGGGGCTGTCCGGACCGAGCAGCACGGGCTTTGCGAGCTCGACATACCAGTCGCAATAGACGTTCCAGACGAAGCGGTAGATCGCACCGGCCGCGTCGTTGAAGCGATAAGCTTCGATCGCCTCGGTCACCTCCCGCGTGGTGTGCGCGCTCTCATGCGCGATCCAGCGGTTCAGCGTCTCCTTGGCCTTCGCCGGCTCGAAACCGTCGGGCACGGCGCAGTGGTTCATCTCCGCGAAACGCGACGCATTCCAGAGCTTCGTTGCGAAATTCCGGTAACCCTCGACGCGGCTGGTGGCGAGCTTGATGTCGCGTCCCTGCGCCGCCATGGCGGCCAGCGTGAAGCGCAACGCGTCGGCGCCGTATTCGTCGATCAGGTTGAGGGGGTCGATGACGTTGCCCTTCGACTTCGACATCTTGGCGCCCTTCTCGTCGCGGACGAGGGCGTGGATGTAGATCGTCGAGAACGGCACTTCCTTCATGAAGTGCAGGCCCATCATCATCATCCGGGCGACCCAGAAGAAGATGATGTCGAAGCCGGTCACCAGCGCGTTGGTCGGGTAATAGCGCTGCACTTCCGGCGCGTCCTCGGGCCAGCCGAGCGTCGAGAACGGCCACAGCGCCGAGGAGAACCAGGTGTCGAGCACGTCCTCGTCACGCGTGATGAAGCCTTCGCGCTTGTTGCGGTCGAGCGCCATCTCGCGGCCCTGCTCGGCCGTGATGACCTCCTGCTCGACGTAATAGCCGAGCGCGTGGCTGACGGCCTCCTCCTCGGTCTCGGCGACGAACACCTTGCCATCGGGGCCGTACCAGGCCGGGATCTGATGACCCCACCACAGCTGGCGCGAGATGCACCAGGGCTGGATGTTCTCCATCCACTCGAAATAGGTCTTTTCCCAGTTCTTCGGCACGAACGTCGTTTCGCCCGAACGCACCGCCGCGATCGCGGGCTTTGCCAGCGTCTTGGCGTCGACGTACCACTGGTCGGTCAGATAGGGCTCGATCACGCTGTTCGAGCGGTCGCCGTGCGGCACCATGTGGGTGTGCGGTTCGATCCGCTCGACGAAGCCGAAGGATTCCAGTCGCTCGACGATGCGCTTGCGCGCCGCGAAGCGGTCGACCTTGTGAAACTCCTCGGCGAACTGCGAAGCGCCTTCCGGCAGGTGGCGCAGGTAATCCTCATTGTCGACGAGGTCGAGGCAACCTTCCTTGTCGATGACGCTGATCCGGCCCAGGCCGTGACGATTGCCGACCTCGAAGTCGTTGAAGTCGTGCGCCGGCGTCACCTTCACCGCGCCCGAGCCCTTGTCCGGATCGGAATATTCGTCGGCGACGATCTTAATCTTGCGACCGACCAGCGGCAGGATCACGTTCTTGCCGACCAGCTTCTGATAACGCTCGTCGTCGGGATGCACGGCCACGCCGGTATCGCCGAGCATGGTCTCGGGCCGCGTGGTGGCGACGACGATGAAGCTCGAGGGATCCTCGGGGCTGAACGTCTTGCCCTCGATCGGATAGCGCAGATACCACAGGCTGCCCTTGACCTCGGTCTGCTGCACTTCGAGGTCGGAGATCGCGGTCAGCAGCTTGGTGTCCCAGTTCACCAGCCGCTTGTCCTTGTAGATTAGGCCGTCGCGATGCAGCTCGACGAACACCTTGATGACGGCCTTCGACAGGCCCTCGTCCATGGTGAAGCGTTCGCGCGACCAGTCGCAGGAGGCGCCGAGGCGCTTGAGCTGGTTGATGATGGTGTCGCCGCTCTCGGCTTTCCACTGCCAGACCCGCTCCAGAAACTTCTCGCGGCCCATCTCGCGGCGGCTGGGCTGCTGACGCTCCATCAGCTGCCGCTCGACCACCATCTGGGTGGCGATGCCGGCATGGTCGGTGCCGGGCTGCCACAGCACGTCGCGGCCGCGCATGCGCTCGAACCGGCACAGGATGTCCTGGAGGGTGTTGTTGAGGGCGTGGCCCATATGCAGCGAGCCCGTCACGTTCGGCGGCGGGATCACGATGGTAAAGGGCACTGCGTCGCGGCGGTCGGGGCGGCCGGCCCTGAAGGCAAGGCTGTCCTCCCACACGACGGACATGCGGGCTTCGATATCGGCGGGCTGGTAATTTTTCTCGATCATGGGCTGCTAGAAAGCCGCGCGCGGGGGGCAAGTCAACGAAAAGGTCCGGGAGAGGATCAACGGAAAGCCCGGCGGCAAAACGGCTTTGCGGCCGGTCGGCAGGCCAAACAGGCGCATAAGAGGGGCTTTATGAGGGCTCGGGAGCCGCCCTCACCTGCCGCCGCGCGAGACCCGCTCGATTTCGGCCTTCACGATGCGTTCAACGAGGCCCGGCAGGTTGTCGTCGAGCCAGGATTTCAGCATCGGACGCAGCATCTCCTTGACCAGATCTTCCAGCGTCCGCGCATTGCTGCTGAGCACCGTGTGGGCCAGGGAGTTGAAGGCGGATTCGACCGCCGAGACCGTCGATTGGGCCAGGATCGGCTGTTGGGGTGGTACCGGCGGCGCATCGTAGTCCACCGCCGCATAGGACGATGACGGCGTCAGGCGCAGCGGCGATTCGGCGAATTCCAGATCGTCGCGCGGCTCGACCTTGCGGAAGCTGGGCGGCGGCGGAGGCGGCGTCGGCTCCGGATCCACCGCCATCTCGTCGGTCAATTCGAGCACGTCGGGTTCAGGTTCGGGCTCTGGCTCTGGTGCACGGACCTCGGGCGCAGGCGTAGCCGCGTCCAGCCCCGCCAGCAGAGCATCAATATCGTCCTGGTTATTGGATGCATCCGCCGCAGGTGCGGGCGGCGGCGGCGCTGGAGCCGGCTTCGCAACCGGCGGCGGCGCGGGCTTCTCGGCGGCAGGTTTTGCGGGAGCGACCTTGGATGGCGGAATGTCGTTCATGGCTGACGGCTTCGGCGCAGCTGCAGCGGGCGCTGGCTTGGCAACTTCGGCCGGCGGCGGCTTGGCCTCATCGTCGGCAATGATGCGCCGGATCGAGGCCAGAATCTCCTCCATCGAGGGTTCTGTGACCTTTGCAGGCTGCGTCATCTCCGACTCCACATCATCAACGCCCTCGCATGCGTTGTTTTACACCAAGCACGACAGGATTGGCCGGTTCCGCAACGGACGCCCCGACATTTTCGTCGCGGCAGCCCGACTTGTCCCCAGTTCACGGCTCAACGTGCGGAGGTGCGCCTCTGCCCTCGGCACTCAAGCCTTTACGCACACGACATCAGGTGCCGGGCGAATCGACCCGCATCTTCTTGGCAAGGCTATGTCAGGGATTTTGATGATTGCAAGCAAAGCACCAGTCGGCCTCGGCTGTTTGCGAGGCCGACCGGATGACTACGGACCTTAGCGTCCGTCAGGCGTGCGCACGCCGGCCCAGCTGTCGCGGACCTGATGGTAGTGAACGCTCGCATCATAAACCGTGGTCGCAAGGCCGAGGACCTGCGGCGACAGACGGCCGATGGCGGCCAGAACCTGATAGGACGCGACCACGCGGTCGTGCTGTGCGGTCACCAGCGCGACTCGCGCGTTGACCAGCGCCTGCTGCGCGTTGAGCACGTCGAGGGTGGTACGCTGACCAGCCTTGGCTTCTTCGCGCACGCCGTTCAGCGCGATCTCGGACGCCGTGACCTGCGCCTGCGCGGACTGCACCTGGGCCTTGCCGGCCTGCAGCGAACCCCACCACTGCACGACCGTCGCGCGGGTCTGGTCGCGGGTGGTTTCGAGGTTGAGACGCTGCTGCGCCAGGTTTTCCTTGGACTGGCGGATCAGCGAATATGAATTGCCGCCATCGTAGAGCTGCCAATTGGCCTGGGCGATGGCGGACGCGTTGAACGACCTGTATTGAATCAAGGACTGTTCGTTCCCCTGCGTGGCCCCCACCTGCAACGCGATCGTCGGCAGCAGCGCGCCTTCGGCGACCTTGACCTGCAGAAAGTTGACGTCGATGCCGAACATCGCGGCCGTGACGTTGGGATGTTCGATCAGGCCGAGCTCGACTGCCCCGGCGAGGCTTGCGGGCAAGAAACGATCCACCGGCGAACCGGGCGCGAGGTTCGTCGGCTCGTTGCCGATGATGCGGCGGAAGTTCGCGCGCGTCGTGGTGAGATTTGCTTCGGCCGTGAGGGCCTGCGTCTTGCCAGCCGCCAGCTGCGCTTCCGATTGCGCAACGTCGGTGCGCGTCACTTCGCCGACGTTGAAGCGATCACGCGTCTGCTTCAGCGTCTGCTCGAGCACGCGCACGTTGCTGCGCTGGACTTCGAGCGTAGCCGCATCGCGCAGATAGTCCATGTAGATCGAAGCGCCCTGAAGCAGCACGCTCTGATCCAGGCTGCGCAGCGCTTCGCGGGAGCCGGAAACCTGGCTCTCGGCGGCGCGCGTCCTGTTGCCGGTGATGTTGCCGTTATAGAGCGTCTGCGTGACGGTCACACCCACGCTGCGCGGCACGCTGGGCCCGTTGATTGGTGTGTTACCCGGCCCCGGCGAACTCAACGTATCCTGATATTGATAGCCGCCGTTCGCCGTCAGCGCGACCCTGGGGCGATAGCCCGACAACGCCTGAGGCACGTTCTCGTCGGTCGAGCGCACCTGGGCGCGCTGTGCGTTGAGCTGCGGATTGTTCTGATAGGCGCGCACCAAGGCGGCCTCGATCGTGTCCGCCAAGGCAGGCGTCGGCCCGGCAAGCGCCAGCAGCAGGACCGAAACCGCAGCTCCGGTGAAGAGCTTCACCCCATGCATCCCTTAAATTCCGTTCATTCTAACGCCCCGCTCGTGCCCGCGAGCTAGGATACCGTCTACCGAGTGGAGTCGTTGCCCCTCAGCAACATAGGCCGCCAATTGGCGCAACGGAACCACCTGAAGGTAGTTCCCGGTGGAAACTCTTCACGTGCAGCATCCGGGCCACACTTCTGATTCAGAACGGGATTTTAACGGGCCAAAGCCCTCAATCGGGACTTCAGAAGACGAAAGCGGCGGCCCGTTCCAACCCGGGAAGGACCGGAGCTGCGGCATCGAACAGCGCCCGATGGCCGAATTCACCGTGGGTATGGGTCACGATCACGGCCCGGGGGGGCGTGGATTGGGCCGACACCCCCACGAGGCGCCCGCCCTCCTTGAGCTGCCCGAGCAGCGCCTCTGGCGTCACCTCGAAGGCGCCGTTGAGGATAATGACGTCATAGGGAGCGGCAGAGGGATCCCCTTCGGCGCAGGCTGCGGCCTTGCACGTGACGTTGGCGAGACTGGCGCAAGCATCCTTGGCCTTCGCGGCCAGGGCCGAATCACATTCCGTCGCGGTGACCTGACGGGCGAGCGTAGCCGTCAGCGCGGCGAGGTAGCCCGTGGCGCAGCCGACCACCAGCACGTTGTCCCCCTCGCCGATTTCGGCGGCCTGGAGCAGCTTGCCGGTCAGCTGCGGCTTGATCAGGAACCGCTTGGCCCCGCCTTCGCTCACGTCGAGATCGAGGTCGAGATAGGCCAATGCCTGCCTGGCAACCGGCACGAACGCCTCGCGCGGAACTGTGAGCATCGCGTCGAGAATGCGGCGATCGGTGACGTCATTGGTGCGCACCTGGCCATCGACCATTTTTAGGCGCGCGGTCGAGAAACCGGACATTTGCGGACCCTGCAATGCGGACGATGCCGCGGACGAAATTCGGCGGCATCTTTGGAACAGGCTCCGCGAAAACGCAACACGTCCGTTGGCCCGGCGGACCAGGCTGCGCAACCCGAGGCGTCAAGGTGATCGATGAGCTATTCGATCGTGACTGCGAGGCGGCCGATCAATGCGGCGACTTCGTCGAGCCGCGCCGAATCGTGCGCCTCGACGGCGCGCGCGAGGCAGGCCAGGCATTCATCATCGCTGAGCTCGGGAACGTCCGCCGGCAGAATCGAGGGGGCCATTTCGGAACGGTCGAGGACGTCTGGCATTGGAATCACCTCCGTAAGGATCCGGCGCCTGCCAAGCTCGATTTGAATTGGGTCGAATTGGCGTCGCCCTCATGACGCGACCGCGCCCGACACACACAACTGCTTGAGTGCGATTCTGCGCTGGGGCGAAGTGGTGCCGCGGCTACATTAGAATGCGGGCGCAGGATATTGAAAACACATTGAAATATGATCTGGACGCTGGGCAGGCCGATGCATGGCCCGAAGGGAGTGTCCGTGCGAGCCTGTGCCCCTGGAAGTTCAGGCGACGGTTGCAAGGTAGAGCTGCGTGTCGAAATAGTCTGCGGCCCGCACGGGTGTGGTGACGCCGGCATCCGTCATGAAGAAGTCACTGACCTGCTGGCGCCATTTCACGACGGTCCCGTCGGAATACAGCCGCTTCCATTCGCGCGAGGAATAGAGCTTCTGGGCCTTGAAGGCTTCCGCGATGTCGGCGGGACGCGACTGCCCGTAATGTGTCTGGAGCGCCTCCGCTGCGGCCGCTGGGTTGCGCACCATGTGGTCGTTCGCTTCCGCCCAGGCGCGGATGATCCGGGCCAGCACGTCCCTGTTCCCCGCATAAAAATCCATCCGCGCGGTCCAGCCGCCGAGCACGGCGGATTGCGGGTAGAAGGCGGAGGCGTCCACCAGCTTGACCGCATCCGGCAACGCCTCGCGGACGGCAATGTTGAACGGCACCCAGAGCGCAACGGCCGGCACCTCGCCGGCAATGAACGCCTTGACGGCGGCGGCCATGCTGCCGTTGACGATCTCGACCTCGGACGGGTTGACGTTGTTGGCCCGCAGCGCGCGATCGAGAAAAATGTGAGCCGTGGTCTTCATCGTCGTCGCGATCCGCTTGCCCCTGAGATCGGCCATCCCCTTGACGCCGAGCGTCGGCCGGACCCAGAGCTGCGCGGTCGCGACCTCAATGTCGTTGATGAGAAAGCCCCGGCCGCGGCCGAGCGCCAGATAGTTGGAGATGACGCCGCCGGCCGAGAGGACGTCGAGCTCACCCCGCGCCATCGCCTCGAACACCTCAGGTCCGGTGTTGAACTCGTGCAATTCGAAATCGATCCCCTCGCGGTCGAACGAGCCGCGATCGAGCCCGGTCCAGATGTGTCCGTCCACGGCGACCACGTGGAGATAACCGAGCCGAATTCTGCTGCGCGCCTGCGCAATGGCTGGCGCCGCGTGCATTGACGCGGCCGCCAGCGCCGCGCCGTGCCGCAGCAACTGCCGGCGATTGACACCGAAGATGTTCATGCCGCCGCTCCCGCATTCCGGGCCGCGGACCGAAATCGCTGGGCATGAAATAGCGCGACGCTATCCTTGGGATAGTCGTGCAGGAAGGCCGACAGCCGGACCCGCGTCGTCTCGGCCGCGCCGTCCTGCGCGATCGCCGCAAAGACTTCATCCCAGCGTCGACACATCGCAACCTCGGCTTCATCGGCGTGCGCCAGCTCGCCGCGGAGCTCACTGACTTCGATCGCGTCGGCAAATCCCTTGGGCGTGATACTGTCGACGCTGCGGAACAGGAACTTATCGCCGACGCTGGCGCGGACCGCCGCGCTGACCAGCACGCGCGTGCCGTAATTCTTGTTCAGTCCCTCCAACCGCGACGCCAGGTTGATGGTGGCGCCCAGCGCGGTGTAGTTCATCCGGTCGCTCGAGCCGATGTTGCCGACCACGGCGTCGCCGACATGCAGGCCAAAGCGGGTGTCGTAGGGCGGCCAGCCCTCGCGGCGAAACTCCTTGTTGAGCGCTTCGTTGGCCGCAAGGCATGCCAGGATGGCGCGGCAGGCATTGACGGTGTGGTCGGGATCGTCGGCCGGCGCGTTCCAGAATGCCATCACGGCGTCGCCGATATATTTGTCGACCGTGCCCTGGTGCCGCATGATCTCATCCGACAGCACCGCGAAATAGCGCGAGGTGTGGATCATCACCTGCGACGGGTCGGCGCGCTCCGTCTTGGCGGTAAAATCGGTGACGTCGGTGAACAGCACCGTGACCTCACGCCTGGAGCCGCCGAGGCTGAGCGAAGAGCCGGTCTCGATCAGCTGCCGCACGATCTGGCGCGGGATGAAGCTCGCAAAGCTGCGTACCACGCTGCGCATGGTGAACACCGAGCGGCCAAGCTCCTCGACCTCGGCGATGACGGAATGGACGCGCGGCCGCTCGGTGATCTCGAACCGCTGGATCGCGTCGGTCTCGTCGGCCAGCTTGCGCAGCGGCCGCGCCATTAGCGATCCAAGCCAGAACGCGAACGGAAGCGTGGCGCCGACAAAGGCCAGCGCAAGCGCGAACAGCGTACGGCGCTCGTCGATGATCTGCGCATAGAACTCGTCGAGCGGCGCGACCATCGCCATCCGGATATTGGCCGAGCCGGCCGTCTCGAGCCTGTGAACCGCCGCGACATAGGTTCGGCCCGACGCGTCCGCAAAGAACTGCTGGGCCGCCCCGCCATCCCGCCAGGAGCGGATGACCGGCACGAGCGCGGGCAGCCTGAGCGCGCCGATCTGTGGCAGGTCGTCCTGCCGCTCCGGGATCTCTGCCATCAGGCGGTTCATCTCGGGATGGCCGACGATGCGCCCGGCATCGTTGAACAGGAACGCCAGCCCTGATTGGCCGAGCTTCTGCGCCGCCAGCATGTCCTCGAACCGGTTCAGCAGCAAATCACCCGCAATAACGCCGCGGCGCCCTTCCCTCAATGGCGTCCGCAGCGTGTAGCCCGGCTCGCCCGTGGCGTAGAAGACGTAAGGACCGGTCAACAGCGTCTTGTCGTTCTTGAACGCCTCGACATACCAGGGCCGCTGCCGCGGATCGTAGCTCGCGGGTCCGGCGACCTCGGCAACCTGAATGAGGTTTTCGGAGAGAAACTGCGTGACAGGCGCGGCCCCCGCCGTGCGCGAGATCACGACCAGGCGGAAGGCAGCATCCTCATCGACATTCAAACCCTTTCGGAACGCCGGCTGGGCGCGGTCGATCACGTCCATCTCGATGAACGAGCCGTCCTCGTAGCCGACATAGAGATTGAAGAGCTGCGGGTTGTTGCGCAGCATCGCCGCCATCAGGCTGTAGAGCCGCGTATTGTCCGCGATGTCGGCCTCCTGGATCGGCGGCAGGCCGGACAGTATGTCGAGATTGTCGCGGACATTCTTGAACTGCTCGTCGATGTGATCGGCGCCAAGCTGTGCCACCTTCTCGATGAAGCCAGAGGCGGCCGTCCTGGTGATGGCGGTCACGCGTTCGAAGCTGAGATAGACCAGCGTCAGGCCCACAAGCAACACCACGCCCACGAACACCGTGATGATCGATGTCTGAAAGCCAATGCGAAATACGCGCTTGCTGGTCTTCTCTCCTGTCATCGGAGCTGCCTGAACGCCTCCATCAGTATTTTCGCACGATGGGCTTCGTCGCCGCCGGCGCGGGCGCCGACGGCGAGACCGAGAAAGTAACCCAGGTCGACCAGCTGTTCGGCCGGTTCTCGGTCTCAAGGTCCTTGTAGCCTCGGATATTGAGATAGCCCTGGTAGCCGTCGGACATCGGGATCATGAAGCCGATCTGCGGACCGATGCCGACCGCCTGGCCGCGGAAGCCACCGAGCTTGGCGCCGGGACCGCTATCGTCGGTGATCTGCTGGAAGAAATAACCGGCGATGCCGATGTGAACGTTCTTGCTGACGAACTGTGAGGCTGCCCAGTCGACATGAAAATCCATGCCGTTCTGATACTGGAGGGCCCCGTTCATGAAACTATAGGTGAGCCCGCCGACGATCGAGAATTCGTGGCCGCTCTTCGGATCGAGATAGGTGTAGCCGGCACCGACGTCGATCGCGGGGAAGCCAAAACTCAGATTGGCGAGCCGGCTGGAATCATAGGTGCCGCTCGGGATGTTGCCGGTGATGTAGACCAGCTCGTTGTGGACGCCCTGATTCCATTTCAGCGTGCCCTGGTAGAACACGTCGGTCAGCGTCGTGCGGTTGTCGGTGGCGCTGCCCGAGATCGTATTGCCGCGCGGACCGGTCAGCGTCGCATCGATGCCGGCGCCAATGTTGCCGGGCGCGGTGAGCACGGTGAAGCCGGCTTGGCCGCCCAGCACCGGCATCGGCGAGGTGTAGGTGATGCCCATGACGAACGCGTCGGCATGTGCGTTGAGGCCGGCGGTCACCGAGCCGGGTATGCCGCCGCTAGTGACGAAGTTCTGCCCTCCTCCGGCCTTTTCGTTGAGGTGAATGTAGATCGTCGAATAGGCCCATCCAGGCGTTACGGGAACGGCGGCCAAGCTGCCGAAGATGCCCGGAAGCCAGAAGCTCACGCCGCCTGAAGCCGCGAGCGCAGGCTGAGCGGCGAAGCTCGCCATCGCCAATACCGTCGCGAGCCCGACTTTGCGAATGTGTCCCGTCACGTCGAGTCCCTTCATTCCATCCTAAAAACTGTGCTTCTCATCTCCCAGCGATCTAGTTCTTCGTCGCACCTCCCACAGTCGCTGCGATCCGCTCGACGTCAGACAGCTTCCAGCTGTGGTCGAAAAGCGCCTTGGTCGGCGCATAGACGCGGAACATCAACTCGAACTTGCGGTTCGGGTCGGTCGGCACCCAGTTCGATTCCTTGCCCGCCGGCGCCGCCGGGCCAAAATAGATATCGACCGAGCCATCCGCGTTCTTCTGCAACTCGGGAATCTGCGAGGAGCGGCTGGCGCGCGACATGTTCTTGATCAGCGCATGGGTCTGCCGGTCATACGCAGTGACGGACCAATATTGCTCGACCGGCGGATTGGCCGGCACGGTCAGCCGATAGGACTGGCCACCCTCGAACGATTGGCCGTCCTTGTCCCGGATCGAGATCAGGTAGAACTGCCCCGAACCGAGGCGCTTGATGCCGATATAAGCGTAGCTGTAGGCCATGCCACGCTGATCGACCGGATACTGTTCCGGATCCGCATAACCTTCTTGCGCCGCTTTGATCAGATCTGGCGGCGCGGGAAAGGTCCAGCGGCTCGTCGTCGAGAAGAATGGTGGCAGGCCGGCGTCGTATTTCGCTTCCAGCAGAGCCCTCGCCTCACGTGCCGCAGACGCCAGCAGGGTCTTGGTCGCATCAGCCGGTTGGAACGGCTTTCCCTTCTCTATACCGAGCGTCTTGAGCTGATCGATCATCGCCCGATCGCGCTGCAGCCATGGCTCGCTCTGCACCATGCGATCAAGATGCTCGAAGAAGCTCTCGTCATAGCGGATGGTCGAATCGTAGTTGACGTCCTTGACGTCGGTGAAAACGGTCGCAGGAGGATTTTCGGCTTGCGCCAGCGGATACACCTTGAGCCGCTTGCCGTAGGCGATGGACGTCGCGACGTCGGCGGGGCCGTGGCTCCTGAGATTTGATCGGAACAGCATGTATCCGCCGAACGTATCGGATTGCAGTGTGACGTATCCGTCCGGCGGTTTGCCTGAATACCCCGGCGGCAGAACCAGATATTTTCCCCCCCTTCCCTTGTCGGCACCGAGAAGCCCGGCGTCTTCGAGCGGCATCTGCCAGACCGTCACGATGTTGCCGTTGAACGAGCCGTCATTGTCGCCGGGCGGCAGGTCGAGCACGACCGGACCGTCCTTCGTGTTGAAGAACACCATGAAATAGAGCGCGTCGGGATTCGGGGTCAGGGTTTGGTTGTGCCAATCCAGCGGCCGCCCCCAATAGATCGCCTGCCCTACCTTTCCTTCCGTCTTCGCGAACATTTCCTGGAGCATCAAGTCGTAGTTGACCGCCGGCATCCCCCAGATCACGGCCTCTATGGCGCGGCGCTGGATGCTGCGGCTGTTCAGTTCGTCCGGTGAAATGCTCTGGGCGTGTGTGCCCGACACCGCGAGAGCTATTGCGATAGCTGCTCCAATGATCGTCTTTTTCATCGGCGGCTCCTCTCTAGAACGGGTTGACGTAGTTGAGGATCGCAAGCTGGCGCAGGACCACGCGACGGACGATGTGGGTCGGCTTCAGATGGTCAGTATAGATCGCCGCCGTTCCGGCGCTGCCGGCTGGCAGGCGGTCGGCGAAGGCAGCATCGTCGAGCTTGACCCGAACGATGAAGGGGGCCGCCTCGATCGCCTTTGGCAGCACCGCCGTACCCGAGGTCTGCGCCTGCCCGGTCGCGATCGCCTGAAGCACGCTTTCGACCTTGCCAGTGTAGATCCGCCCGGGCGCGAACTTGAACGTGGCTTCGACGTCCTGTCCGGGTGCGACGTAGCGGGCGTCGATCTGGTTGATCTCGACGCCGATGATCGTATTGGAAGTATCAATGACCGCCATCACCGGCGACAGCGGCAGGTTCGCCACCCGGGCACCCTTGCGCAGCGCAAGGTTGGTGACATAGCCGTCGGTCGGTGCGCGCACGACCGTCTTGTCGAGATTCCACTGTGCCGACTCCAACTGACCGCCAAGCTGGTCGACCTCCGATTGGCGCTGCTCGACGTCGAAGCCGCGGCCGGCGTCGCGCTCGTAGAGCTGCGTCATCTGGCCCAGGCGCGTCTTGGCAAGCTTGAACTGGGCCTCGACGGCCTTGACCTGAGCCGCGTAGGGCGTCGGATCGATCTTGAACAGCACGTCTCCGGTCTTGAGCGGAGTGTTCGCCACCACCGGCACGTCTATCACCTCACCCGCCACGTCGGGTACGATCGATACGGCATTGCGTACCACCAGCGCGTTACCTTGCGGCGCACCCCAGCCCATCGGAACCAGAAGCCCGAACATCACGAGCACCAGAACGATGAACGGCGAAGCCTTCCAAAAGGTGTTGAAAGGTACGACCTTGAAGCGCACCAGCAGGAACAGCAGCAGCAGATAGATGTTGAGGATCGCGACCGCCATCACGCGTCTCCCGCCTTGCGCGAGGGTACGTCAACATAGGCCCAGATCAAGGCAATCGGCCACAACGCGAAGCCGAAGAACAACGTAATCCAGCCCGCGACCGTCACCGCCTGCGCGTAAGGATGGTTGCGGGACTTCGCGATGTGTCCCGGCAACCAGCCGGCGATGCAGACCACGCCGATCGCGCTCACGACGAGAATGATGAGCACGATCCAAGCGAAGATGTCGTAGCCGCTCATGGTCGATCCTCTAGCTCGCCGGCTGCGGCTCCGGGAATTTCCACTTGCCGTTCAAGATTTCGGGACGCGGGTGATAGAGCCGCACCGTGTAGCTCCAGCCGCTCATGATCGGCAGGCAGTTGGGAATCGTGCCGTCGCAGCCGCCGAATTGAACGCTAACCGATCCATCCGCATTTTTCTTCGATGTGATGTTGTTGAGCGAATAAGCCTCATACGGATTCTTCTGATAATAGCCGTCAGCGTTGTAGAGACTGATCGACCAGAAGCCGTCGATGGGCACATCCTTGACGCTGAGCTTGTATATCGAGTTTCCATCGTTCTTCGGCGGCGTGTAATTGAGATAGATGGCATCTTTCCGCGGATTGCCGCCCCACGTCGCCGCTGCCGAGATGAGACGCTGGACCGGATCGACCTGATCTTTGGTGCCGAAGGAGCGGCTGGTGTCGGTGAGCGTTGTGGCCAGAACGATCAACGCGTCGCGAACTTTTTTCTGGCTGACCGGGTCCCATTTCGGTACCTCGAACGTGCCCGGCCCTCCGGGCTGGTCGACTTTGATCGCGTCCTGGAGCGCATGAACCTTCTTCACGTCGGCGGCGTCGTTGGGATCGACCAGCGTTCGTACGCCGACAAGCACATAACGCGTTCCGATCTGCCTCTTGGTGATGGTGTGCTTGCCGGCGCCATAGAGCGCAGGCGGTGAATACTCATCCTGACTGATAAGCTGAAGAGACATGAAACGCTTGCCCGCGTCCGGCAGCGTAACCGTTACGGGGCCGGCATCGAGATCGAACACAGCCGCCGAGTAGAGTGTGTCGCGGTTCATCCGGACGATGGTCTGGGCATCAATCGGTGACAGTTCACGATGGTGCTCGAACCTGCCGAAGCCGCCTTCTTTAATCGCGACGACGCTGAGATAGAGATCGGATTCCGCACGGATGAAATTGTCGACCGTGACGGGAATTGTGTTTGAAACCTGCGCCAAGGCCGCACCTGTGCAGATAAGTATCCCCTGCAATCCCCAAAAGACATATCTCAATTTCATCGCTGATCCTCGCGTTCGAAACCGGAAGCCGGCGACAAAAATCCGACGCGTTGTCCCGTTCATCATTGCATCGGCTCCAGTGGCGGCGGCTTCCTTGCTCCGGTCATCGCGGCTTTGCTCGGCCCGTAGACGCGCGCGACCAGGCTGCATTTCTAAACCTCCATCCAGCACTTTGTTGATCGTTCCACCCACCATTGGGGATCGGACGCGTATCGTGTCCGGAGATGGGAACCGGGCCGGTAAGCGTCCGACCCCGGTTGGCCTTCGCAGGCGAGCATCACATCGATCGGCGCCCCACCATCACTGGCAGTAATCCCAAAAGCCCTGGGTCCGGGACGGATCGGTGTAGTACCAGCACATGCCGGGCGCAGGCGCAGCACCTGCCCAGGCAGCAGCCGTGGCCGCTGTCACGAAACCGATCGCGGCGCCCGCCGCAATGGCACCGCCCCTCGGCCAACCGTACCAGCCGGGCCGCGCCCAGCCGCCGCGTCCCGCCACGGCCGTGGTTCGGCGAACTGCAACGTTGCCGCGCGGTCCGCGCACCACGGTGCCGCCGCGATAGGCCGCGCCGCGAGGCCCGACCACGGCGCCGCCGCGGTGAACCACGGCCCCACCGCGCGGACCCATGGCAGCTCCGCCGCGACGAACGGCCGCGCGCACTTCGATGAGATCAGACGATGTGGCGGCGTCCCAGTGAATGGCGGCAGGCTGAAGCGGCGCCGCCGCCGCAGCCCCGATCGGAAGAGAAGCGCCGGTGGCCAGCGCCAGCAAGCAGGTCGTCAACCGAAAAACGCGCATATGTTCAAGCATCTTGGTTTCTCACATTGTTCTTGCTTCGTTGATGAAATCGAACACGGCAATGCGCTCGGCGGGCGGCACAAAGTCCGTTCCGCCTTGCGTCGTGACGCGCGCGACGAAATCGGAAATCGCCTTTTTCGCCGCGCCATCGTTCCACGATGGCAAGGGATCCGCCGGCTGCGCCACCGCAACGGAGATGGCTGCGAGACATGCAGGCAGCACAGCGTAAACCCTAACCATCAGCACACTTGTCCTTTCTGCCCGTTGCTATTGCGGCTTCAGGGTTTCAAGCTCGTTGAGCCGCTTCAGCGCCGCTTGCTGCCGGAGCATTCCGTAGTTGATGCTGCCCGCGTTCAGCGAACTGCCTTCCTGATAGGGGAACTGATCGAAATCGGAGAAGAACTCCTTGATCTTGCCCTGCACCGGCACGATGAGCCACATGTTCTGGGCGAGGAATTTCATCGCCTCGCCGCCCTCCTCCAAGCCACGCTCATATGGATCCATGCGCAGATTGGTGATCAGCGACCAGGCCGTAACCTCACGCGTGCCTGTTGCGATGTTTCCCTTCGACGAGGCAAAGCTCAGCTTCCAGTCGTTCCACCGGATGGCATTGAGGTTGCCGCCCTGATCGAAGTAATAGATCGCCTCGCGTGGTCCTTGCTTGGCCTCGCCTTTGAGGAACGGCATGAAGTTGTAGCCGTCGAGATGAACCTTGAAGTTCTTCCCGCCTGCACCTGCAAATCCCGTCTTCATCTTCTCCTTGACGTCGGGGATCCCCGCCGCTGCACAGAGGGTCGGGAACCAGTCGATCAGCGAGATAATGTCGTTGTACTGGGTGCCGGGCTTCACCACGCCGGGCCAGCGCACCATCATGGGAATGCGCATGCCGCCTTCCCATGTGGTGCCCTTCTCGCCATGGAAGGGGGTCATGGCTCCGTCCGGCCAAAGCGCGATTTCGGCGCCGTTGTCGGTCGTATAGAGAACGATCGTGTTCTCGGCGATGCCGAGGTCATCGAGTTGCTTGAGCAACTCCCCGACCATCCCGTCGTGCTCCACCATGCCGTCGGCGTGGATGCCCTTGCCGGTCTTGCCGAGCGACTCCTTCTTCAGATGCGTGAACACGTGCATGCGCGTCGAGTTGAACCAGACGAAAAACGGCTTGTCGGCCTTGGCCTGACGGCCGATGAAGTCCTTGGCTGCGCCCAGGAACTCCTCGTCGACCGTCGGCATGCGCGCGGTATTCAGCGGTCCAGTATCTTCGATCTTTCCGTCCGCCGATGATTTGATGACGCCACGCGGACCATACTGCTTCCGGAAGTTCGGATCCTTGGGATAGAAGTACCCTTCCGGCTCCTCCTCCGCGTTGAGGTGGTAGAGATTGCCGAAAAACTCATCGAAGCCATGCTTCGTCGGCAAATGCTCGTCGCGGTCGCCCAGATGGTTCTTGCCAAACTGCCCGGTGGCATAGCCCTGGGTCTTCATGGCGTCGGCAATCGTCGGCATCCAATCCTGGATGCCGTGGGGGTCGCCCGGCATACCGATCGTGAGAAGGCCGGTCCGGAACGGTTCCTGCCCCAGGATGAAGGAGGCACGACCGGCTGTGCAGCTCTGCTGGCCGTAGGCGTCGGTGAAGATCGCCCCTTCATTCGCGATGCGGTCGATGTTGGGCGTGCGATATCCCATCATGCCCATGGTGTAGGCGCTGATCTGCGGGATGCCGATGTCGTCACCGAAGATGACGAGAATGTTGGGCTTGCGGCCCGCGGCGGGCGCCGCAGCCGGCGCCGCCGAAGGAGCCGCCTTCTGAGCCTGCGCCAGTGCCTGCGATGTCAGCGCCGCTGTTGCGACGATCGACGATGTGCCAAGCAACACGGCGCGGCGATGAATCGCCGAATGGTCGCTACAGGTGGAATCAACAACGGCATTATTCTGCTTCTTCGTCTCGTTGGTCATTCGACGCTCCCTGACTTATTCGATGTTGGTTGGCGTGGATGAGGGCGAATCTAGATCGTCCGTTCCGTCTGAGTGGCCTCCTGTGCTTTGCTTATCTCGCGGGTTTTCCATACGCGGTGACCTTCGGGGTCCCGACCGGGTTCAAATGCGGGGGCAGACTTGTCGTGGCCCGGCTTCCGGCGCGCGGGCGCAGCTTGCGGCGGGCGGCGACCAATTGGTGGAGCAGCCGGCGTGGAGACCAATGAGCCGGATTGCCCCGATTTCCGAACAACTCGCTCTCGATCGCATCAAGCTGGAGATCCAGCTCCGGATCGCGTGCGGCGGCCTTGAAAGCTCCGGCCGAAATTGGAGGTTGCGTCGCGTTGAGATGCGGCAGCCATTCAAGCAGTGCAAAATAAGACGCTTTTGAGTCGCGATGGCGGATCGCGCGGCGCAACCGGCTGAAGGCAAACGCCTCCGACTGAAGATAGGCCTGGTGCCGACGATGAAGATTGCCCGCAACGCGGCGGGTCACACGAGGAGCAAACCAAGCGAACCCGGCGGTGACGGCCACCAAGAGCAGGGCCGTCAGCCAGTGGTCGAAGATAAAGTCGACGACGCTATCCCACGTCCACCGCCGAGCTGATTGGTTCGAAGAAGCTGGACCCGCCACCGCCGAAGTCACGGTTCCCTTGAGCGGCACGGCCTCGAGATGAACCTGATCGACCTTGCCGCTGCCGACATTCCACCAACCAATATCGATGGACGGCAGCGAATAGTCACTTGCCCGCTCCACCATATACGTTGCGGAATCGACGCGGGTCGACGTCATGACGTCGGAGCGCCCGTCGACCTTGTCCTCGAGCTTCGGCTGCGCCGGATAAAGCTTCAAGCCATCGACAGACGGGAATTGCTGAGGCGGCAGCAGCATCGCCGGCGTGCCTTCCGCCCGGATCGTGATGGTTCGTGTCACGGCGTCACCGGCCTTGAGCGGGTCAGACGAACGCTTGACGTCCTGCTCGGCGGTCAGGCTGTTGGCCGATACGAACGGGCGAAGCGCGCTCGCCGCATCCGGAATGAATGCTTCGAATGACACGCGTGGCAGCGCGACAGCCACCTCACGGGTGGCTGGCGGCTCGGCCGCATATTTGATCCTGACGATCTGGTTGGCGACGGCGTAGGACCCCGGCTCCTGCGGCGAGATCGCGTATTCAAACCGCACACCGGCATAGGGCACGCCATCGCGCTGCTCGCTGGTGTTGACGCTCTGCAATTGTCGTGTCACCGCGTTGCGCACCTGAAAATCCGGCAGTTCGGGCGGCGACGTCATGTAGTTCGGCGCCAGGACCAGGACACTCAACGTGGTTTTCTGCCCAACCACGACTCGCGGCGGGGCGATCGTCACCTGCACGATCGGCTCGAGCGCCACTGATTGCTGCGCATACACAGCCTGCGACGGGAGCGCGCCGCCGAGCAGCAAGGCGATGAAGCCGATCCAAACTCTCACTGCGACACCCTCCCCTGGGCTGGAGCGGCCGCCTGGATCGCGAATTTGAGTTTGAGGAAATCCGCAGGTGAGGTCTGGACCTGACGCATCCAGGCCTCGGCGGCGCCGGCAGTGGTGACGTCCTGCGGTGTGACCGTGATCTTCTTTCCGCCTTTCTGATTGGGATCGACGCGCATCTCGTCGGCCTTCTCATCCGGAGGTGCAGGGTCATCCTGCTCCTGCTTGCGGCGCTTGGCTTCACGCGCATCCAGCGCCGCCTGAACGATGGCGCGGTTCGTCTTCGCGGCGGCGTTGCCGGGTTGCGCCTTGAGCACCTCGTCATAGGTCTTGAGCGCTTTCTCATAAGCGTGGTTCTGCGCCTGCGCGTTGCCCAGCGCGAATTTTCCCTCCAGCGTGTCGACGCGCGAGAATTCCTCGGCAGCGGCGAGAAAATCGTATGCGCGGTAAGCCGAGATGCCGCGCCACATTGGATCGGCAAACGTCGTTTTCGCGGCGGCATAGTCGCCACGGTCAAATGCAAGCCGTCCCTGTTGATCCGGCGTCAGCCAAAGATTAGTAAAGCGCGATGTCTCCTCGGCTCTCGAAGCGCTGGCGTGCGTCACGATGAAGAGAGCCAGGACCCACGCCACCGTCGTACCGCGCCGGAACCAGAGAAGACTCAACAGGGCCAGCGGCGGCAGCAGCCAATAGCCCTCATCCCGCCATTGCGTGCCGAACGCATCGCCCTGGGCGGCCTGAAAGCGCGTTTCGATCCGGCGCTCCAGTCGCACGATGTCCGAGCCGTCGATGCTGACCCGAATGACGTCCGCGCCAGCGGGCAGCGCCGATGAATCCGGGCTGACCGCGAATATGACGAGACCATTGCGTCCGGCTGCCTGCCGCACGGCGGCCGCATCCGCGGTCCCGAGATCGTCCGCGACCAGCAGGACCGTTCCGGGGACCGGTTCGGCCGCCAGCGCGTCGGCCGCCAGCGCGACCGCACCCGCAACGTTCTTGCCATCCGCCGGCATTAGCCCTGGCTCAAGCGCGGCCAGAAACGGCTCGATCACGGACCGGTCGTCGGTCGGCGGCATCACCAGATGCGCGGTGCCGGCAAAGGCCACGAGCCCGGTCCTGGCGCCCGCGCGGGCCGCCAGCAGATCCCTGATCTTCTGCTTGGCGCGTTCGAGGCGCGAGGGCGCCACATCGGTCTCATTCATCGATGATCCGACTGCGAGCGCAATCATCAACGGTGCCTTGTCTTCGACAAAGGGCGGAAGCTCGCGGCGCCAGGTCGGACCGGACAGGCCGATGATGCCGAGCATCATGCCGGCGGCGACGAGATAGAGCGGGTTGATTTGGCGTCCTTGTCCCGGCCGCACGATGAGATGCGTCAGCAGATGCGGCGCGATCACGCCACCCCATTGCGCGCGCACATCTTGCCGGCGAAGCAGCACCGCAAACACGACAGCAAGCGGGATCAGCGCGAGCAGCCAGAGCGGGCGTAAGAGATGGAAGGACATGGTGGCTGCGTCACGCATGGCTGACGCTCCTCATCCGGCGCCACTCGCTGCCGAGCAGGAGCCAGAGCCACAAGAGCAGACCGATCGCGATGGCCAGGCCGAACGGCCATTGAAACAGCGGCAGCTTCGGCCGCCATGACAAGGTCTGAAGCTTGGCCGGCGCGAGGCGATCGATATCGACATAGATCGCCTGCAACTGCGCGCCATCCTCGGCGCGAAAAAAGTGCCCTCCGGTGGCGTCCGCGACATGCTGCAAGACGGCGAGGTCGACGCGGTTCTCGCCCGAGGCTGCGGGATCGCCAACGCCGATGGTGTAGACCGTGACATCGTTCTGGCGAGCGATGTCGGCGGCGTGCTCGGGCGGCACCCGGCTCGCCGTATCGTTGCCGTCCGTCAGGAGGATCAGGAGCTTCTGCTTCGCCCTGCTGGCTGCAAACGTCTTGATGGCAAGACCGATCGTGTCGCCGATCGCCGTCTGCTGGCCGGCCATGCCGACCCCCGCCTGATCGAGCAGTTGCTGCGCCGTCTGGAGGTCTTGCGTGAATGGCACCTGCACATAGGCCATGGTGCCGAACAGGATCAGGGCGACGCGGTCGCCCTTGCGGCGGGCGATGAAGTCTCTGACCACGTGCTTGACGCCGTCGAGACGGGTGAGCGACGTACCGTCCGGCGCTTTGAAATCGCGCTGGTCCATCGATCCCGAAATGTCGATCGCCAGGATCAGGTCGCGCGCGGAGACCTCGCGCGTCACCGCCTCGCCGACCCATTGCGGCCGGGCCAGCGCCACAACCAGCAGCGTCCAGATGGCCACTGCCGCGACCATCTGGACGGTGCGGCGTTCAAGGACGACCGCGCCGCGCTGCGGTGTCTGCCCGGTCGCCGCCGCCAGCCTGTCGAAGAAGGGCACCTGGATCGAGGCCTGCCGCGCCCGGTATGGCGGCAGCAGCCACCACGCCAGGACTGGCAGCGGCAACAGCAGAAGCAACCATGGCCAGGCGAATTCAAGCATGATGCCCCCTGATCCAGCGGCGCACGAGACGGACCAGCGATTGCAGCTCGGCGCCATCAGGCGGAATCTGCCGATAAGGACCACTCGCGAGCAGCTGGCCCACGCCGTGAGAAAACTCCTCGCCTCCACAGCTGCGATCGAGGAAGGCCAGCCATGCCGGCCCGACCAGTGGCGCCACTCGCTCGCGCGGAAAGGCCGCGAGCGCCGTGCGCCGCACCAGCAAGGTCAGCTTCGACAACAGCTCCGACGGCACCGAATTTCGCGCATGCTCGATGCTATCAAGCTCCGCGAGCGCTTCGCGGCGATAGCGGTTGACACGGCGCAGATGCGCCACGCGCCACACGGTAGCGCAGATGGCCGCGAGCAGCAGGGCGATCGCAAGCCTCGCCTCCCAGGTCTGTGGCCAGAGGCTGACCTCGCGCGGCAGCGGGAAGTCGATCAGGCCGGCCACCGGGTCGGCAGTCACGGATGTAGCCTCAGCCAAGAGCCGCCTCCGTCTGGTTATGCGGGGCCGCGCGGCCACGACCGGCCGGCAGACCACCAAGAAGACGCCGAAGCTGCGCAGCGGTGTCCTCCGCCGCGCTCAGCGGCAGCACGGGAATTCCGAGCTCGTGCGTCCAGTCGAAGATGCCTTTCAGGCGGTCCCGGGTGACCTGCGCTACGCTCTTGCGGACGCTGTCACGGCCGACATCAAGCCGGATCTGCAACTCGCCATCGGTCACCGTCATGCTGGCCGACGGTGGCAGATCGCTTTGCAGGGGATCATGGACCAACGCAGCGATGACGTCATTGTGCCGCGCCAGCGCGGCGACCATATCGCGCGTTGCAGCGTCCGCGCCGTCGAAATCGCTGATGATGATCACGGCGGCATCGTGCGGTGCCCGACGCCTTGCATGATCGAGCGCGGTGTTGAGCATCGCCGGCGCGGACACCAGACCGCGCCCGACGCCGAGCGCCTGGTTGTGCGTGACGACCGCCGCGAGGATCTGGAGCACGGTCGCCCGGCTGCGGCGCGCCGTCACCTCGATGAAGTCTCGATCGTTGAACACGACGGCGCCGACGCGATCGCCGACGCCTAGCACCCGCCACGCCCCGATCGCTGCGGCCTCGGCCGCCGTCACCGATTTCATCGCATGCCGGCTGCCGAAGAACATCGACAGGCGCTGATCCACCACCAGGATCGTCTGCCGGTCGCGCTCCTCGTTGAAGACTCGGATATGCGGCTTGCGCAGGCGCGCCGTCACCTTCCAGTCGATCGAGCGGACGTCGTCGCCGGGACGATAATCCCTGATCTCCTCGAAGTTCAGGCCCCGGCCCCGCATGCGGGACGCAAAGCGGCCGGACAAAAGGCTATGCACGGGTTGGCGCGGAAGGAAGGAGACCTTGCGTCCGCGATGTTCGAGCGCGATCAATTCGTGAAGACCGACATAGACACCTGGCATATTGGCTGATGTCTCGGTCATGACGGCCTCAGGCTGCTGCAACTAGCTCGGTAATCTTGTCGATCACCTGATCGGGCGTAACGCCCTGCGACACTGCCTCGTAGCTGAGGATGATCCGGTGGCGCAGGCAGTCGTGGATCACCGCGCGCACGTGGTCGGGCGTCACGAAATCGTATTCATCGAGCCAGGCGCGAGTCCGCGCGGAACGATCGAGCGCCAGGCTGCCGCGCGGGCTGGCGCCGACCTGGATCCATTTGCTCAGCGGTTCGCCATAGCGCCCGGGAAACCGCGTCGCGTAGATCACGTCGACGATGTACTTCTGAACGAGGTCCGAGACGAAGATGCCGTCGATCTCACCACGTGCGTCCAGGATCGCCTGTTGCGGGATCGGCGGCGGCTCCGAGGTGTGATCCTTCGGTGCTTGCGCGTTCTCGGCGCGATTGAGCCGGATGATCTCGCCCTCGGATGCCTCGTCGGGGTAAGTGATGACGACATGCATCAGGAAGCGGTCGAGCTGCGCTTCGGGGAGCGAATAGGTGCCTTCCTGCTCGATCGGGTTTTCGGTCGCGAGCACCATGAAGAGGTCCGGCATTTTGTAAGTCTTGCCTGCAACCGTGACCTGGCGTTCCTCCATGGCCTCGAGCAGCGCGGACTGCACCTTGGCCGGAGCGCGGTTGATCTCGTCGGCGAGCACAAGATTGGCGAAGATCGGCCCTTTCTGAAATTCAAACTGTCCACCCTTGTCGGTCTGGACGTAGATCTCGGCGCCAGTCACGTCCGACGGCAGGAGATCCGGGGTGAATTGCACGCGCGACAAATCAGCGGCGAGATGCTTTGCCAGCGTCTTGACTGCCCGCGTCTTGGCGAGACCGGGCAGGCTCTCGATCAGAAGATTACCGTTGGCAAGAAGGCCGATCAGCATGCTCTCGACCAGATGATCCTGGCCAAGCACGGACTTTCCGATCCGCGATTTCAGCTCGAGCACGGCATCGCGGGAGGCCGAGCGTTTGGTGTCCGCTCGCTCTGTGAAGCCTGACGTTTGCGCCGTTCCGGAATCCGACATGTCCTTCCAGTCTCATCGAGAAGCGTCCGGCCGGAACGCAGCCGGCCGGTAGGCCGCTTTTGTCAGTTCTTGCCCGGAGGCGTTGTCGTCAGCTTGTCCATGACGTCGCTGACGGTGAAGCTTGCCGCCTTGGCGCGCGGTGGAAATTCCTTGAAGCTCTCGATGTACTTCGCGACAATGGCCTGCGCCGGCACGAACATAAATGCGCGGTGCGCCTGCCAATCGGCGTAATAGATGCTGTCGGGCCCACGTTCGAATGGATCTGTCCGTAAATTGTAGAGATTTGGCCCGCGAAGCTTGGTGAAATTGCCCTGCCAGACTCCAAGCGGGGTCTTGGGACCTATTTCCGTGTGCTGCTCCATGAAGCTGATCTTCCAATCGCGCAGACGAAGAGCCATCAAGTCGCCGTCATCACTCCAGTACAGGAATTCCTTGCGGGGCGATTCTTTTACGTCGCCCTTCAAGAACGGCATCAGATTGAAACCGTCCAGATAGACCTTAAAAGTCTTGCCGTTCAGCATTGAACCTTTTTTGACCTTCTCGACGAGGTCCGGATCGCCATTCGCTGCGGCGAAGGTCGGGATGAAGTCTTCGTGGGCACAGATATCATTGATGATCGTGCCCGGTTGGATGACGCCCGGCCAGCGCATCAAGCACGGGACGCGGAAGCCGCCTTCCCAGTTCGTGGCCTTCTCACCCTTGAACGGCGTTGAGCCACCGTCCGGCCAGGTGAATGCCTCGGCGCCATTGTCGGTGGTGTAGACGACAATGGTGTTGTTGGTGACACCGAGGTCATCCACAAGCTTGAGCAGTTCTCCGACCATGCCGTCGTGCTCGACCATTCCGTCAGGGTAGGTCCCGAGACCTGTCTTTCCTTCCGACGCCTTCTTCAAATGTGTGAAAATGTGCATGCGCGTCGAGTTGAAATAGCAGAACCAGGGCTTGTCGGCCCGATGCTGTCGGTTGATGAAATCTTTGGCCGCGCCAAGAAATTCCTCGTCGATGGTCTCCATACGCTTGGCATTCAATGGGCCGGTATTCTCGATCTTGCCGTCGGCAGTTGATTTGATGACGCCGCGCGGCCCGAATTTCTTCCGGAACTCCGGGTCCTTGGGATAGTCGGGATTCTCGGGCTCCTCCTCGGCATTGAGATGATAGAGGTTGCCAAAGAACTCATCGAAGCCATGCGCCGTCGGAAGATGTTCGTCGCGGTCACCAAGATGGTTCTTGCCGAACTGGCCGGTGGCGTAGCCGTAGGTCTTGAGCACATCGGCGACACTAGGGTCGAGCGGTCCCAGGCCGAGCTCGGCGCCGGGAAGACCAACTTTCGTCAGGCCGGTGCGGATAGGCGATTGGCCGGTGATGAAGGCGGCGCGGCCTGCGGTACAGCTCTGCTGTCCGTACCAGTCGGTAAATACCGCCCCCTCCTTGCCGATGCGATCGATGTTGGGGGTACGGTAGCCCATCACTCCCATGTTGTAGGCGCTGACATTGAACCAGCCGATGTCGTCGCCCATGATGAAGAGGATGTTCGGCTTGCGACCGGATGATGTCGCTGCCGGCGAGCCGCCTGGTGCTGCCTTCTGGGCTTGCGCTAATGCCTCCGATGTTAGGGCCGCGGCGGCAACTAGGGAAGACGTCCCGAGAAGGAGATTGCGACGATTGATGGCATCATTTGCGTCCGTCCCGGTCTTGCTCCTAATTCCACGGCTCATTCCGATGCTCCTACTTTGTGGTCGGTGATCTCACTGAATTCGGATCGACTGCTCGAACCACACACCTGAACCCGACGTGGCTCGTCGACGTATCGACCGGCTCGGCGTGGCGGGCGGCGGGACGATAGCGGCGGCAGTAATTCGGCGCGCAGAGGTGCGAGCCGCCCTTTAGAACCTTGCGCGGGATCCTGATGTCCGGCAGGCGCGGGTCGTAGCTCGCGTCCTCGCGGCCGCCACGCGGATTGTTCGGGATGCAGCAGGGCTTTGCGGCGTCGGCGGCATGCTTTGACGACCACCAGTCCGAGGTCCACTCCCAGACATTGCCGATCATGTCGTGGAGGCCGTAGCCGTTCGGCGGGAAAGCCATGACCGGCGAGGTACGCTTGAACCCATCCTCGCCGAGATTCTGGACGGGGAAATTGCCCTGCCAGATGTTGGCCATGTGCTTGCCGCCGGGCATCAGCGCATCGCCCCAGGCGAACTCCTCGCCGTCGAGGCCGCCGCGCGCGGCGAACTCCCATTCCGCTTCCGTCGGCAGTTCCTTGCCGGCCCAGCGGGCATAGGCGGCTGCATCGCTATAGGAGACATGCACGACCGGATGGTCGTCGAGGCCCTTGATGTTGCTGCCGGGGCCGTAAGGATGACGCCAGTTGGCGCCGCGCATGAAGGACCACCATTGGCTCCAGTCGGTGAGATCGGTGATGCGCGGCAGCGGCGAGAACACCAGCGAGCCGGCGTAGAGCATCTCCTTCAGCGCGCCGGGATAGTCCTTGGGGTCGGGAACGATCTGCGCCTCGGTGACGTGGCCGGTCGCGTTGACGAATTGCTTGAACTGCCGGTTGGTGACGGAGGTGCGGTCGATCCAGAAACCGTCGACAGAGACGCGGTGGCTCGGCGCCTCCTCGGGATAATGATGTTCGGATCCCATACGGAAGGTCCCGCCGGGAATGAAGACCATCTCGCCGGTCTTCACGTCGTCTGGCAACCATTCGCAGTGATCCGGATCCGCCCGCAGCATTGTGGAAACTCCGATACGAGTATTCCACCCGATACTACGGCGCGGACTTCTGCAGGCGTCGACGAGGGCACATTGCCCGGCATTCTGGACGCATTGTCTGGTCCCCTCTTCTTCTTGGCGCCGCAGGTGCGAGATGAGTTTCGAAGACTTGCGTCAGCATCTCTCCCTCTTTTCATCCTCTTTTGCGCACCCCTCGAGCGAGCGGCAACACAATACCGCCTAGCCCGCCCCGCGGTTCGCACGGCGACGTCACCGAAATCGCCTAGGTTGCAAATGGTATCCGAAGATTGGATGCCCGTGATGTGCAGTTTGTGCCAATACGTCGCGCCGATCGGTGAGGCTTAACGACACATGTCGCAAATTCCTCAATCCACAGCGTCATGTGGCGCGCAGCTCGCGTCAAATTCGGCGATAATTTACCTCAAAGCGCGAACTCCGACTGTCGTACCCACTTCGCGTTGTAGTGGTGTTCAGCCGCCGCCTGCCGCAGAATTGTCGCGCTTGAGTAACAGGGTGGCGCCATGGGCCAATTCCTTCTGGTTGATTCGCGTAAGCTCGACGGCTTCGAAGGTCTTCACCAGGCCGTTCACGGCTCGCACGTCGATGTCATGCAGCTCGGGCGCGGGCGATTGCGCGGATCGCTCTCCCATGTCGGCATCGGCGATTTCTCGCTCAGCATCGGCACCTTCAGCGTCGGCATGCGCACGCAGCGTGTCGCCAGCGACGACAAGCTGATCATCGGGATGCTGCTCGCGGCCGAAGAGCGCGTCACCCACTGGTCCTTCGACATGCGCCTCAACGACGTGCTCGTGATTCCGCCGCTGCTCGAGCATGACGGGATCTTTCACGGTGCATCCGCTTACGCCGCCATGCGCTTCGACATCAACGAGGTCGCATCGCTGTTCGGCGGCGAAGCGAGGCTGAGCAATCCCGACACCTGGCGTAGGCGCGACCATTTCCGGGCGGCCCCCGATAGCGGCGCGATCGCCGCACATCGTCTGGTCCGGATCATGTCATATCTGCGCACCTACAGGAGCGGCCTGACGCCCTCGACCGCCGATTTCTGGAAGCGATCGATCGTCGAATGCATGGCGGCCAACGTGATGTCGTCGCTACCGCCCGACGACACCGGCTGGCTGCCTTCGGCAAGGCGGCTGATCCGCCGGGTCGAGGAGTATCTCGACGAGGCCGGCACGCGCCCGGTGCATGTCTCGGAGATCTGCGCCGCTCTCGGGGTGTCGCGCCGCACCCTCCATCGCGCGTTTCAGGAGGTGTTCGGCTTGGGCCCGGTCAGCTTCCTCAGGCACAAGCGGCTGTGTGCCGTTCATTCCATTCTGCATGAGAGCGTGCCGGGCTCGACGACCGTGGCCGCTGTCGCCATGCAGCAGGGCTTCTACGAGCTCGGGCGGTTCTCGCAGTATTACCATGCGATGTTCGGGGAACGTCCGTCGCAGACCCTGGGAGGACGAACTGTCCCTCGCCTGAGGGTTCAACCCTCTCAGCATGAATTATAGGCGCCTGGTCAGGCTGCGCTGGGGGACAGCTATGGTCCGACCGATTCCCGCTCCACCGGCCGGCTGCACAGCCGTGCGCTGGGCCCAACGCGGCGGCCCCGGGGGGGGTGTTGCGCAATTACAACGCAAGTAAGGCTTTGAATTTGCTGGATTTTGGCTCCCCGGGCTGGATATTTGTTCTTGCCCATACCGGTAACGTATTCAATATGGCCGAGCAAAAAAGCCGTTATAACGCAGTTACGTAGGAGGGCCATTGCCCATATCGTCCATAGCGGTTACTGCTAGCGCGTACCCCGATAGCGGGGAAAAAGCGGGGAAGCTAGCGGGGATACGAAATGGGGAGCCACACCTTAAATGCGCTAACGGTGAAGGGCATAGCGGCGAGCAAATCCATAAAGCTACGCGATGGGGGTGGTCTCTGGTTGGTCACCAAAGGCAACGGCCGATACTGGATTCTGGACTATCGCTTCGCTGGCAAGCGCCGGGAGATGGGCATTGGCCCATTGCACACTATAGGGCTCGGAGAGGCGCGCCAGAGAGCCGAGGGAGCCCGCGCCCTACTCCGACGTGGCATTGATCCAATCGCCCACCGGGCCGTTGAGGCGATTGAGGCGGCCAAGGTGACGGCCAGTGTGATGACCTTCGGCAAATACGCCGACGCATACATAGACGCCGCCGTGAAGGCCGGCCGGTGGCGAGGTGCCAAGACCGAGGCCGGTTGGCGGAACACCCTCACCAACCACGTAAAGCTGATGCGCGGCAAGGCGCTGGCGGACATCGACATACAGGACGTGCTGGCGGCTGTGCGTCCCCTCTGGGGCACCAAGCAGGAGACCGCGGAGAAGCTCCGCTGGCGCATTGAGCGTGTGCTTGACGCAGCCAAGGTTGAGGGGCTGCGTAGTGGCGACAATCCGGCCGCGTGGAAGGGCAACCTGGAGCACGTTCTCCACAAACCGGACGAGTCCACGCGCGGCCATCACGAAGCCCTACCCTACAAGGCCGCGCCCGCCTTCGTGGGGCGCCTGCGCGGCACCGACACGATAACCGCGAGAGCGCTGGAATTTCTTATCTTGACGGCCACCAGAAGCGCCGAGACCCGCCTAGCTGTATTTGATGAGTTTGACCTTGATGCCGCTACGTGGACGATCCCTGCCCCGCGCACGAAGGAACGGAGGGAGCTTCGAGTCCCGCTCTGCGATCGCGTAGTTGAGATCGTGAAGGCGATGAAGGCACAGTCACTCAATCACCTAGTATTCCCGGGCGTGCGCGCCAACCGACCTATATCCGATATGACCTTCGGAAAGGTAATCGGTGCCCATGGCGGTGGTGACGCGACCACGCATGGTTTCCGCAGCACCTTCAAGGATTGGGCAACCGAGGAGACCGAGCACGAGAACTACGTGTCGGAAGCCGCGCTGGGCCATGCTGCAGGTGATACCGTTGAGCGCGCTTACCGCCGGGGGGATGCCCTTAAGAAGCGCCGGGCGCTGATGGATGATTGGGCCGCCTACTGCGGCGGAAAGTAGAGCCCGCCCCAGCTTTGCGGCTGGAGCGGGCCTCGGCGGCGCAGGCTTGATGGTTGTCAGGTGACTGGCCGCCGAATCTGTCTTGCGATTATAGCGCGAACGCCCCAGGCCGGGATGCCACGTCCTCAACCACCCTAAGCAGTGCCGCCGAGTCCTCACGCTCCATGGCCCATTCCAGGCTCTGGGCAATCGCGACGGCGCGCATCTGGCTCTCATCGGTACGCGTCAGCAGCGCAGCCGTGGCCGCGCTACGGGCCGCGTACAGCCCCCCCTAGCAGGCGCGCCGCCCATGCGTCGGCCGGTCCGCTACAGCCCACGATGCCCCCGAGCGCTTCACTGAAAACGCCCCATGGGGAAAGCTGGGTGTTTGTTTCCGCTCAACGCGACACAGCTTCCGCATTTCGGCAATTGCCTGAAACGACGTGAAGTCTTTTCCAGCGATGCGCTCAACGGCGAGCCGGCCGCGCTCGGCCTCTCGCCTTAGGCTGCTCGCGGTCATCCCTCCATCGGGAAAGCCAGTTTGGCAATCACCGCTAGGCGGCGCGGTGTATCGTCGTTCCAGTCAATCGAATCGGACATACACAGAGCATGGCCAACGAAGATGGCGAGTGGATGGAGCCGTCCATTCCAAAGACTAGTTGCCCTCCCCGATTGGCTCGCCTTATGGTGGCGGCGGGTTGGGGGGAAACGGGCGATGGAATACCTTAAGCTACTGGTCGAATTCGTGAAGGCGGCAGCATGGCCGTTCGCCGCAAGCTGGATCGCTTACTATTTCCGCGATGCGATCGTCGCTCAGCTCCCAAGGGTAACGAAAGTTGGCCCTGTGACGCTCGATCCCCTGCCATCTCAGGCCAATGTACCGGCGCCGAAGGTGAATAGTGACGCCATAAAGAAGGTCGAAGCAGCCATTCCGGTCGACCTGCTAAAAGAAGGCGAAATTATTATCCAAGGGCTCTTCCCGAATAGTCACGACAGTGAGCTGCTCACACTATCATCAGGCCTGTTGATCGGAGGTCTTTTCGAACGCACCTACAACTTCATTTTTGGCAGCCAGATACTTCTTTTAGAGCGTCTTAATTCAAGTCCCCTGTCCATGGATGACCTGAAGCGATTCTATGAGCGAGCAAGGGATGCGTTTCCCGAGATCTACAAGAATTACACTTTTGAGCAGTGGCTCAATTTTCTGGAATCTTTTACGCTTATTACCCGAACTCAGGACGGTTCGCTATTCGCGATCACACCGCGCGCGCGCGGTTTTCTCCGTTACATCATCGACAATGGCTACACGACACAGAAGGCCGGTTGAGATGTTGGAATAGGCCAACATCCCGAAACGCGCTCAAACGAGAACCAAATGACCACCGAAAACATCAACGTGAACTTCAAGTGCCCGAAGTGCGGCTGCACCGAGATCACCCTGCCCGATAACCACACTGATGACTCGCACGCCACCTGCAAAGATTGTGGTGTCGACTTTGGTCCCTATGGTGACATCAAAAGGCGCGCCGTCGAACTGGTTAAGAGCGACGTAAATAGAAAGATCAAAGAGGCATTCAAAGGCGTAAAGGGATTCAAGATAACTTAGTCACTCACCTCCGCCGCTTCCGCCCGCCCCTCAACTCCATGCCTTGCGATCTCTGCACCGGAGCCGTCAACCACGACTACGACCGTGCCACTAGCCCGATCGTAATCGGGATCGCTGGCGATATCCCGAGCAACACGGGCGCCGTATTGGGCCGCTAGTTCAGCAGAGCCAAATAGCTCCCCCACATCGTCCGCCTGTGTCTCTCCGTTGTGGAAAATCGGGAAGTAGTAACGTCGCATAGCCGAGGCCCTCGTCCTTTAGCCGCGATCATGCCCACATCTCGGGACGGCCCGCACCTGTCAAAAACGACAGGGTTCGTCAAACAGCGCCGTCCACCAGTGATTTGCGTACCGCGCGCCATGTGTTAGACCGCGCTCCTATCAATGAAGGAGCGGCGAGTTGGCCAAGAAAAAGAAGACTGTTCGTCGCGAGTGGACGAAAGACGACCTGAAGACGCTGAAGTTACTTGCGAGGCAAAAGACTGGTGTCACGAAGATCGCAAAGAAGTTGAAGCGAACGCCGGGCGCGACGGCGGCTAAGGCATTTGTTCTTGGCGTGTCGCTCAGCACGCAATAGGCGGGCACCTACTAGTCATCCGACAGCGCTCGCTTGCGCGGAACCTTGATCTGACGGGATGCCGCGCGATGCGACGCGCTTTTCTGAGCGCCGTTGATCGCGCGCGGCATTCGTTAAGCATTTCCCGGTTATGCGGATGCCATGTTGCGGGCGTTGGGGCAGTTGCTGTTGCGAGGTGCGGTAAGCGTTGCGGGCGCCGCTCTGACGGCCCTCTGCATCGCTGGTGTTCTGTCGTTGGTGGCGACGCACTTTCCGACCAAAAAACAAGCAGTCGTCGAAACCATCGCGCTCAAGATCGGTTGCCTACCCAGCCGCTGCGGTACGAGGGTGAACACTGAGCATTAGCGGGATCAGCGATGCTTTCCAGGATCGAATATCCACACTGGTTTATGCTCGCCGGAGCTGTCCTCGTGCTGGCGGGATTGATCGGATGGGCATTCCAAAGAAACCGACAAGCTTCCAACGATAGCGTGCGAGAACCCGCCGCACCTGAAATCGACCAACCGGCCGTCGAACCGGAGGCGAGTCCCAAATCGCGTTGAGAGGACCAAATCAAGGCCCGTCAATCGTTGGGGCCTAGAGAGCGCAGCCCTTACATGCGGACAGAGCGACAGGCGCCAGCGTGACTCGGCGGGCGGTTGGGTCGCGGTTTCAAATGCTCACCCCACCCGCAGATTTTCCGCCGACTCTTTTCCGCGATTGGATACGACGTCGAAGCTAACCTTGGCTCCCTCTGCGAGCGAGGTGAAACCAGCTTTCTCGACTGCCGAGATGTGGACAAATACGTCCTTGCCGCCCGAATCTGGTTGAATGAAACCGTACCCCTTCGTCGGGTTGAACCATTTTACCGTCCCCAAAGCCACTTAACTTCTCCATATTTGAAAACGAAAACTAGTGCCGGAATTCCGACAAAAGAAAGGCTGGCCCGGCGCAAGCTGAAGAGGGATCAATGATCGTCTTTGTGTACGTTAACACCGCCAAACAGGTCGGCGACGTCGATCAGATTAAGGTCTTCGCGACGGTCGATGCCGCGGAAACGTGGTTCGAGGAGAACGATCCTGAGGGAGTGGCATTCGAGTACGACGTGATAGGCTCACCAGCTTGATCCGCGGCGCAAGCTGCCGTGCACTTTCATCATTTGAGGATTCGCGATTATGCCCAAGGAAAATTGCCTGATCGTCCGTGCGGCCGGAAAACAGCTCGATCTACTGCGCGGAGAAGCTTCCCGAATTGCGAAGGAGAATAAGGTCGACTGGTGGATCGATCGGGCCGACGTCGGCATGGTCTTCTGCTTTGAAGACTCGAAGGCGAAAGATGCTTTCGCGCTCACTTGCGACAGCTTCGGCGTTCCATGCCAAGACGGGTTAGCCAAAAAGAAACCCGCGACCAGCTGAGGCGAACTGGCGCGGAAGCATTGCCAACCGAGGCGGCCCTACGAGAACCGACCCATCGCCCAACGCGCGTTAGACGATGAGCGGTTCCGGGTGGATGGCGCGAACCTAGGAACGAGCCACAGACCGATTGCTCAATCTTTCTGTCGGACGATCGTTCCTATTGAATGACCAACCTCGGGATCCAGCTGACGGCCTTACAGGAAAAACAGGCCAATGACGGTAGCCGCTACCGGCAGCATCCCCAGCACGATCACAACGCCACGATAGACCAATTCGTTACGCATCGGGAAAAAGTAGCACGGCTGGAAGCAGCATGATGAGCAAAATTGCTCCCTTCGCGACTTATTGGGCCAGCAGGTAGGGTAGCCGGCTACCATCATCGCCAAGGAACAGACGATAATAGAGCGCGTATCGGTCCATCGTCGTCAGCTATTCTGGCGGCCGCAACCCGGGCGATCTCAGCCACTCGCTCATGTGTGAGCCGGTCTCAGCTTGCCGAGCCCTGCGGAGGAGATCCTCTCGTTGAGGACAGTGGGGGAGGGTTTTGGCTTGTTCGCGGAGGCGTTTTGCTTCTTCGGCAAGTCGTTCTTCCAGTGACACGGTCTGCGTGAAACGACGGCGCTGTTTCATGACACAACCTCGTCTTTACGGGTCCTAACCGCAGGATTTGAGTTCTCGCGAGCTTAATATGCAGACAGGGCGCCTTCAGTTCCAAAGTTAACTTTTCAAATCAAACCACCGTGAATTTCAAATCAGGCCACTGGCCTCGGAAACAGGCCAGCGCCGGCAATGAGGCGGCCTTACCACATCATGGATGCGATTACCGCGAGGGCAAGCGCGGTTGATGCCCATACCAGCGATTGATAAAGCCAGAGCTGACGGCGGGTCATTTGCTGCGCCTCCCTGACAATACGGAGGGAGCGCTCGGCAGCGCGGGTCCAATTGAGCTAAATCAATGAAACGCTCTTTCGAAGAGAACGAAGGCGATCAGTGCTACCGGCACAAGGCCAAGCACAACTACCGCGATACGAAACAACCATTCACGACCCATGAGTGATCATAGCAACCGGTTTCAAGGGCAAGCTATGCATTTTGGCCAATTTCTTCAGAGCCGCGAACCCACCTCAGGACAGCACCCATGCGGCGAGGCGCCACGCTATCCAGGCGAGCGCGCAGATCCAGCCCAGCGTTGCGATGCCCGCCAGGCCGAGCACGCACAACGCGAACAGCGAACTTTCCGAATCCGGTACGTCGGAAAGTTCTTCGGTCGCCTCAACCTGGTTCACAACATCCCCTTGCCTTGCGGCCTGCTGGGCATCGGTCTCCGCTCGTTCCGGACGTGAGACGCTCTGTCTGCCCAGACGGGCGAGCGTACGCTGATCCCGGATACTCATGGATGCCCTGACGGTTGGGAAAAACTGGCAACTCGTCGCCCGGTGATTGGTTGCTATCAGAAAAAGGCGCTTGGGCTCGCTCCTAAAATACCCACGGATGCGACCTATGCAGAAAATCCGGGAACGGCTGGTCCATGATGCGCTCCATGCTGTGCAGGCGGGAGCCCTATCGGTCTCTCAGCCACCGACGCCCACGGGCAGTGCCTCAGCCGGTGATGGAGCATAGATGGTCCCCGATCTCTCTCTGCAGCCGCGCCCTAATCTCCAGCACGACCCCAACTGGCTCGCGGTCACAGCAGATCAATGACCGCGGCTGGCGGTCTAGTGAGCAAGCCGCAAATTTGCTCCGGCTAAGCGCTGCGGCCAGGGCAATCTTCAGGTCGCGAAATTTGTGGGGATCTCGCTCCTGCAGGCCGCGCTGGAATAACGCAATTGCCTCCGGTGTCACGTGCACGCTGCTCCTGCGGCGTCTATTCTTCCGCGTCCGAAGCGGCATCAGCGCGGTTGTCCTAACTTGCTCAAAGCCCACGGTGGCCCGTAGCGGCCTGGGCCGTTCGGATTCCGGAAGGCATACTCCTCAAGAAACGCGCGCCCAAACCGCTCCCACGCGGCGCGCGCTTCTTCGCGATCGGGGCGACCGTCGTTATTCAACGCAATTCCCGCCCATCGCAGATCGGAAAAGCCGTCATGTCCGGTCTCAAACACCTCGTCCCAATCCTCGGGAGCGGCAACCGCGCGATGCTTATTCTTATTGGGGCGTGGCGGCATTACCCGCCCCGTGCCGCGCGATCTCTGCTCCCGAGGCGTCAACCCCGATTACGACCGTGCCCGCAGCACAGTCATATTCGGGATCGTTGGCGATATATCGCGCGACACGCGCGCCGTATTGGATCGCTAGTTCAGCAGAGGCAAATAGCTCTCCCACCTCGTCCGCCTGTGTCTCGCCATTGTGGAAGATCGGGAAGTAGTAACGTCGCATAACCGCGGCTCTCGTCCTTTAGCCGCGATCATGCGCTCAGCCCGGGAGGTCCGTACCTGTCCAAAACGACAGGGTCCGTGCAGCCGCGGCGCTAGCAAACGGGCTCGCGTCATCCAACTCACGACGCCCTCCTCCGCACCTCTCCTTGCGGCCTCACCGGCTTCCCCGCCCGATCCTCCCGCCAACGATGCACCGCGCGCTGCGTCACGCCATCCGCGGTCACCGTCGTCAGCACCGATGGCCCCCTATGTAATGCCGGCCATCGCTGGCTGGGCGGCGCCGCTGGACTTCCATCATGTGCAGTAGATCCACCTCCGCGTTGCGCGCATCGCGATCCGCGCCAATTTGCCATCCCGCGGCCAATAGATCTTCAACCGGCGGCGTCGGCATAGCCGCGATTGCTAACGGACTCTGCTGGCTGGAACCTGCAGCGAGCTAAAAAATTGACTCGTCAGGGAGGTTCCGATGACACAGAAAAATCGGACGCCACGTGGGTCGAGCACAATGGATCCCGTTACTGGTTCCGGCGCTGGCCAAGTTCCGACGAAACCGCACGACTCCGGCAGTCAGGC
>NZ_JBVVPO010000016.1:0-80210 GCF_055811795.1 Bradyrhizobium sp. MI1.7
CAGGCCGTGGCGAGGCCGACGCCGCCACCGCCCGCCGCTCGCCCGGCACCGCCGCCACCGCCTCCTCCTGCAACACCAGGCATTGTGCTCTCCATCGAGGGGCTAATAATTTGAACCGGGCTCCTGGCCCCATCAATCCGGCAACCCAGCTGCTCCTAATCGCTCGACATACAAAGACCCCTGGGGCTCCTTGAACGGACAACGGCGCGCATAGTCCGATACTCTGAAGCCGGGCAGGATGTTCTTATGGTGCTGCGAAACCTGCCGCGCTTCCTCCAGGCGACCAACCGCGACGAGGCTTGCGGCGAGGACGCGCGCGGCGTTTCCAAAACGCGGGCTGAGGGTCAAAGACTTCTTCGACCAGCGAATGGCATCGTCAAACGTTCCGTTCAGATAATGATTTTGGCCGAGCAGGCAGAAATTGAAAAAGGCCTGTTGGCCAAGTGGTGAAAGCCGGATGGCGCGCTCCGCACGGGCAATTCCTGTTGAAGCATCGCCGATGAACCCGGGGGTCCCGCTCCCGAACACCCATGCCCACGAATTGCTGGGGGATATGGCAAGAGCCCGCTCACACAGGTCCAATCCGCTGTCGTAGTCACGAAAGAACATGCTCTTGCCGTGCCCCTGTATCGCGAGCGCGAGAGCATTTTGCGGGTCTCTTTCGATGGCACAATTGGACAGCCGGATCACGTCGGCCGAATCCGCATCGAAATCCGACGACCACCCCTCCGCGATCTTGAAATTGTGCCACTTCGCAGCGAACGCGTACGGCGCCGCGTATTCGGGGTCTTCCTCGCTGGCTTTCTCGAGCAGCCCTTTGGCGCGCGAGAAGCTCGCGAAATCGAATTTGTAGAGCAGCTCAAGCGCCCGCAGGAGATAGTCATACGCATTGAGGCTCTTCGGCGGCTTTCGCAGCGCCCGCTTGATCTCCGCGCGACGCACATAGGCGGCGATCTTCTCAACGACACCAATGGCGATCTCGTCCTGGACTTCGAAAACGTCCGCGAGGTCCGTGTCGTATTTCTCGGCCCACACCACGGAGCCAGTCGCTACATCGACCAGCTCAACCGAAAACCGGAATCGCTTGCCCGATCGGCGAACGTGACCGCTGACGTAATAGCGAACGCCAAGCTTCTCGCCGATTTCGACGGGATCGATCTCGCGCTGACGAAACGGCATCGTCGACCCGCGAGACACCACCAGAAGCTCCTGAATATTACTCAGGCTGACAATGATGTCTTCGACGAAGCCTTCGGCAAAATAGCTGTCGTCGACCTCCGAAGAGCTGTTCGCAAACGGAAGAACGGCGATCGAGGGCAGTTTGGTTCGTCTCGAGGATTTGGTGGAAGCGCCGATCACCGTGCGGCGGTCCACTCCCGGCGAGAGCAGGAGAAAGGCATGAACCGGCCGCGACAGGTTCTTGAGATGAAGCTCACCCAGGTCGTCAAACTTGAATTCGCTCAGATCGGCGACTACTCGCAAAAGGGCCGACGACACCACAACGCCGCCCGCGGGAGCGACAGACTGCAAGCGTGCTGCGATATTGACGCCATGGCCGTAGACATCGTTCAGATCAAAGATGACAGGCTCCCAATGGACGCCGATGCGAAAGGCTATGCGGCGCTCGGGAGGTTGCAAGGTTTCAAGCCCGGTGACTTCACGCTGCAACTCGGAGGCACAGCGAAGGGCATCGAGCGGGCTCTCGAACACCGCGACGAAGCCGTCGCCGGTGTTCTTCACGATCTCGCCTCGTCGACCGATCAAGGCGGGATCGATGACGCTCACGCGAAGAGCCCGATAGCGACTATGCGTCTCGACCTCAGCAGCTTCCATAAGTCTGGTATAGCTGACGACGTCCGCCACGAGGACGGCGCGGAAAGGTCTTTCGAATTCGAGGATCGTACCGACTTGGGAATTAAAGTCCTGTTCGGCAGCACCAACCAACCTCGCACCACTGTCGTTGGCGGTGTTCGGCGACGACGGGGGGACGCTCGTAGGCTCCGACTTCATTGATCCCTCAGCGGCGAATAAAGCCTCTTGCCGAGCAGAGTCTCGTCGTTGAACCAATCTGCAACACGCTAAACGCAATTCGGTTGAGGCGCTACCAAAATCACCCGAATGGCTTGGAGCGGCAGCGCCACAACAAGTCGCGGCGGAGAGTAAAAGGGGTTCTTCGGATTACCTCATCTTGGCGATGAGCGGCTCGCACTGGAATAAGGCACCCAATCAATGCACTCTACCTTTCGAATTCCTTTTGAATTCCTTATGTATTCCTTTTGAATTTCGACAGCATTCGCGAATTTCCACTTGCGCCGGGCCCCGACATGGAAGCCCTCGCGCCGGGCGCGATGGCAAAAGGTCGCGCCGACCGCTTCAACCGCCAATACACTTTGCTGCAGCTATGCAACTGTTTTGCCCTCAGGCGTGTCGACCCCATCTGTAGAGTGGATAGCGAAGGTCGCGGGAAGGCCGAAGCGCACCGATGAGGCCACAGGCCTCATGCGCGACGCGTCCAGATGGCGCCACACTTAAATCGGGACGCTGATATGCGGCATGCCTTGCATCGCGCCTCCGATGTTGACGCGGGCTGGTGCGGGTTTAAGTACGACGACAAATCTTGCAGGGGTGGCGACGTTCGCTGGGCTGATTCCCGTTGACGCCACCAATGCAGGACACATGACGACCTCGCCTCACGCGACCTCGCCCCGCGCCTCAGCGCCCCCTCACCTCGCCATCGTCCTGTTCTCGCTCGCGATGGGTGGCTTTGCGATCGGAACCACCGAATTCGCATCGATGAGCTTGCTGCCGTTCTTCGCTGCCGACCTCGGGATCGACGAGCCGACCGCGGGGCACGCGATCAGTGCCTACGCGCTCGGCGTGGTGCTGGGCGCGCCGCTGATCGCCGTGCTTGGCGCGCGGTTCGCCCGGCGCACCCAGTTGCTGGCCCTGATGGCCGTGTTCGCGCTCGGCAACGCGCTCACCGCGCTCGCGCCGGGCTTCGGCTGGATGATCGCGGCGCGATTTCTGTCGGGATTGCCGCATGGTGCCTATTTCGGCATCGCCGCGCTGGTCGCGGCCTCGCTCGTTCCGCAGCACCGCCGTTCGCAGGCGATCGGCCAGGTGATGCTCGGCCTGACCTCTGCCACGATCATCGGCGTGCCCCTGGCCAATCTGATCGGCCAGGCGGTCGGCTGGCGCGCGAGTTTTGGCTTCGTGTCGGTGCTGGCGTTGATCACGGTCGTGCTGTGCGCCCTGTTCGCGCCGCGCGATGCGGCCGGCCGGTCCGACCCGCTGCGCGAGCTCGGTGCGCTCCGAAACGGCCGCATCTGGATCACGCTGGCGATCGGCGCCATCGGCTTTGGCGGCATGTTCGCCGTCTATACATATCTCGCGACGACGCTGATCGAGGTCACCAAGGTCAGCACCGCGGTCATCCCGTTCTTCCTCGCCGTGTTCGGCATCGGCGCCACGCTCGGCAATCTGTTCGTGCCGCGCTTTGCCGACCGTGCCTTGATGCCGACGGCAGGCGTCATCCTGCTGTTCGCCGCGGTCGCGCTGCTGCTGTTTCCGCTTGCCGCCGGCAATCCCTGGCTGCTCGCGGCCGACGTCTTCGCGATCGGCGCCAGCGTCTCGCTCGGCGCCGTCCTGCAGACGCGGCTGATGGACGTCGCGGGAGACGCGCAGGCGCTCGCTGCTGCGCTGAACCATTCGGCGTTCAACACCGCCAATGCTCTCGGCCCGTTCCTGGGTGGCATCGCCATTCGCGAGGGGCTCGGCTGGACCTCCACCGGCCCGGTCGGCGCCGTGCTCGCACTGCTCGGCTTCCTGATCTGGATCGTCGCCTGGCGCGACGCCAGGTCTGTACCGGTCGCGGTCACCGCGAGCAGGCACGCCGCTCCGCCGGCGAACGCGCCCGCGCGCGCGGCGCCGCCGCTGGCGCCGGATCACCGCAGCCGCGCGAGCGACCCGGTGGCTTGAGCGGCAGCTCAGCTTTGCCAGGGCGTGTTGCGGATGCGCGTACACACGTTTGGCTTGTGGAAGCTGGGATCGTGATCCTGGATATAGTCGAAATTGACGGTCCCGAATGTCGTCTGCGGCTTCTTCAGCGCTGAGCAGGTCTGCACCTTCAGAAACTCGTTCTTGAAATCGCCGCGCGGGAACGCAGCGATCACCTGATCGCGCTGCTCCGGCGTGTACTCGTCATATCCAACGGCCCCGACGTCCACCACAACTCCTGCCCTCGTGAGGGCGATTTCCGGTCTCATATATTCCGGAATACCGGGTGTGGTGTGCAGCGCAATCGCCTCCCAGACCAGATCGGCCTGCGGCTCGGCGATGCCGCGTGCCCGGAGAAAGTCCCGCGCGGCGTCGGCACCGTCGACCTCAAATCGCTTTGTTTCGGTGTGGTAGTGATCGACCAGGCCGAGGTCGTGAAACAGCGCCGCGACATAAAGCAACTCGGAATCGAATTTCAGCTTCTGACGCAGCCCCTTCATCGCGCCGAACACGTAGACGCGGACCGAATGGTTGAACAGCATCTCGTCTTCGTAGCTGCGCACCAGCTCGGCGGCCTCGCGCGCCAGCTTGCTGTCGGGAATTTTCACGCCGGAAATCACGCTCGTCATTTTCTAACTCCTGCCTTGCATTGACGTCGGCCGATGCCGTTCGTGGCCCGTCAGGCTGTCTTCTCGACGGCGGCCTGCGGCGTCTTACGGAAGCTGATCGCCATACGATTATACGTGTTCATCAGGCCGATCGCGATGGTGAGATCGACGAGTTCGCGCTCCTCGAAGACCCCGCGCGCGGCTTCATAGGCCTGATCCGGCACGCCGGTATCCGCGACGCGGGTCACCGTTTCGGCCCATGCGAGGGCGGCGCGCTCGCGCGCGTCGAACAGATTGCCGGCTTCCTCCCACGCCTGCAGCAGAGCGAGCTTTTCGATCTTCACCCCGCTCTTGAGCAGATCGCGCATATGCATGTCGAGGCAGTAGGCGCAGTTGTTGATCTGGGATACGCGCAGATAGACGAGGTTGATCAACCCCGCAGGAAGATTGCTCTGCATGATGTAGCCGTACACGCCGCCCAGCGCTTTCACACCCGCCGGCGCGATACGGTCGTAGTCGAGACGCCCTGTCATTGTCCTGCTCCTTGATGATCAATGCCCGGCCCTTGTCTCCGCCATAAATGGCCCTGCCCTGGTCCACAAAAAAGCACCAAGAATGCACGAAAATCGTGTACCAAGGGGCATGACCAAACCGCTGCGGCTCGAACTGGATCGATCTGCGAAGACGCCGCTGGCCGAGCAGATCCATGGGGGCATCAGGGCCGCCATCGAGAACGGCGTGCTCGCACCCGGAGCGCGCCTGCCCTCCTGGCAGGATCTGGCAGCCCAGCTTGGCGTCGCGCGGGGCACTGTGCGCGCGGCGTATGAAAAGCTGTCCTCCGCCCAACTGATTGTCGCGTCACGCGCGACCGGCACGCATGTCGCGGATCGGCCGTCCTTTCCCGTTCGCAAGGACAAAGCCCCGGCTCCCGGCTCGTTCATGGAGATGTACCAGGAGCTCACGGCGGGGCCGGCAATTTTCCAGATGGGCGTGCCTGCGCAAGAGACCTTTCCTGCGACGCTGCTCTCAAGGATGCGCGCGCAGGCGGTTCGCGCCGAAATGAGCGCGCCGGCGATCTATCCGGATCCGCGCGGCGAGCTCGACTTGCGGCGCGAGATCGCAGCCTACCTTGCGCTGGCGCGCGGGATCGCGTGCGCGCCGTCGCAGATCATCATCACCAGTGGTTTCAGCGGCGGCCTCGGATTGGCGCTCCGTGTCCTCGGCCCCGAGCCAAAGACGAAGGTCTGGGTGGAGAATCCGGGCTTTCCCTTCACGCGGCACGGTCTCGCGCTTGCAAGACTGTCGATCGCGCCGATCCCGGTCGACGCTGACGGCATCGATGTCGATTACGGCGTGAAACATGCTCCCGACGCGGCGCTGGTTGTCGTGACGCCCGGACAGCAGGCGCCACTCGGATCCACATTGTCGCTGACGAGGCGTTCGCGCCTGCTCGACTGGGCCACCCGACGCAAGGCGTGGGTGATCGAGGATGACTATCTCAGCGAGCTTCAGCTCAAGGGCCGGGCCACGCCGGCGCTTGCCTCGCTCGATCGCGCGGGCCGCGTCATCCACATCGGCTCTTTCAGCAAGACCGTGACCCCTGCCTTGCGGCTCGGCTTTGTCGTTGCACCGGCGGCTCTGGCGGCGCGATTTGCCGAAGCCGCGGCTTGCCTCGCACCGGCGCCCGGGCCCGCGGTGCAGCTCGCGACCGCCGATTTCATGAGCGAGGGCCATTATCTGCGGCATCTCCGGCGCACGAAGCGGGTCTACGCCGCGCAAGGCGATGCATTGCTGAAACAGCTTCGGACGCGCACCGCGAACGTTGCGCTTGCCGGATTGGCAGCGGTCCTGCGGCTGCCGGATGGAGCGCCCGATCTCGCCATCGCCAGGGAAGCGGCATCGTTCGGACTGGCGCCTACCCCGCTGTCGCTGTGGTATGCGTCAACGGCTTCGGCGCGCCCCGGTCTGTTGCTGGGTATCGCCACATCTCCGCAAAAGCGGATCGAGGCTTCCTGCGAGAGGCTCTTCGAAATCATCGATCGTCTGACGTGACGAACGCTGTATTTCGAGACAGCACGATGTGCCGCCCGGCCGAATAAACGCGGGCCGGCATGCCACCGAAAGTTGTAAGCGCGCCGATCATCATGTAACATCGACGTCTATCCTCACCGCGCGTGGCCCAGTCGTTACATGCTTGCCCGTATTTTGTTTCTCGTGGCCATGCTGCTTCCATGCGCGCTGCATGCCGAGGAAACGCCGGCCGAAAATCCCGGATTTGCGCATAGGCTGACGATCTATCTTGCCAAGGGGGCACCGGACGCGTGCGGGCCGGGCTGCGACCGCTGGATCGCCATCGAGGGCGAGATCGATGGGGACGCAAGCCAGCGCATTCGCCGCTTCCTGGCCGGCGTCAAGGACACTCAGCGTCCGATCTACCTTCATTCGCCCGGCAAGAACGTGGAGCAGTCCTACGTCATCGGCCGGCTGCTGCGCAGTCGCAAGGCGGTCGCGCGGGTCGGTCGGACGATCGCGACGGCGTGCGCCGCCGGCACACAGGTGGACGCCGCATGCCTGAAGACCAAGGCCGCAGGCGGCGAGGTCGAGGCGGAGCTCACGACCTACCATGCGATGTGCAACTCGGCCTGCGGTTACCTGTTTCTCGGCGCGACATCACGCGAGGTCGCTCCCGACGCCGCCCTGGCGGTCCATAACTCCAGGCTGGTCCTCGTCTTTCACGGGCATCCGGCGCCGCAGGCGGTCGCGGAATACAGGCAGCGCCGGATCGCGAACGCCGACCGCGACCGCGCTGCGTTCATCGCGGCGATGGGGATCAGCCGCGCGCTCGACGGTCTCATCCGTATCGTGAAGTTCGAAAACCTACATATGCTGACGCGAGCCGAGCTCTATCGTTTCGGAATCGACACGCGACCGTTTGCCGAAGGGATGTGGAGGCTGGAGAAGGCAACGCGGCCGTTCATCAGCAAGATCGCGGTGATGAAGAAGGAAAGCGGCTCTTCGTTCCGGACGATGGAGTGGCGCATGTTTTGCGAAACCAGGAATCGCGTGCCGCTGCTGTTCGCGGGCGAGATCGACGAGGCGAGCGTCGGCAAAAGTACGATCATGATGACGGCGGACTCCGACAAGGACCAGGAGGCCGGCGGGTTTCCGGTGCGAGCCGCGAAGTACGAGATGTGGAGCGGCAGCATCGACCCTGACATGGTCAAGGCGATCATCGCGTCCCGCTCCCTCCATGTCCGGCGGACCACGCCGATGCCGGACGAAAAGGTGGACGTCGCGAAATTCGACATCGACCTGACGGGCCTGGCGTCGATGCGGACGCAGCTTGCGGCGGCGTGCTCGTCGGTCGACGCCAAGCCGAAAGGTCCCTGGCCGGCAAGCCCTTGGCCAGCAACTCCGCTGCCGAACGTCACCGCGCCGCCCTCGGCCGTGCCGTCGCCGTAAGCGCAGGAGCGCCCGATCCTTGTTGGGCGCGCACCGGCAACCTCCTGCCGTTCATCCCTCCGGCACCCCGGCCATGCGCATGCCCTCATACACACGCTCGCGCCCGGCGAGATAAGCCGGATGGTCGCTCGTCACGCGGCCCCGGTAGCGGCGGAGAGTGAAGGTCGGATTGAGCACAAGGCCGGCCTGTGCGGCGGCCCGCGCCTCGTCCGGTGAGCCGAGCAGCGACAGCGCAGCGGCGAGATAGTAATGCGGGAGGGGATGATTTCGGTTGGCCTCGATGCTCCGGCGCAGCCAGGCAACCGCTTCCACGTCGGCGCCGAGAAACAATTTGGCGAGACCGACAAACATGAACCACCGGTAGGCGTAGGAATCGCGAGGAGAGAGGCGAAGCGCCTCGCGGATATGGGCCTCGGTCTCGCTACTGCGACCGAGAAAAAACTTGGCGAGACCGATGAAGGCATGAGCGTCGGCCAAATTGTGATCCAGTGCCAACGCCCGCTCGCATTCAGCGATGGCTCGGGCCGGGTTGCTAAATGATTGGACCAGACCCAGGATGCTACGGGCCCGAGCATGGTTTGGCGCAAGGGACAGAGCCTTGGTTGAGGCTGCCTCGGCCGCCGCCAAGTGCGCTTTCCAGTCGTCGGTGACAAGATTGGCCCCAAGCGCCGCTTCAACCCGCGCCGAGCCGACCAGCGCCTCGATATTGTCGGGATCGAGTGCCAGGGCGCGGTCGAAAAAGGCCTGCGCTTGCGTCATGTATTGCGGGGTCGTCCCATTGTTCTCGTAAGCCCAGCCCTGGAAATACAGGTCCATTGCATCGGGATGGGTTGAACGTTCCGCTCGCCGCGCTTCAACCTGAATGAGCTGGGCATTTAGCGTGTTTGCGAGCCGCGATACGATCTCGTCCTGCATGTCGAACAGGTCGGCGACGGGTTTCTCGAACCTCTCGGCCCATAGGTGATTGCCGGTTTCGGCATCGATCAGCTGAACATTCACCCGAAGCCGATTGCCGCCTCGTTGCACGGAACCTTCGAGCACATAGCGGACTTTCAACTCGCGTCCGACTTGCTTTACATCGACGGCTTTGCCTTTGAAGGTGAAAGCGGTGTTACGCGCGATCACGAATGAGCCACTGATGCGCGAAAGGTCCGTGGTCAGGCTGTCGGTCACGCCATCAACGAAATAGTCCTGCTCGGGATCGCCTCCGAAGTTCGCGAACGGCAGTACGACGATGGAAAGGCGTGGCGCAGGAATCGACATCGCAACTGTCGCGGCATCGGACCGATCTGGATCAGCGGTACCCTGAAACTGTTCACCAGAATCGGCTGTGGGCGCCGCGTCTGCGGACCTCTGCACTTCCTGCACCGTTCCAACGAAACGGAAGCCCTTGCGCTGCAGGGTTTTGATGAGACGCTGTTTTTCGCCGGAATCGCCAATCACACTCCGAGCGACGTTCAGCCGCGTCGTCAGTGCCGCATCGGACACGACACGGCCGTTCCAGATGGTCTTGATGAGGTCGTCCTTGCTTACGACCCGTTCCCTGTTGCGGATCAGGTAGTCGAGCAGGTCGAACACCTGCGGCGCAACCGAGACCACGTGCGCCCCGCGGTAAAGCTCGCGAAGGTCGGTGTCGAATGCGTACTCGTCGAAGAGATACCGCAAGCTGGCAATTCCCTGGGTGGCTTTCCCCCGTCGAACTCTCGCGCCGGTTGCAGCGCAAGAATAAGCCGGCGGTGAAGAGAATGTAAGCAGAATGTCAAGAGCGCCCGCCCATGGCCTGCTACCATCCTCGGGACGGCACAATTTGCTCAGGAAGCAATCCATGAGCACGACCAACGGCTTGCCGTACCGCGCAGCAGTGCCCCGAGCAGCGGCTCAGGATTCAACGTAGGGCCGTCCGCTTGAAGGACTGGCAGCAACGCCACGACGCGCGTCCTCGGAATACAAACATGATGGAGACCGTGATGGCATTGAAGATCACGCGCCGCGCCTTCATCGCAACCGGCGCAGCCACCATCGCTTTGTCGTATCATGATAGCGGGTGGACGCAGACCTGGCCCTCCCGGCCGATCAAGATTGTTTGCGCCTATCCCGCCGGCGGACTTGCGGACACCCTCGCGCGCGTCTACGGCGAATACCTCTCCCAGAAGCTCGGCCAGCCGGTGATAGTTGAGAATAAGGCGGGTGCCAGCGGTTCGATCGCTGCAGCAGCCGTGAAGCAATCGCCACCGGACGGTTACACGTTACTCCTCGCCATCACCGCAACTCTGGTGCAAAGCCGCGTGCTATTTAAGACTTTGCCATACGACGCCGACAAGGACTTCGCGCTCATTTCCAGCATGTCGGCAGGATATCTGCCATTGGTCGCCTATAAGGCGACCAACGCCACCAATTTAAAGGAGTTCGTCGAATACGCCCGCAGGAACGTGACCAACGTCGGGACCTTCGGCGCAGGCTCCTACCCTCATATCGTCGTTGCAGAGCTCAACAAGCAGTACGGGCTGCAGATGAAAGCCGTGCACTACCGCGGCGAAGCGCCGATGTGGCAGGACCTCGCGGCCGGCGTGCTCCAGGCGGCGATGGGGAGTTACGCCAATGCCGTCAACGCGCTGGAATCCGGAGTTGGGAGGGCAATCGCCGTGCAGACGAGGACGCGGAGCAGAAAGCTTCCCGACGTTCCCACATTCTTCGAGCAGGGTGCCGAGTCCGAGCTCTTTGCTATGACCGGTTACGTCTTTCTTGCCGGTCCCATCGGCATGCCGCAGGACATCGTGGAGCGTGTTTCCGGCCTGATGGTAGAAGCTGGCAAGACCGACAAGATACAGAAGCTGCTCGACTCGTACGGCATCGATGAGTCCGCTCAAGGACATGTCGCGTTCAGAAAGCTGTACGACAGCGAAACGCCTCCTTTGTTGGCTGCCGTGAAGGCATTGGGGCTGACGCCTGAATAGCGTGCGGATGCCGGCGCCCGTCCGCCTTGCAGATCGCCGCGGGCCACGAGCGGACCTGTGCGCCACCGGCTGAATGGATGAACCCGTCACCTCAAGAGAACTCAGGGAACAAGCACCGCTGGCATTAGTCCTGTCGGCAGCGGTACAAACTGATTCTGCTGCCCCCGAGCCATCGCCAGGATCGCCAATGCAATTGCGAGGACCGCCAAGAGTCTGGCCATCAATCAAATCCGCTGAAGATCTTGTTGGTACGTACGAGATGAGCTTGGCTTTGCGCTCCTTTGGAAAGGCAACCGTTCGACAGCGACTTGGATCGACCGGTCACACTCAATACATGCATGCTGAAGTAATCAGCACCGTGAACATGTCGACGTCGAACTCGTTCTCCAGGCTAAGCCCGAACCGCTCCAGCCATTTATCCTGAGCCAGGTAGGCCAACTTCTCTCGCGCCTGTGGGCAGACAAATTTGAGCCCTCCAACATTCTGAAGGTGATGGACCATTTCGTGTACCAGGACCGATTGATCGGCTGGCGAAGTGCCGCCCCAATCATCAGGAAGCAGGATCGTTCTCGTCTCGTTGTCGTAAAGTGCAACGACCTCGCGCTGAGCTAGTTGCCCATCGCTTTCCATGAAGCCTTGCGAAGAAGTACGGTCCCTTGCACGCAACCTCGCAAGCTCCATCTTCGACGCAAATTCAACGACGGGACGCTGCTTGATGGCAGGCAGGTCGAAATTCGATGAGAGCCAAGTCACAATGTCATCCAACAGGGCTTCCGCAAGTTGAGCTGCATCAGAATGCAACGAAACCGAACGCGACTCGGCGGACGCGCCGCGCTCCAAAGCATATTCGCAATCGGCTTTAGAGGATGTGGCTAACGTTAGGGAGGCTATCGCCGCGACCAAGAGGAATTGCTTGAACATGACCCTCTCCTCAGAGGCTGTCCGAAAAAGACACTCTTCAAAAAATCAGTCGGCAATTGAATGGCTGGAACATAGCATTCGCCTGGCCATGTCGTTGTGAACCCATTCACACCCAAAGAACTCACAACGCCGCCGGTCACCGAACATGCGGGCGAGCGGCGTGCCTCGTACTTCACCGGGACACCGGCCGGCCGTTCAGCAGACGACGGAACCACGTCGCTAGGGCGTGGTAGCGGACGTGGGCGCCGGGCAAACCGTTCAGAAGACGTTGCTGCCTTCGGCATCCCGAACTGCAGCAATCGAGGCCGTTCGCGGCTGCTGGAAACGAACCTAGTTCGTCTTGACGAACTTGTACGTCCCCTTCTTGTGGCCAATGACCTGACTGATGCCATCGAAGTTGCTCTTGAGAGGGTCGGTGGTGACGACGAGCGCGGCCTGGAGACCTTCGAATTTGCCGGTCCCACCCGTTATGTTGCAATTGTTGGGGGATGCGGGCATCCAGTCGCATTGCTCGAACAACTGGTCGCCGTCCTTGTCGACGTAAGTACAGAACCCGCGAATTTCGGCGGTCTTCGCAGACGGATCCGTCAGGCGGCTGAGCTGACAACGTCCACCCATGTTGTTGAGTACAGGATTTCCCGCCTCGTTTGAGGCTGCCATGGCTTGGTTCATGACAGCAAATTCTCTGCCGCCGCCGATCGCCATCGGCTTGGGAGCAGGAATCGGCGTCGCGGTGAATATGACCGAGACGGGGCCCTCCGGCGGCATGCTCTGAGCCTGGACACTCGTCGTTGCCAGAACCGATGCGACTGAAAGCAATGCGAGGCTTGCGTGCAAAATGGCCATCGTTGACTCCCTTTGAGGTGGCGCAGAGAACGATTGCGGGCAGAGCAGGCTATGCCTTGAGTTATTTTGCGGCCTGCTGCGGCTGGGGCGGCGGCGGTTTGGGGACCGACGTGAGCATGCGAATCTTCCATTGCCCGTCTTCACGAACATCGAGAGCGGTCCAAACAACGGTGAAGTCTATAGGAGCGCCTGTCTCGCTGTTGCCGGTAATGCGAGATTCGCCGGTGACCAGAGCCATGCTTTCTGACAATGACTGAACCTCGGTCGTCTTGACCTCGAGGCGACTAACTCCCGCCTTGAAAGCGTTCTCATAGTATCTGGCATTGTCCACGACGCCGTCTTCCGTCACACGCATATAGTTCTTGGTGTAAAGCGAAGTAATCCCGGCAGCGTCCTTGCTGCTGAAGTACTGCTCGTATGCTGAACCTATCTTTCCAAGTTCTTCCTTGAGATTTTGATCTGACGCAGTCGCAGGAATTGCCGATAGTAACAGCGAGATACAAACAGCTCCGAATCCGCGCATGATGTCACTCCCTACTGTTGACGCCGCTCCAGACGAGACTTGAGACGAGGCCTGCCTCCATCCCCGTGAACTCCCGACGCCGCTGCACTTGAGCCGGCAGCCTCGTTGTTCTCCATGGACAGGAAGTCTCCCTTGATCTGACGCAAGGAATTTTTCTCCGCAGTCAGCGCTGCTCGAAACTTGGTTGTTCGTCTTCATGGTGGCAGCAGAGCGGCCGCGATTCCGCCGCTAAGGTCAGGCGGCCGCACGAAAAGAAAACGGGAGGTCGCCGGTATTTCAGCGTCATCTCGGCCGTCCTGGCCGATCAGGATCAATCCGGCTCCGCCATTTGCCACGTTGAGAACCACGGGCTCTCCGCTCCACGTCTTGATCGGCTGCATTCCCACGATGAGGAATTCACCCATGGGCTGATCGAGATATTGAAGGCGCAATTGCGGACCGACCTCCGCTGCCGCAAGTTCAAAGCCAAGTTGCCGGGCCCGCGCGTAAACGACGGCCAGAGGCACGCTATCGGTTTTAAAGCCGAGCTGGACCGCGGATACCGCCAAAAGCTCCACGTCCATCTTGTTAGAACTGACGGTAAATGCCGGTCGAGCGAGAACTTCCGCGGCCAACCCGCCGATATTGCAACCCACGGCATCCAATGCATTGCGCAACGCGAAGGAGTTGCCAAAAGTGCCGACCGCAATCGTCTTCCAAGTCGGAACGTCGCGGGCGGACCCGATGAGTTTTTGCGGCAAATCAACTGCACGAACTTTGCCGAGTTTCAGTTGATTCTGTAACACGTCGCGCGCCGAGCATTGTCCCCACGCCCTGGGCGCGAACTGAAACAAGGAAGCGGCACAGAGCAATGCAACCATCAAGCAATGGCTGCCCCACCTCGCGTTCAGATGGTGATGTGGTGCGGCACGATCCGCGTGGCTTGTCAGTATGCACATGTCGAAGATCGACTTACTGCAAAATTCAACTGAAAAAAGCCCGCCTCCGAGTCAATGGGAAGAACGGAGGCCAATGAAAAACATCGTCCGACCGCACTCAAAAGGGGGGCCGGAGGCGGGACACGATTGGCTCAACTATTCCAACTTCAAATAAACGGGCGGCGGTCCGTAAGCCCGATCGCCCGCCGCATCAAACCGAAACGGAATGACGTGCTCAAACGTAGCACCACGAGTCCCTCGGTACAATCAGCAACTCCGCCCACCAGCGTGCATTGCGATCACTCGATCGCGCTTCGCCGCGAACACCACTCTGAGGCCGCAGTCGTTTGTCATAGGTCACAAGCCGCGACTGTTCGCCGCAAGCTCATCGGCGACAATCGCGCGATCGCGCCATCGCGCGTCCGTCGGCCGCGCCCTCGCCCGCATCGCCACTCCGTATTTCACCGGGCAACGTGACGATCCCTGTGCCTATCACAATCGACCGCGCGCAGACGCCGGAGTATTCATCGAGCTATTCTCGGCAGATGGGCTCACATCGTCAGCGTCCGACCTCAAGACGATGAATCATCGGATGAAGAGCTGCTCCATTTCGAGCACACGAGGTTGCAATCCAATGACGATCCGGCGCTGAAGCTCGTCATCTAAACGCCGGTCTCGGGCGTCGGCTCAAGATCGCCTGGCGTCCGCTTTTGAGGGCCAAGCGGAGCGCAGCGATTCGTCAGAGCAACGCCGCTCGTGACCCGTCGGCGGACGTCCCTTGATCTAGATCAACCAGAACGCGGGGCTTCGCCGCTTAGCTGGCTCATCCTCCTTTGCCTGAGTTGGAAGGAGATAGGAAAACACCCGCAGTGGGGCACTACATCGCCCCACTCGGCCAATGCAGCGAATTTTCAGGAGTACCCTTATGCAAAAGCATCTGTTGTCGCTTGCTGCGATCCTGTCGGGTTTGAGTCTCATCGTATCGACATCGACCCCGAGCGCCGCTCAATCGATTTCTGCGGAAGAGGCACAAGCGATCGCTGCAGAGGCGTATGTTTACTTCTATCCGCTTGTGACGATGGACCTGACGCGCAAGCAGCTCATCAATTCCGATCCCAAAACTGCGGCAATAGGCGGCCCTCCCAACACGTTCGACAATATCCAGGCCTACCCGACCGCAGACATGAAGGCGGTGGTGCGGCCCAATTTCGACACGCTGTATTCGAGCGCCTGGCTCGACCTAACCCGCGAACCCATGGTCGTTTCGGTTCCTGATACCGGTGGCCGCTACTACCTGCTGCCGATGCTCGACATGTGGACCGATGTGTTCGCGTCGCCGGGATGGCGTACGACAGGCACCAAGGCAGCGAATTTCCTGGTCGTGCCGCCGGGCTGGAACGGAAACGTGCCGGCGGGCTTCGCGCGTATCGACGCGCCGACGCCTTATGTCTGGATCATCGGCCGCACCAAGACCGATGGTCCTGCCGACTATGCTGCGGTTCACGAGGTACAGAAGGGGTACAAGATCACACCGCTATCTGGATGGGGTAAGCCCCCGGTCGCCGTGACACAGACCATCGATCCCAACGTTGACGTCAAGACGCCGCCGAAGCTGCAAGTCGACACGATGGCAGGCGATAAGTTTTTTGCCTATGCGGCGGAGCTATCCAAAGTCCACCCGCCACACATCACAGATGAGCCGATCATCGCGCGCATGGCGCGGATAGGTCTCGAACCGGGCAAGAACTTCGATATGACCAAAGCCGATGCCACGGTACGGAAAGCTATCGAGGATGCGCCGGCTCAGGCGCAAAAACTGATGGCATGGAAAATCCCAACGCTGGCACGCGTCGCAAATCACTGGTCCATGAACACGGACACGATGGGCGTTTACGGGAACTACTACTTGAAGCGCGCGATCGTCGCGCAGCTCGGACTCGGCGCTAATCTGCCGGAGGACGCGATCTACCCGAACAGTGTTGGCGATGAAAACGGCAAGCCGCTCGACGGCGCAAACAAATACATCGTCCGCTTTGCCAAGGACGCGGTGCCGCCGGTCGAGGCATTCTGGTCAATCACCCTGTATGACGATGAAGGCTTCCAGGTTGCCAATCCACTCAATCGCTTTGCGGTGAGCAGCTGGATGCCGTTCAAGCGCGACGCCGACGGATCGCTCACGCTCTACGTCCAGAATGACAATCCGGGCGGCGATCGCGAAGCCAACTGGCTGCCCGCGCACAAAAGCCCGTTCAACCTCACCATGCGTCTTTATGCGCCAAAGTCGGAGGCATTGACCGGCGTGTGGAATCCACCCGCCATCAAGCGGGTCGATAGTGAAACCGTTGGCCGGCAGCAATGACAATGCCAAGGGAGCCCGGCTGGGCAAGGCACGCGCGGCGCATTTAAAGCGCCCGAGAAGGGGCAGAGTTGATTCCGCTCGCGAAGCCTGAACCAGGATCACGCCGCCGAAGACGAACCTTCATCGAGATCGAACGGGAGGTTCGCTCCTCAAACGTCGCTCGATACATGCCTCTTGGACAGTTTACACAGCTATGGAGGTAGCCCATGCCGATCGTTCAATTTACTCGCTTCAAAACCGACAAGGTCGAGGAAACGGTCCAGATCATCCGGCAGGCGAAGAAAATCTTTGAAAAACACGGTGCCGAGTTTCTTCGGCTCTCCCGTTTCCACACCGGTCACTGGGCAGGAGAGTTGCTGGTTACGACGCGCTACTCCAATTGGGAAGTCTACGGCAAGGTGCAGGAGGCCGTGGCAAAGGACCCGGAGTTCGCGCAGCTGCAGGCTGATGGAATGAAGATTGCCGAACTGCAGGGCCGCAACATCGCCGTCAGCATCGATCTCTAGTCGGGGCGCCGCCCCGCAAACCACAATAAGCGCGGAGGCCGCCGGACATATGCCGGTGGCCTTCCCGATCTGATGACTGCGTTCTACGCCCCGACCGGCGTATAGATCACGAGCTTCAGCGCGGGATCGTCGTTGGCCTGAAAACTCGTGTGCTCGAAATGGAGCACGCCCAGAGTTGGATGAGACATCGTCTTGAGGCCCGAGGCGGTGCTGCGTATCTCGTGGGCTTCCCACCATTTGACGAATTCCGGGCTGCCCTGCCGCAGCCGTGTCAGCAACTCCGCAAAGGCGGGATCGCCGGCCCAGACGTCGTGGGTGGCGCGAAACATCGCGACCATGCGCTTGGCGACCTCCGCCCAGCCCGCGCCGTAAGCCTTGCGCGTCTGCTTGTTGGTCATCATCAGGAGCATCGTGTTGCGATCCTCCTCCGGCAACCGGCCGAACGCAAAGACCTGCTCGGCGGCCTCGTTCCAGGCCAGCACGTCCCAGCGCCGCCCGGTGATATAGGCCGGATGCGGCAGGCTCTCGATCAGCCGCAGGATCGGCGGCGGCACGATCTCGCGCGTGAAGGTGCGCCTGTCGCCGTCGCGCGCCAGGGCCTTCAGGTGCGCGTGCTCGGTCTTGCTGAGGCGAAGTGCGCGCGCCAACGCATCGACGGTGGTGATCGAGGGGCTGACGGTGCGGCCCTGCTCGAGACGGATGTACCAGTCGACACCGATGCCGGCGAGCTGGGCGACCTCCTCGCGGCGCAGGCCCGCGGTGCGCCGGCGGCTGCCCGTGGGAAGACCGACCGTCTTCGGCGTCAGCTTTTCGCGGCGGGACCGCAGGAAGTCGCCGAATTCGATGCGGCGCGGGTCGGCCATGATGTTGTGCTCCGATAGAGGGCCTTTGTAATACTAGGATAATACCAGGCCTTCCTGACCTTTCCAGGGCGGCGCATATGCCTTTTCACCCTACTTTGAGGTGAACATCATGAAAGCTGCAATACTCAAATCCTTCGGATCGCCGCTGGTGATCGAGAATGTGCCGGAGCCGGTGCTCGGCACCGGCGAGGTCATCGTCGACGTCGTCGCCACGCGCGTCCTGTCCTACATGAACGAGGTTTTCAGCGGCGAACGAAACTACGCGCTCGACCTGCCGATCATCCCGGGTCCCGGCGGCATCGGCCGGGTGCGCGCGATCGGCCCGGACGCGACCAAGCTCGCCGTTGGCGACTGGGTGTTCTGCGACCCGACGGTGCGTTCGCGCGATGACATCGTGGCGCCCGATATCGCCCTGCAAGGGCTCACGGCCGCCGGCCCCGGCGGTATGCGTCTGCAACGGCATTTTCGCCACGGCTCCTATGCCGAGCGGATGCGCGTGCCGACCGAGAATGTGAAGCGGCTTGGCGCGATCACGTCCGCGGAAGCCACGCAATGGTGCGCGCTGGGCACGCTGCTGGTGCCCTATGGCGGCTTCCTCGCCGCCAACCTTCAGCCCGGCGAGACCGTGCTGGTAAGCGGCGCCACCGGCAATTTCGGCAGCGCGGCCGTCTCGGTCGCGCTTGCGATGGGCGCGGCCTGCGTGGTCGCGCCCGGTCGCAACGACAGGATTTTGGCCGACCTCGTCCGCCGCTTCGGCGATCGGGTGAAGCCGGTGAAACTCACCGGCAACGAGAGCGACGACTGCGAAAGCATGAAGCGCGCCGCACCGGGGCCGATCGATTGCGTGTTCGACATCATGCCGCCCTCGGTCAGCACGACCGTCGTACGCGCGGCGATCATGACGGTACGCGCTTACGGCCGCGTCGTGCTGATGGGCGGCGTCGGCATGGCGGGCGGCGCGGGCCTCGATCTGCCCTACCCCTGGATCATGCGCAACTGCATCAGCATCCACGGCGTCTGGATGTATCCGCCGGATGCAGCGAGCCGCCTGATCGCACTGGTGCGCGCGGGATTGTTGCGGCTCGACGAATACGCGACGACGGATTTCGACCTCGACCACGTCAACGAGGCGGTGGAACACGCCGCGGCCAATGCGGGACCGTTCAAATTGACGGTGATCAGGCCGTAACGGCCCCTCCGCTGCGGCGATGCGCCGTCGCAGCCGATAGGTCCGACATGTCAAATGGCTGAAAGGCGTCACCCCGATCGCAGCCGGCCCGGGCCGGCTACTGTGCATGGGGTTATTTTCGCAGTTTTTATTATTCGAGCTCGACGACCTGGCCGTTCGACAGCGACACGCGCCGGTCCATGCGGCCGGCGAGCTCCATGTTGTGGGTCGCGATCAGCATGGAGACCTTGGTCGCCTTGACCAGCTGCATCAGGGCCTGGAAGACGTGATCGGCCGTGTGCGGATCGAGGTTGCCGGTCGGCTCGTCCGCGAACAGCACGCGCGGCGCGTTGGCGACCGCGCGCGCAATCGCGACGCGCTGCTGCTCGCCGCCCGACAGTTCCGCGGGCCGATGGGTGATGCGGTCGCCGAGGCCGAGATAGCCAAGGATCTCCTTGGCGCGCTTGACGCTCTCCGACTTCTTCAGGCCGCGGATCATCTGCGGCATCATCACGTTCTCGAGCGCCGAGAACTCCGGCAGCAGCCGGTGCGACTGGTAGACGAAGCCGATATCGGTGCGGCGGAGCTGGGTACGCTCGATGTCGGGCAGCTGCGAGGTCGGCGCGCCGTTGACGTAGACCTCGCCGGAATCGGGCGCCTCAAGCAGCCCTGCGATGTGCAGCAACGTCGATTTGCCCGAGCCCGACGGTGCGACCAGCGCCACCGATTGCCCGGCCCACAGCGCGAGCTTGGCGTTGTCGAGGATCGTCAGCGGCACCTCGCCCTGCAAGTACTGCCGCTTTATCTCGTGGAGATAAATGACCGGTACATCTTCCGCCCCCTGCTGGCTCTCCATCAGCCCCTCACTCGTACCGCAGCGCTTCGACGGGATCGAGGCGCGCGGCGCGCCACGACGGGTACAGCGTCGCAAGGAACGACAGCGTCAGCGCCATGATGACGACCGCCGTGGTCTCGCCGACGTCGATCTCGGCGGGCAGCTTCGACAGGAAGTAGAGCTCCGGCGAGAACAGCTCGGTGCTGGTCAGCCAGGACAGGAATTGCCTGATGGACTCGATGTTGAGGCAGATCACGAGGCCGACAAAGAAGCCGACCAGCGTCCCGACCACGCCGATCGAGGCGCCCGTGATCAGGAAGACGCGCATGATCGAGCCTTGCGAGGCGCCCATCGTGCGCAGGATCGCGATGTCGCTGCCCTTGTCCTTCACCAGCATGATCAGGCCGGAGACGATGTTGAGCGCGGCGACCAGCACGATCATGGTCAGGATCAGGAACATCACGTTGCGCTCGACCTGGAGCGCGTTGAAGAAGGTCGAGTTGCGCTGCCGCCAGTCGACCAGGAACACCGGCCGGCCCGCGGCCTCCGTCACCGCCTTGCGGAAGGCGTCGATCTTGTCGGGGTTGGTGGTGAACACCTCGATCGAGGTGACGTCGTTGCTGCGGTTGAAATAGGCCTGAGCTTCAGCCAGAGGCATGAACACGAAGCCGAGATCGTATTCGGACATGCCGATCTCGAACACCGCCACGATCTTGTAGGGTTTTATGCGCGGCGTCGTGCCCATCGGGGTGACCGCGCCCTTCGGCGCCACCAGCGTCACGCTGTCGCCGGCATGCAACGAGAGCTGGTCGGCCAGGCGCCGGCCGATCGCGACCCCCTGCCCGTCGTCAAAGCCCTCGAGCGAGCCCTGCTTGATGTTCTTGGCGATCGAGGTGAGGTTGTTGAGGTCGTCGGAGCGGATGCCGCGCACCAGGACGCCCGAGGCGTTCCACGGCGAGGACGCCAGCGCCTGGCCGTCGACCACGGGCGCTGCCAGCCGGATGCCCTGGACCTGGCTGAGGCGGTCGGCGACGTCCTTCCAGTCGGTCAGCGGCGATTCCAGCGGCTGCACCAGGATGTGGCCGTTGAGGCCCAAAATCTTGTCGAGCAGCTCTTTGCGGAAGCCGTTCATGACCGCCATGACGATGATCAGCGTCGCCACGCCGAGCATGATGCCGAGGAAGGAGAACCCGGCGATGACCGAGATGAATCCCTCCTTGCGGCGCGCCCGCAGATAGCGCGCCGACAGCATCCACTCGAATGGCGCAAAAGGCGCGGTTTGCTTGGTCTCGGTCATGGTCTCATCCATCGCTCGATAATCCCATGATTCGGGGTCAATTGTGGCCGGATTGGCGGCCGCGATATCGCGCGATGAACAATATTCAGCCGACCAGCCGGGCGACCGCGTCCGCAGGCGACATCGTCTCGCGGGAGCCGTCACTGCGCTTCTTGATCTCGACCTTGCCTTCGGCGAGGCCCTTCGGCCCGATCATGATCTGCCAGGGGATGCCGATCAGGTCGGCGGCGGCGAATTTGGCGCCGGCGCGCTGGTCGGTGTCGTCGTAGAGCACGTCGACGCCCTTGGCGGTGAGCTCGGCGTAGAGCTTCTCGCAGGCCGCATCGACCGCGGCATCGCCCTGCTTGAGGTTGAGAATCGACACGCGGAACGGGGCCACCGCCTCCGGCCATTTGATGCCGGCATCGTCATGGCAGGCCTCGATGATGGCGCCCAGCAGGCGCGAGACGCCGACGCCGTAGGAGCCGCCATGGATCGGCACATCGACACCGTCGGGGCCCGCAACCAGTGCCTTCATCGCATCGGAATACTTCGTGCCGAAATAGAAGATCTGCCCGACCTCGATGCCGCGGGTGTTCACCCGCTTGTCCGCAGGCACTTCCTGCTCGAAGCGCGCGGCGTCGTGCACGTCTTCCGTCGCCGCATAGACCGAGGTCCATTGCTTGATGATTGGTGTCAGGTCGCTGTCATAGTCGACGTCCTCGCCCGGCACCGGCAGGTCCAGCACGTCGCGATTGATGAAAACGCCGGATTCACCGGTCTCCGCAAGTACGATGAACTCGTGGCTGAGATCGCCGCCGATCGGGCCGGTCTCGGCGCGCATCGGGATCGCCTTCAGCCCCATCCGCGCGAAGGTGCGCAAATAGGCGACGAACATCTTGTTGTAGGAGATCCGCGCAGCCGCCTCGTTGAGGTCGAAGGAATAGGCGTCCTTCATCAGGAACTCGCGGCCACGCATCACGCCGAAACGCGGACGCTGCTCGTCGCGGAATTTCCATTGGATATGATAAAGGTTGAGCGGCAGGTTCTTGTAGGACTTGACGTAGGCGCGGAAGATCTCGGTGATCATTTCCTCGTTGGTCGGCCCGTACAGCAGCTCACGCTTGTGGCGGTCGGCGATGCGCAGCATTTCCGGGCCGTAGGCGTCGTAACGGCCGCTCTCGCGCCAGAGGTCGGCCAGCTGGAGCGTCGGCATCAACAGTTCCAGCGCGCCGGAGCGGTCCTGCTCCTCGCGCACGATCTGCTCGATCTTCTTCAGCACGCGGAAGCCAAGCGGCAGCCAGGCATAGATACCGGCCGCCTCCTGCCGGATCATGCCGGCGCGCAGCATCAGCCGATGCGAGACGATCTCCGCCTCTTTCGGATTTTCCTTCAGGATGGGCAGAAAGAATCGCGACAGCCGCATGGCAATACTCTGGGAATCAGTGATCGCCTGCAGTGAAAGCGGATTGGGAACGAAAACACAAGACCGGGAATGAGGAAAAGCCGCTAAGGCGACGAAATTCCTGTCATTTTTCCGTTGCCTTCAGGTTCAGCATGAACTGCACCGGCGCGCTTTAAGGTAGCCCCAGATCGAGCTCGTCCTCCAGCGTGACCTTCTCGAAATCGGTCACCAGCGCGTCGATCCGCACATGCCAGCGGCCCGCGAAGGGAAGCTCGACCTTGCGCACGTGCCAGTAGCCGTCCGGCTCGAGCGAGGCGCCCCGCTCCATCGGCTCGATGCCGCGCTCCGGCAGGCTCAGGGTCAGCGTCACCTCCTTCGCGATCAGCGGCGTGGCCTCGCCGGTCATGAGCTGGAGCACGAAATCGTCGACGCCGGGTTTCCCAGGAGACACCAGAACCTGGAACATCGCCTTGTCGCTGTGGATGTGGATCGCCAAAGGCGTCTCGGGAATGATCGTCCGCGGCGGCGGGGTGAAGCGCCAGCCGGCGACGACGGCAAGGATGGCGAGTGCGATCGCGCCTTCCAGCAGGATCGAGCGCTTGAGCGCGGGCGTCCCTGTCTCGTCCCGGGCCAGGGCCAGGGCCGGTGTCAGCCTGAACCGATTGAGCGCGGCAAGGGCCAGCAACCCCGTGACCAATGCAAGCTTGATCGAGAGGATGAGTCCGTAGCGGGTCTCGACCAGCGCGACCGGCTTTTCGAGTTGAACGATCGCGAGTGCGAGGCCGGTCAAGGCCAGCACGCCGACCGCCAGCGCAGCGATGCGGGAAAAGCGGTTCACGACGGGGAGCGTCGCAGTCGTCGGCTTCGACACCAGCGCGACCAGCGGCGCGAGAGCACCGATCCAGATGGTGACGCCGAGGCCGTGGAGAAAGATCGCCGGCCGGGTCAAAGCCTCCGGCGGGGCCGTTGCGGCGTGCCCGGTCATGGCAAGCGACAGGCCGACGCCGACCAGCGCGATGATCGCAAGAGCGCGCGCGTACCATGCGCTGCGCAGCGCCATCAACGCGAACAGCATCGCAGCAATCGCAACCAGCAGCGCGGGGCCGGCACTGGTCGCGAACGCGACTTTCCAGGGGGCGGCCGTCGCGAGAGCCGCTGGCGGCAGCCCGAGAAGATCCAAGCCTAACACCCCGAGAGAGACAGCGGCGCTCGGAATGCCGATGGCGAGCGCTACGCGTGGAACGGTCATGCCCGTCGTCGACCACGCAACCCAGCGCGCAAAGAACACGCCTCCGACACCGACGAACAGCCCGAGATAAAGACCGACCCGCGCAAGCCAGATCAGCACGTTCAACCCGCGATCGGCATTGGCGGGAGGTTGCGTCCCCGTCGGCATGCCGATCGAGAAGATCACCGATCCCGCGACGGGATGGCCGTCCTGCGAGATCACGCGGTAGCTGACGACCGCAGTGCCCTGCGGCAGGTCTGGCGGCATCACGACCGAGATCGTTTCGCCCGACGCGCTGACGCGCGCATCGTCCCGCGCCCTGCCCGCGCCGTCGATCAAGCGGATTGCACCAGGCGTCACCGCCTCGTTGAAGCGCAGCTCCACCGCCTTCGGCGCGCTCGCAAGCATGCTGCCGCTCGTCGGTTCGACTGCGACCAGCGCCGCATGCGCAGACGCGCCGGTCGTGAAGCCGACAACGCAGAGGAGCGTCGCGAGCGCGGCGAGAAAGCGCATCAGGGCTTTGGCAGGAGCTTCACGCCCGGTGCCGGCGACTTGCCCTCATGCGAATGCCCTGCCCCGTCCGCCGGGATCTCGATCCAGCGGCTGACGCCGGTCTCGCACTCCTGGACGACAGGGAAATACAGCGTCGTGTTCGGCTTCAGGCTGTCTGTCAGGAAGCTGCTGATGACGAACTCGTCGTAATTGTGGTCCGGCAGCTTGCCGCCGGACCAGGCGACCTCCCTGACGCCGGAGGCAAGCTTGTTGCCGTGATAGTCGTATTCATTGGCGTACTTGCCTTCGACGACATCGACGCTCCAGCCCGCCTTCGGCATCGGCTTCACCGCAATCACGCCTTCCGGAATCTGCACCCTGATCTTCACCGTGGGCGAACCCGCGCAGCCGTGAGGCACGGCGAAGACGGCCTTGTAGTAGGAACCAACCGTCGCCTGCTTGGTCTCGAGCGTGATATGCGCCGATGCAGGCGGCACGGCCAGCGCGGCGGCGATCAGGAACAGGCAGGATTTCTTCGACATGTTTGGCCCCTTCGACTTCGTCATTTGATCAGGATCGGCGATTCCACGTTGACATGATCGGCCTCGGAGATCGAAATTCCGAGACCCAGCATCCAGCGTCCGGGCGTCAATTGCGCGACCTTCACGTGCCAGCCGTCCTCGCCGTCGCGCGAAGCCTCGACCGGCGCGAGCTTCCGGCCGGACTGCGTGTCCACGAGCGTCACCGACACGGCTTTGGCCGTGAGTGGCGTCTCGTCCGTGGTTTCGAGCTGGATGGCGATCTCGACCGGGCCGGCGCGGCCCGGCGAGACCGTGACATTGGCCATGGCCTTCTCGGTGTGCAGGTGCGTGAAAAAGCTGTCGTCGTCCGTCGCCGCCGCAAGCGGTGTGGCGGCAACCGACAGCAACGCAGCCATCGCGAGCGCAAGGCCTGTGAGGGATCGACGCGAGGTCATCGGAGACTTGATCTGTTTCATCACATCTTCATTCCCGAATGATCCGGCATTTTCTTCATCATGTGCCCGCCGTCACCGGGCGCCTGCGCACCGACGCCCTGGACGTCGAGGGAGACGGCGACCTTGCCGGCCTTCTCGAATTCCAGCGTCACCGGTACCTTGTCACCCTGCTTGAACGGACCCTTCAGCTCCTGGAGCATCAGATGATTGCCGCCGGGCGCGAGCTTCACCGTCTTGCCGGCATCGATCACGAGCCCCTTGTCGAGCGGACGCATCTTCATCACACCGTTGTCCATCGCCATCTCATGGACCTCGGTCTTCCCCGCGATGTCGGCGGAAACGCTGACCAGCCTGTCCGCCGTTGTCCCCTTGTTCTCGATGGTGAGATAGCCGCCGGCGACCTTGGCGCCGCCCGGCGTCGCCCGGCTCCAGGCCTGCGAGATGACGAGATCGCCGGCCTTGACGTCCTCGGCCGCCGCTGGTGCTGCGCAGAGTGCGAGAGCGAACGCTGCGAGCAGCACATCTTTCAACATGGTCTTCATATCGGTATTCCCGTTTGCAGATTGAATTTCAGTGTGTGGCGAGCTGTTGGCCCGACCATTTTTCGAGATCGGCCATCTCGGCCGAGCCTTCGATCGTCGTGATTGTCCCGTCGCGGGAGATGAGCATGGTCCGGGGAATGTCGCCCTGCCAGGCGGGGTCGATCTCGAACCTCAAACGCTCGACAAAACCGTCGTTGAAGATGAAGTTCTCGGTCGACGACAGCCCCGCCTTGTCAAGCATCGACTGCGTTGCCGCCGGCAAGTTCGGCACGAGATCGGCGCTGATCGTGACCACGTCGATCCCGGGATGGTCCTTCGCAAACTGCCCGAGCAGCGGCAGCTCGACCTTGCAGGGCCCGCAGGTCACGCCCCAGAAATGCACGAGCGTCGGGCGGCCCGCATGACCCCTAAGGACGCCTTGCCAGGTGCCGCGCTCGAACGGTTTCAGGGCCGGCGCTGCTCCCAGCGTAGCCGTTGACGCGATCAGGAGACCCAGACCCAGAATGCCTGCAAATCGACGTCTCATGGCTGGTCCTCGATTGCTGTGAGCCGATAGCCATCCGCTTTCGTCATCCATGACAAATAGACCTGTTGGCCATTGGAAACGAGCAAGGGATGATCGGATGTGTCGGTCGTGCTCGATATCGTCTTCGGCGGCGACCAGCTTTCGCCATCGTCGCGGGAAATCATCATCTGGACCGAGGTCTTCTCGCCGTCGAACTCCTTCCAGACCATCACCGTTCCCACAGCACTTGCGAGCACGTAAGGACGCGTCGGATTGCGGCCCGGCTGCCCCAGCGCCATGGGTGCAGAGAAGGTGCGGCCTTCGTCGCGCGAGTGGGCGTAGAACAGTCCCTTGCGCGCCTTGCCGTTCGTGTACCAGGCGACGTGATAGGTCCCGTTCGGCGCAACGGTGAGGCTCGGTCCGTGATGCGGGCAGGCGTTGATCTGCCAGTCGTCATTGCTGACCCGATGGATTTCCCCCGGCGTCGAGACGTCGGCGAAGGTCATGACCGCGTGATCGCGCACGCCGCCCTCGAAGATATTTCTGAAGATCACGGCCGGCCGCCCGGGCGCCGCGAATGTCAGCCCCAACCGGCAGCATTCGCAAGTGTTGTCACGCGCAAGCTTCGCCTCCGCGTAGGTGGCGCCGCCATCGCGCGACGAGGCGAAGAACAGCCCCGCTCCCTCGTACCTCCGTCCCGCCTCCTTCGCGGGAACGCGATTGCGCTTGTCCAGCCATGCCGCAAAGACCGTTCCGTCCTGATCGAGCGCCAGCGCCTCAAAGCGCTGGCTCTCATTGTTGGCGGTGATGGGCCTCAGCTCCGCAAAGCTCTTCCCGCCGTCGCTGGATCGCGTGTAGAGCACCTGTCCGTTGAAGGCCTCATCCCTGAAGATCGAAAATGCGAGCGCGATGCCGCCCTTGCGGTCGACCACGATCTTAGGCCGCGCATCCGGTCCCCAATCAAGGTTCAGCCGCTTCGTCGTGACCTGGGTGGGCGCCGAGAAACTGCGCCCCGCATCCGGCGAACTCGCAACCGACACCTGCCCGCCCGCCATCCAGGCCAGCCACAGCGTTCCGTCCGGTCCGAATGCGGGCGTCACCTTGGTTGCGCAGCGCAGCGTCGGCTCCTCGCACGCCGCTTCGGAGGCATGTTGGCCGTGCATCTGCGCGAGCGCCGCCCCTTGCAGGAATGCAAGAGCGACTATCCCAAGCAAGCCACTTCGGACCATGGCCCTATTCCCTTCGAGAGCCCGGATCATCTGAATGCCACCTTCATACCCGCAACGAACAGGCGCGGCGAGCCCGCGTAGATCGATCCCGTCGTGTTTGCGAGCACGCTCGCAGGATTTTGAAGGCCGGCCGCCGTCACCGTATTGGCGATGTTGTTTGCCGACGCGACGTAGGTGCGGTCGAAAACATTCCTGACTTCGAGGAACAGGTTCAGGGATCTGAAAGTGTCGGACACCAGATCGGTCTTGTAGTGGACGTTCAGATTGACCAGCTCATAACCCGGCGCCTTCAACAGATTTGCATTGTCCATGTAGAAGGAGTCCTTCCACTGGACCTCAACAAAGCCACCGAGACCTGCCAGTGGCCCCGCAAACTCGTCGTAGCCAACGCGGGCTGTCAGCTCGTTGGGCGAAATGCCGGGGATCTTGTTGCCGGCCCGGTTGAAGCTGAACACTGCGCCATTGGTGATGTTCTCGACATACTCGGTATAGACCTCGTCGAGGTAGGTGTACGCCGCCATGAACCTCCAGCCCGGATAGAACTTCCAATCGGCCGCAAGCTCGATGCCGCGATGCTCCGAGCGCGGCGCGTTGAACGTGTAGCTCGGGTTAGGTGAATTGACAGGTGTTGCCTGCGATACAAGTTCGTCGCGGAAGAACTCGTAGAAGCCCGTCGCGCTGACTTTGAGCGTGTTGTTCGGTGTCCAGTCGAAACCGAGGTCGTAGCCCAGATTTTTCTGAGCCTGGAGCTGGGTATTGTTGCCCGACAGCCCACTCGGCAGGACAAACAGGTTCGAAACCTGCGGAGTGCCGTACCCCGTAGCAACCCGCCCCCTGAGCACCCACTCGTTGTTCACCGTATAGAGCAACGCTAGTTCAGGCGCAGTGTTCTGGAATTGCCTGTCCGCGGTCGTCAGCGTCGTCGTGGTAATGCCAGTGGGGCCAGCGTACGCATACGCAGTGTTGATCCCCTTGAGAACGGTAGTTTCCCAGCCGATGCCTGCGACAGCCGTCAAGGATGTCGTCAGCTTGAGCTCTTCCCGCGCGCGAACGCCGTAATTGGTCGTCTGGCTATAAAGATTGCTCGACAGACTGCCGAGTGTGGCATTGCCCCCCGGCATGACGTTCCGCGTGTCGCTCGAGGCCGTCAGGGTGTTGTAGAAGGCACCGAAGAACGTGGTCGATTCCAGGCCGAGAATCTCGCCCCGCTTGGTGACGTCGCTCATGAAATTGTACGAGGGAAAATCTCCGATCGCGCTGGTCGTGCCGGTCGGCTGATTGATGTTCCTGTCGTCGAACACGAACTGGTTGCGCCAGGTCGTGGTGTTGTCGAAATCGTGCTCCCAGCGGCCGCCGACGATGGTGCGGCGGTCGTTGCGGCCAAGCCCGGCCTGCACGGCCGTCTCCTTGTCGGTTCCAGCGGTTGCATTGAAGCCGTTGTTGAACAGTGTGACCGTGCCGCATCCGGCGGCGGCCGAGACGCCGGTCGCACAGCCCTGCTGGAAAGGGTTTTGATAGTACTGGTTCAGCGACTGCCGGATCGGCAGCCGCGTGCTGAGATCGTTGTTGATGATCTTGACCGTGAAACGATCGTCCGGCGTCGCCTTGAGCGTGCCGAGGAAGTTGACGGTCTGCGTATTGAACCAGCTATTGCCGATATAGCCGTCGCCTCGCGTGTCGCTTGCGAACAGCGAGCCCTCGAAGTTCCCGACCTTTTTGCCGGCCGCGAGATAATTGTTGAGATAGCCGTAGCTGCCGCCGTCGACGCCATATTCGACGCCGTCGATCGCGCCGCCCGGCCGTGTGCGGAAATTGAGCGCGCCGCCGGTCGCGTAATTGCCGTAGAGCGCCGACGAGGGGCCGCGGATCACGTCGATGGCGGCATAGGCGCGCGGATCGATCAGGTCACTGCGCGACAGGCCGTCCGGCTGCGTCACCGGAAAACCGTCGTCGAAGATCACGAGATTGCGGATGCCGAAGCCATTGCGGGCGTTGGAGCCGCGGATCGAGATGCCGATATCGCGGGGTCCGTTGCCCTGCTTCACCGATATGCCGGGGCTCTCGCGCAGCACGTCGGCCACGGTAACCGCCGGCCGGTTGTCGAACTGGCTGCGATAGATGGTCGTCTCGGTCTGGCCGGTTGGCGCCTGATTGAGACCGTCTCGCGCCGCGCTGGCCGTCACGGCCCGGTTTGGGGTCGACGCGCCGACGCTCGCACTCGGCGAAACGGGCCTCGCTACGCGGCCGGCCGAAGCGGATCGCGGTTGCGAAGGCCGGGTGACTGGTTTGGCACGGGCAGTCTGCGGCGCCTCAACGGTCACCGCCGGCAGCTCCGTGTTCGTGCTTTGGGCAAAGACTCCGCTCGACGACGCAAGCAGCGCGGCCTGGACCGCGACGACGCTCACGCCACGGCGGGCATGACAACGTAACATGGGGCATTCCTGACGCCGGCTTTCTCTCCGGCCCTTCGACAGCATCGATCGCCAGCGGACGGACCGCGGCAATCACGAGGGTCGTCAGGAAAATTGAGGTGGTGCGCGCGCCTGGGCGCTTGTGCCCTTATGGATCGCGACGGCGGATACATCCGCCGCATGCCACACCACGCGCGCGGCGTGGCGGAAGGGAATGGCGAGTGCAACGTGCGGCGGCGAATCGAGCGATGCGCCTGCCTGCGCCAGGCAGCACAGCGCGCACGCGGCGCCATGTGCGGTCGGCGCGCCGGTCTGGTCGTTCAGACCGCCCTGCTCGCTGGCGCTGTGGCAGATGACGCCGGCAGACAACGGATCGGCCACGGCCTGGCCGGCCGCCAGACAGGCGGCAATCGGCGCCAGCACCTGCATCGCCAAAGCGAGCAGGACCAGGGGTAGGAATTTTTGCAGCCGTGCGCGCATCCGCCGAGCCATTCGTTCGCCTACGAACTAAACACCTCGCCGAGACCTGAGTCGAGGTCAGTTCCGCCGGCTTCTTGGCGCAGCGCAAATTTCTCGAAAACTGTGCTCCTGCCGCCCCACGGGATGGGACGTCCGGCATTTGAGGCAGTCCGGCAACCCGCCTCGTCCACAGATTTCTTATATTTGTCATATGCTTACGGGGCAAACAGCCCGATCATTTCGTCAGCTGCTCTAATTTTGAACAATCGTTGCCGAAAATGATGACAAGTGAGAAAAGTTGATCTAGCATCCCTTTTGCTCAGGCTGGCCGCGAGGTCGAAGTCTGGTGGTCCAAGTCTCGGGAGGAGCCCCTGGCGCGCAAAACGCAGCGTCGCCCCGTCAATCAAGAGCAAATCTTAGAATCGGGGATAATAGGGTCGACACAATTTTCGAGCGGGGCTAGGGCCCCGCTCTTTTTTTGCCCGCAAGGCTTCTTTTGCCCGCATGGCTTCGATGCCGATGAGCGCTCCCTCTAATCCAATCGAAAACAGCTTCGAACTCGCAGCCTCGCGCTGCGCGGATCTCACGCCGCTCGTCTACCAACGGCTGTTCGAACAGCATCCCGAAACGCAGACCATGTTCCGCTCGCAGGGCAGCGAGCTGGTGATGGGATCAATGCTTGCGCTGACGATCGAGGCGATCCTCGACTTCGCCGGTGAGCGTCGGGGCCATTTCAGGCTGATCGCCTGCGAGGTCGCCTCGCACGATGGCTACGGCACCCCGCGCGAGCTGTTCATCGCGTTCTTCGCCGTCATCAGGGATGCGCTGCGCGACCTCCTCGGCGACGAATGGTCGCCGGAAATCGCACAGGCCTGGGACCAGCTGCTCGTCGAGATCGACGCCTTCGCCACTATTCCGGCCTGACGCTTTGCGCTGCACCAACACGAGCTGCGGCGATCTCGCGATCGATTGCAGATTGAGTGGCAGGAACTCTTGTGAGAGACTTTCGGACATCGGTCGCGCAATCAATGACGCGCCGACGAAAATTTTATGGGAGCGAGCGATGTCCGGGACGAAAGATTTCTCGACGACGAGGCGCGATCTTCTTCAGGCGGCGGCGACCGCCGGCGCCGCGACTGCCCTTCTCGGCAGCATGGGTATAAACCCCGCCCTTGCAGCCGAGGTCGGACGATCCGAGAAGCCGCTGAAGGCGGCCTTCTCCAATGCGGGCCTCCAGGCCACCTGGTGCGCCCAGGGCAAGCAGGCGGCGGAATTCTGGGGCAAGCTGTTCAATGTCGAGGTGACCTGGTTCGACGGCCAGCTCGATGCGGTGAAGCAGCGCGCGGCGATCGACAACATGGCCTCGCAAAAGTGGGACTTCGTCGCGATCCAGGCCTTCGGTATCGGCACCCTCACCCAGCCCGTGCAGAAGATGATCGATGCCGGCACGCCGGTGATCGACATGGACACGCTGATTGCCCCGCTCGACCAGATCAACGTCCACTCTTTCCTTGCCCCCGACAACGAGTTCATGGGCGCCTCGGTGACGCAGGCGCTGTGCAACGCCATGGGCGGCAAAGGCAAGATCATCATGACGCAGGGCGCGCTCGGCCATACCGGGGCGCAAGGCCGTGCGAAGGGCTTCAACACCGTCGTCAAGCAGTTCCCGAACATCGAGGTGCTCGACACCCAGCCTGCCGACTGGGACGTGTCGAAAACCGCGCGCCTCTGGGAAACCTATCTGACCAAATATCCGCAGATCGACGCGGCGTTCTTCCACAATGACGACATGGCGCTCGCCGCCGCCAACATCATGAAGGCGCGCAATCGCACCAACATCCTGATCGGCGGCGTCGATGCGATGCCACCGGCGATCCAGGCGGTGAGCGAGGGCCGCATGTTCGCGACAGTGCGCAATCCGTCCTGCCGCATCCACGGCGGCGCGATCATCGCGGGTGTTTCCGCGGTCGTCGGCGGCGAGAAGAGCGGACAGGGCATTCCCAAGCACGTCATCACCGACGGCCCGGTCGTGACCAAGGCCAACGCCGCCGGCATGCAATGGATGGAAGATCACTTCCTGATCTGAGCCTCCATGCCTGAGGTTCGTTCGCCCATCCTGGAACTGCAAGGCATCACGAAGAGCTTCGGCGGCGTCGAGGCGCTTCGTGGTGTCGACTTCGCGCTCTCACCCGGCGAGATCCACGGTCTCGTCGGCGAGAACGGCGCCGGCAAAAGCACGCTGATGAAGATCATCGCCGGCGTGCACAGCGAATTCTCCGGCCGCTTCCTGATCGACGGGAAGGAGACGCATTTCCGCTCCGCCCGCGATGCACACGCGGCCGGTATCGCCATGGTGCATCAGGAGCTCAGCGTCGCGCCCGATCTCACCGTCGCCGAGAACGTGTTCCTGGGCAACCAGCCGACCAACCGGTTCGGCCTCGTGCAATGGCGGCGCATGGCGCGCGAGGCCGGCGAGCAGCTCGCCCGCTTCGGCATCGACGTCGATCCGATGTCCAGGCTCGGCGACCTCCCGATCGGGCTCCAGCAGCTGATCGAGATCGCCCGGGTGCTGTTCTCCGGCGCCCGCATCGTCATCCTGGACGAGCCGACCTCCGCCCTCTCCCCGCCCGAGGTCGAGCGGCTGTTCGCGACGCTCCGGCGGCTGCGCGAGGAAGGCACTGCGATCGTCTTCATCTCGCATTTCATCGAGGACATCCTGCTCGTGTCCGACACGGTGACCGTGTTCCGCAACGGGCGGAAGGTCGCCGAGACCGCGGCGGCTGCGACCAGCAAGGGCGCTCTGATCGAGGCCATGATCGGCCGCGGCGGCGAAGCGCTCGAGCACAGCTACACCGATGACCTCATGCTGCCACGGTCGAGCGAACGCTCCGTGGTCCTGAAGGTCGACCAATTGTCGCTGGCCCGCAGCCTGAAGGACATCTCCTTCGAGGCGCGCGCCGGCGAGGTGCTCGGCATCTACGGTTTCATGGGCTGCGGCCAGCAGGAGCTGTCGCGCATCCTGTTCGGCAAGCTGAAGCCGGACGGCGGCACGCTCGCCGTCGAGGGCAAGCCAAAAACCTTCGCCAGCACGGCGGCGGCGCGGCGCGCCGGCGTGGCGCTGGTGCCGGAGAGCCGGCGCGCTATGCTGTTTCATCAGGAGCCGGTCTACAAGAACATCTCGATCAGCATTCTCGACCGCATCTCGTCGCTGCTGCTCAAGCCAGCGCAGGAGCGCGACATCGCCAAGCGCCAGGTCGAACAGTTGCAGATCAGGCCGCCGGTGGTCGGTCTCGACCTCGGCATGCTCTCCGGCGGCAACCAGCAGAAGGTGGCGCTGGCAAAATGGCTGACCTATCCGCCGAAGCTGCTGGTGCTGTGCGAGCCGACCCGGGGCATGGATGTCGGCGCCAAGAATGACGTCATCAACATCGTCCGCGATCTCCGCGCCAAGGGGCTCGCGGTCATCGTGCTGTCGACCGAGCCGGAAACGGTGCTGTCGCTGGCCGACCGCATCCTCGTGCTCAAGCGCGGCGCATTGGTGCGGGAATTCAAGAACGAGCCGGTCAGCAAGGACCGCCTGCTGGAAGCGGCGTGACGGAGAAGCACCATGGCGAGCAGTGAGACGGCTTTGGCGGCGGGTCAGCGGCCGCGCGGCGTTGCGCCCTTCCTGCGCTCGCAGATGCGCAACATCGCGCCGTTCCTCACCCTGATCTTCCTCTCCGCCTTCTTCGCCCTTGCCAGCCCCTCCTTCGCGACGTTGGACAATCTCGGCAACATCCTGACGCAGGTGTCGGTGACCGGCATCATCGCGGTCGGCCTCACCTTCGTGATCCTCTGCGCCGAGATCGACCTCTCGATCGCCAGCATCGCCAACGTCACCGGCATCGCGGTCGCCTACTTCACGCTGCAGGAATCCTACGTCAACATCGCCAACATCCCCCTGCCCGGCGCGGTCGCGATCATCCTGTCGATCCTGCTCTGCGCGCTGCTCGGCCTCGTCAACGCGCTCGGCCTGACCGTGATCGGCATCCCCTCCTTCATCATGACGCTGGCCATGATGCAGATCGCGGCCGGCGTCTCGGCGCTGCTGGTGCGCGGCCAGATCGCCTACAAGGTGCCCGGCCTGATCGCCACGCTCGGCTCGGGCTCGATCGGCGGGATCCCCTGGATCGTCATCGTCGCGGCGATCATGCTGCTTGGCGGCCATCTGGTGCTGACCTACACGCGCTTCGGCCGCTACGTCTACATGGTAGGCGGCAACCGCGAGGCGGCCGAATATTCCGGCCTCAACGTCAAGCTCATCCTCGGCGCCGTCATGGTGATCTCGGCGGTGTGCTCGGGGATCGGCGGCATGCTCGGCGTCGCCCATTTCGGCAGCGCGCAGCAGAACGAGTTCGACACCTATCTGCTCGACTCCATCGCCGCCGTCGTCGTCGGCGGTACCAGCCTGTTCGGCGGCCGCGGCGGCATCGGCAACACCATCGTCGGGCTCTTCGTTCTCGGCGTCCTCAATAACGGCCTCGACCACGTCAACATCGACAGCTTCCTGAAGATCCTGATCCGCGGCCTGATCCTGCTCGCGGCGCTGGTCATCAACGTCTACGCGCAGCGGCTCAGGGAAAAAGCGGCGGAGTAGGCAGCCCTCAAAACAAAAACGCGAAAACAACCCCATGCACAGTACAAATCATTGAAGAATTTGGCGCGAGGTGGCTTGAGCCCCCGCCGCAACGACGTTTGACACGTCGGGCAAAACAGGAGCACAACGTCATCATGGCGCCGTGCCTTTAAGGCCGATGGGCTCAGGACCGCGACCCAAACTCCGTCATTGCGAGCGCAGCGAAGCAATCCAGGAATCTATCCGCGGATACATGTCTGGAGCGCCGTTTCAGGCGGCGCGCTGGTTGTGTCGCGACGAGAGATCCGGGCACAGCACGAGCTTGCCCTCGAGGCCACCAGTCTCGAGGCGACGGTGAGCATCGGCGACCTCGTCGAAGGAGATCCGCTCGGCGATGCGCGGCCGGATGGCACCAGTTGCCAAAAGCCCGAACAGACGCTCCAAGTCCTCCTTGAACCAGGTGGGATGTCGCGCCCGCATGGCATTTACCGAGTAGAACCGGGCCCGCTTGCCGCCGGGCAACAATCTCCACAGGTAAAGGCGCGCGATCTCCATCACGATAGGGAGCATGCGACGCTGCGCTTGCACGCTTGCCGAGAAACCGATGGCACAGAGCAGGCCGCCTGGCTTGAGCGCCGCGTATGAGCGGCGATAGCCGTCTTCGCCAACGCCGTCGACGATAACGTCGAACCCGCCCGGCAGGACCCGCGTGAAGTCCTCATGCTGGTAGTCGATCGGCGTTGCCCCTAGCTCTCGGACGAGCGCCATGTGCTCGCCGCGCGCGGTGCCCCACAGCTCGATGCCGGCCAGTCTCCCGAGCATGAGCAGCGCCTGGCCGACGGCGCCGGCGGCGCCGTGCACGAGCACGCGCTGGCCTCGCTGGACCCGGGCCGCGCGGTGCAGAAGCTGGTACGCGGTCGTCCAGGTCAAGATCAACGTGGCCGCCTCCGCCGCGTCTACGCCCTCCGGCACGCGGACCACGTCGTCCGCCCGAAGCGTTCGATAGTCGGCGTTTGACCCGACCACCGTCATGTCGGCCACGCGGTCGCCAATCCGAAAGTCGTGCACGCCTTCACCGAGCTGGTCGATTGCCCCGACCACGTCGTAGCCCATTACGAACGGCGGCCGGGGGCCCATCGTTTGCGGGTATAGATGGCGCCTGATCAACACCTCGGTGTAGTTGAGGCTCGACGCAAGTACACGGACCCGTATCTCGCCCCGGCTGGCGGTCGGCAAGGGAGCGTCGACCACCTCCAGCCTCTTGGGATCACCGAAGAGGCTGACTTGAACAACTCGATTGCGCGGCTCCATCATCGGCGATCTCCTTGCAATGTCGTGATCCAGCGCAAGGACGGACACACTGCCGCAAACTACTTTGCATCGCCACGTCGGCAAGCATTGAGGATATGGCCGGCCTGAAGTTCTACCTTGATCTGGCTCAAAGCATGCGATGCGCAATTTGATCGCTACCGGGGCATAGCGGACTTTCGCGAGCCGCCAGCGCGGCCGATTTATGGGTTCAAAGCCTCATCCGGCGGTAGCCGCGAGAAGCGGAAATTGCAGTGGCTCGCGCCGCCCGCCAATGTTTGTGTGCGCTCCAGACGGATGCCTCGCGCTGCGTAGGCGACGAAATCGAGGCCGCAGATGTTCGGCAGGATGTCCTTGTCCCCGTGGCGCGCTGCGAGCTTGCAGAAGCCGCAGGCCTTGTAGTTGATGCCGAATTCGAAGCTGTCTTGCGGACCCGGCTCTACGAAATCGTAGACGAAGTCTTCCGGAAACTCTTCCTGATGAGCCTTTGTGACGCTCCCTGCCGCCTGCTCGCGCAGCAAGTCCTGGTTCTCCGGCGACATGAATTGCCGCCCTGAGGCGAGACGCTCCGCTTCTGATACGGTCAGCAATTGCGCCTTGTAGGTGTCTCGCTCGATCTCGCCAATCACAGGCACCGGCACGCCGTGTCGTCGTAGCACCCGGCTGATGGCCATGAATCCCATCAGGCGCATGAAGAAATCGCTCATGCGGCTTGCCGCGCCGCCGACATAGGGCATCTGGGTGAGGACAATCTCGAATTCGTCCATCACCTCCCGCCTGATCCCGTCGATGTCGGTGACATGCGTGCGCTCGCGCAACATCGCTTCGGCAAACTCGAGCCGATCGCGCATGGCGGTCTCCATGGCGCTCCGATGCGTCTCGTAGAAGGGATGGATGTTCTCAGCCATTGGACACCTGAGGGCTCATTGCAGGGTTGGCGAAGCCGGTTTCATTCCGCGGCGATCGCCTCGATCTCTAGCAGCCATTTGCTGTCGACGGTCTCGACGACCACGACCGTCAGCGCCGGCCGATGTTCGCCGAGCACCTTGCTGCGAATGGTGCGGTTGGTCACGACTTGAGTCCGGTCAGTCAGGAACGTGGTGACCTTGACCAGATGCTCGACGCCAAGCCCCGCGGCGGCGAGCACCTCGATCACGTTGCGCCAGGCCTGCTCGCATTGCGCCTCGAAACCTTCGGGCACGGTGCCGTCGGTTTTCTCGGGCACCTGGCCGCTGACGAACAACAGTCGGCGATGCTGCGTCAATTCAAGTCCCATGCTGTAACCGCCGGCGGGAGGATGGACCGTTGCGGGATTGTGGTTGACGATGTGAGCCATGTCAGCTTGCCTCCTGTTCGACGAATTCGAGCGCCAGACCATGCGCGGTGGCGGGTGGCACCAACAGCACGGCACCGGTCATCGCGAAGCCGACGCCGTTGTGTTTCAGTGTTCGCCCTGTCGCATCCAGATCAGCGACCGCCAGACGCGCCGCGCAAAAGCGCGGCGAAGCGCTGTTCGCGAGGCCCGGTAGCCGGCGCGCCAGTTCGGACGGGCCGAGCAAGGTGATCTGATTGCCGCGCTCACCAATCGTCAGCCGCCCGGGCGCAAGCTCGGCCGCGCTTTCCGTGAGGCGCTCGAGGAAATCTCGATGCGCCACCGGCTCCGCCGCCGACATCACCACCTCGACCACGCGGAGGGCGCCGTTGGGATGACGCTGATACTGCGCCTTCCAGAACAGTTCCGGCGGGTGACGCTGCTGGCAGGTGAAGAACGCGATCCCGGGCATGGCGGGATCGGTGGCAAAGGCCAGCGAAAACGCGACGCGCGCCGTGCCTCCGCCCGGGAGCACCGCGTCGCGGCCGAAATCGAACGGCGCATAATCGCCGATGCGGTCGGCCCTGAAACGCACGGCATCGGCATGGGCGTCGGTGCTGTGCAAGACCAGCATCGACATCCCCTCGGCGGTCTCAAGAAAATCGCGGTTGTGGGCCGCGAAGCTGAAATGGCCCGGCGTGGCTGGCGGCACCAACGCATTATCGGTGACGGCCAGCAACTCCAGAAAATTGTCGGCGAACTGCGCCAGGCGGTTGCTGGTTCCGAACGGATGCACACCGGTCGGTGTGAGGTTGAAGCCAAGCCGCTGCCAATCCAGCGCAGCCTGCTCCAGATCGCGGACGCAAATGACGAGATGATCTAAACGACGGGGCATGGGGAGTCTCCGGATTGCGGGCCGACCGTATCCGGCGATGACGGCGCCGATCAAAGCATTGTTGCTGCGGTTCAGCGCAAGAAAATCTATTGCAAGGCCAAGGCCCATCGGTGTCAAACTGTGCTGCGATGACCTACGCCCTTCCCCCGCTCAACGCGCTCCGCGCTTTTGAGGCCGCCGCCCGGCATCTCAGCTTCAAGCTGGCCGCGCACGAGCTGCACGTGACACCTGCCGCCGTGGGACAGCAGGTGAAGGCGCTGGAGGCACGCCTCGGCGTGCAGCTGTTCGAGCGGCTGCATAAGCAGCTCATTCTCACCGCGGCCGGTCAGGCCTATCTGCCCGGGGTCTCCGAAGGTTTTCGTCACATTGCGGAGGCTACCTCGCAGTTGAAGCCGGCGGGCGCGGTGCTGCTGCAGTTGGGGGTCCATGGCAGCTTCGACCTGCGCCGGCTCGAATTGGCGGAGTTTCGCAGCGCGCATGCGGAGATCGGTTTGCGGGTGCTGCAGCCGGCCGGCCTGCACGAATTGGTCGAGGGCAAGGTCGACCTCTTGATCGCCCGCGGTCTCGGCCGCCATCCAGGCTATCGCTGCGACCGGGTCAATGAGGGATCAGGCCTCGGTGATTGGCTGATCGCGCCTGAAGGCACCGCGGATTGCCCCGAGATCGTCAGCTTCCGCGACTGGCTGCGCGCCCTGCCAGCCGAGAACCCGCTTGCAAACCGCCGCCCGCGTCTGGTCGGCATCAGCGGAAGCTAAGGCGACCGTGAGGCATGGCTTGAGCCCTCGCCGCTAGGACGTTTGAGACGTCAGGCAAAACACCGGCACAAGTCCATCATGGCGCTGGTCCCGTAGAGACCACCGAGCTCACGGCAGCGGTTCGACCTTCGCCGCCATATCGGGAACCCGCGTGATCTTATACATGGCGTTGCTGCATCTAAGAACCCAAACGTCGCGATCAGGTCGAGACGCCTTCGTGTTCTTCTTTGCGCCGAGTGGCTTTTCGCAAGTGAATCCTTGCGTGCGTATCTGGGCCGCAAGCATTCCCTGAACGGTTTCGGCCGGAATCTGCTGCGCCCGCACTTGCGGAGCAAATAGAATAAAAACGAAGGCAAGTAGTAATGATCCAGATGCTCTGTGCATGATTTCAACCCTTGAAGCAGCCGCCCCGCAAGTTCGAACATCGCACTATAGCAGAAACACCGGTGTTGTCCGCGCCGGGCCTTCCGCGCCGTAGCGCGCTAGCTGCACTCATTGTCAGGACAACGAGCGCGGATTGGTGGCAATTTGCCCGAAAGCAGACCTATTGTGCTCAGTTCAAGCTTTGTCGTTCATGACCCAAGGCGGACCTGACGCGCTCCCGGTGCGGTGTGTTAAAATAGCAGGGAACGGATCGTGTCTATGCCAAGAACTGCTGCTGTCATCGGCACCGCCATCTTCTTCGTGTTCGCGCCCTGCGTGGTGGCTGGGGTGGTCCCGTGGTGGATTTCACGCTGGGAGTTCAGGTTGCCGTTTCTCGGCGTCGAGCTCACGCGCTTCGTCGGCGCCGCGCTAATTCTTGCCGGCTTAGCCGAGCTCGTGGATTCATTCGCGCGTTTCGCACTGCAGGGGCTCGGCACGCCGGCGCCGATCGCCCCGCCCCAACATCTCGTCGTTACCGGCCTCTATCGCTATGTGCGCAATCCAATCTACGTGGCGGTCGCCGTCGTCATTTTCGGCCAGGCGCTCCTGTTCGGCGATTGGGGGCTATTCGCCTACGGCGCAGTCGTCTGGCTCGCTTTCCACCTTTTTGTCGTGGGCTACGAAGAGCCGACGCTGAAAAGGTCATTCGGCGCGGAATACGAAGCGTTCTGCATCAATGTGCCGCGTTGGATCCCGCGCCTAACTGCGTGGCGAGGCGGTCGGTAGCTGCCGTAGCGCATGACCTCGGCGCTGATTTTTGATGAGCTTCTCGAAGGCTCCTCAACAAAGCTTGTCTGCAATTGGGCCCATCAGCGAAGTGACGGCACGCCTCATTGAGGTCCGATCAATAGGGCATAGCGGACTGAATTTGCTCAGGTTGAGTTTTTCGTAGTTTGACCCAGAACGGTCATCAGCCGCCGTATTCGGGCGAAGTTGATATAGATCAACCTTGATGATGTGCATAGTCGATACCGCCAAATGTTGCTTGCAGTCTCTTCGGTAGGAATGAGCCGCAAAGGATAGTCAGTCGTTCAATCATTGACACATAAGGAGACGCGCAAATGAGGAAGCTTGCTTCGGTAGGACTGATCGCCGCGGCCATGTTCGCTAATCCGGCCATGGCCGCGTGGTACGACCAAAACGGCGCAGCCGTCCATCCGTCCCGCGTCGTTCACTGCATCCGGGCTCCAGACGTTGGCAGTTTTGCCGGAGGGCCGTTCAATAAGCCTCCCTGCGAACCGGCAAGCTGGCGTAGGTCGGCGTGGCGCGACAAAAGCGGTGCAGTCGTCCCTACCTCCAACGTCGTTCACTGTGTCCGGGCTCCAGACGTCGGCAGTTATGCCGGAGGTCCGTTCAATAGGCCTCCCTGCGAACCGGCAACCTGGCGCTGAGGCGAGCGGCAAGATGCCGCCAACGTTCCCTGCGAAGCGAACGTTCAATGTCGGGACGGTTCGTTGACGCTGCGCGCCGGTCCCAAAATCACCGAGCGTAGACAAAGAGAGCAACTGGCCGCCTGCGAGTGGCCAGTTCTCGCTTTACATCCGCGTCTACTGGGCGGGAGCAACATCCTCGATGGTCAGTGGAGACCGCCGTTTGTCAAGCGAATACAATCGAGCAGTTAACTACGGCGTCCGCGACGCGGTTCCGAGATGCGAACGGACGATATATCGAACGTCGGTTGTTGGCCCTTAACGGACCTATGGACGCTGTCGTGGATTTGTCTGCTGCTGACCCAGCTGAGACATCGGCGCGGGGCTTCTGTCCCGCGTTTTGTGTTTAGGACCACGGCGGCTCTTCGCTCTTCCCGACCGCCTCGTGGTGGGTCGTGACACCCGCCGAACGCAAGCCGGTCAGCAATACGGTTCTCACAGAGGCCGGATCGAATCCAATATCTTTGGCGTTTGGTGGATGTGCTTCGCTGCCCTTCAACCGGAGCGCCAAGTGCAATTGCTCGCAAAGGTGCTGAACGACGAGATTGACCTGATCGTCAGTCATGATCTGCCTTTCCTGCTACATCTTGCTACCCAACCATGTAGCACACATGAAAATGGGGCGGTATGCGATTGGACCGCGCCAAGGATCAACCCCCAGGCGATGGCCTATGGGCGGATCCCAAAAATCGTCCGCCTGTCAGGACAGACCGGACGTGACTAGCGGCCCACTGGAGCGACGCTTTTGACCTCGACGGACGCGTCTTCCATCCCTAGGGATGCCCGCCTCCGGTCGAGGCCAATGCCGCCTGCCCCGCAATCTCGTCAGCCCGCCAGCACCTCACCTCATGTCCATCGGCGCGCGTTTCCAGCACCGGACCGGGCTCGTGGCGACACACGGCCTCCGCGTACCGGCAACGCGGGCTGAAGGCGCATCCGTTCGGCGGATTGAGCGGGTTGGGAAGGTCGCCCCCTGTCGTTGCTAGCGGCGCATGACGCAGCGGATCGGGGATGGCCGCGATCAGGGCTTGCGTATAGGGGTGCGCCGGCCGCTCGAAGATTTCGCGCCAGTGGCCGTTCTCGACGATGCGGCCAAGATACATGACGGCGACGCGGTCGCTCATGTGCTCGACGACGCCGAGGTCGTGGCTGATCATGATGTAGGAAAGACCGAGCGTGTCCTTCAATTCCAGCAGCAGGTTGATGATCTGGGCGCGGATCGAGACGTCGAGCGCCGACACGGGCTCGTCGCAGATGACGATCCTGGGATTGAGGATCAGGGCGCGCGCAATCCCGATGCGCTGGCGCTGGCCGCCGGAGAATTCATGCGGATAGCGGTCGGCCTGTTCCGGCCGCAGGCCGACGTGCCGCAGCATCGTCGCAACACGGTCCTCGATCTCACTTTTTGCGGTCACGCCATGCACACGCAGGGGATCTTCCAGCGTGCGGCGGACGGTCTGGCGCGGATTGAGCGAGGCGTAGGGATCCTGAAAGACGATCTGCACGGTGCGGGCCAGCGACTTTCGGTCGCCGGATTGCCTGTTCGTCACCACCTGCCCGTCCAGCACGATGCGGCCGCGCGTCGGCGTCAACAGACCCAGGATCGACAATGCGACCGTCGACTTGCCCGAGCCGGACTCGCCGACGAGGCCGAGGCATTCGCCTCGTCTCAGCCTGAGATCGACACCGTCGACGGCACGGAGCACCCGCCGGCCGCGGCCGAGCCAGCCGCCCCCCATCGGAAAATGAACCGCGATATCCTCGACGCTGAGAATGAGATCGTCGTCCGGCCTCGCTTCCCCTTGCATGGCTTGCGGCTCATGCATGGTGGTAACACCGGACGAAACCGCCGGCCTCCAGCAAATCCGTTTGCGGCGCAACCGTGCGGCAGATCTCGGTGGCCTGCGTACAGCGCGGATTGAACCGGCAGCCATCCGGGAAATTCGTGATGGCTGGAACCACGCCCGCGATCTCCTTGAGCCTGGTGCGGCCAAGCGCGGCCCGACTGCCCAGCCGCGGCAGCGAGGCGACCAGGCCCTGCGTATAGGGATGCGAAGGCGCCCGGAAAATATCGGCGGAGCCGCGCTCCTCGACGATGCGGCCGGCATACATGACGGCGACACGGCGGCAGACATTGGCGACGAGGCCGAGATCGTGGCTGATCATCAGGATCGCCGTCCCCCTCTCGGCGCACAGATTGCGCATCAGCTCGATGATTTCGGCCTGCACGGTCACGTCGAGCGCGGTGGTCGGTTCGTCGGCGATCAGGAGGTCCGGACCGCATGCGAGGGCGATGGCGATCATGACGCGCTGACGCATGCCGCCGGACAGCTGGTGCGGGTAATCGTTGACGCGCCGCTCCGGTGCGGGGACGCGGACGCTCGCCAGCGCCTCGACCGCGAGCTGGTTGGCTTCCCGCCAGCTCTTGCCCTTGTGCAGCACGAACATCTCGGCGATCTGCCGTCCTACCGGCGAGACCGGGTTCAGCGCCGTCATCGGCTCCTGGAAGATCATGGCGATGCGATTGCCGCGCAGGTCCCGCTGCCTGGCCGCGGAAAGGTGCTGGATCTCCCGCCCCTCAAACCGGATGACGCCGCCGCCGATCGACAACGGTTGCCGCAACAGGCCGATCAAGGCGAGCGCCGTGATGCTCTTGCCGCAGCCGGATTCGCCGACCAGCCCAAATGTCTCGCCTCGATCGATGCGGAATGAAATGCCCTCGGCCGCCGCAACGCACCTCGCTCCGTCGTCGAGATCGATACGCAAATCCTCGACTTCGATCAGCGGCGCGCCGGTCATGTCCGCCGGCTCCGCGACTGGGGATCGAGAATGTCGCGCAGGCCGTCGCCGAGCAGGTTCAGGCCGAGCACCGTCAGGAAGATGGCAAGGCCCGGAAAGACCGAGAGCCACGGCGCCGTCGTGATCTGCTCGCGCGCATCCGACAACATGCTGCCCCAGCTTGGAAACGGCGGGCGGACGCCGAGGCCGAGGAACGACAAGGCGGCTTCGGACAGCACCGCGCTGCCCATGCCGAGCGTGCCGATGACGACGATCGGCCCTAACATGTTCGGCAAGAGCTGCGTGACCATGATCCGCAGATCGCCGTAGCCGAGCACGGTCGCCGCCTGCACATAGCCCTGGCTCCTCAGCGACAGCGCCGAAGCCCGTGCGATCCGGCAGGTAAAGGACCAGTTGGTCAGGCCGAGCGCGATCAGCAGGCTCGTGAGGCCGGGGCCAAGCACTGCCATGATGGCGAGCGCGAAGATCAGCGAGGGGATCGCGAGCATCAGGTTGGTCAGGCCGTTGACGACATCGTCCCACCAGCCGCCCCAATAGCCCGCGCTCAAGCCCAGCGCGACGCCGATGACGCTGTTGATGAGCTGCGAGACGATACCGACGGTCAGCGAGACGCGCGCGCCGTAGACGACGCGGGAATAGATGTCGCGGCCCTGGTCGTCGGTGCCGAACCACCAGGTCCAGCTCGGAGGCTCCTCCGCGTTCATGAGGTTGGCGTCCAGGACGGGATCGGTGTGCGCCAGCCAGGGCGCGAGCAGGCCGACCAGGATCGCGAGCGCGAACAGCGCGCCGCCGATGATGAGATTGGCGCGGAGCTTCATGCGTATCTGATCCTGGGATCGATCACGCCGTAGAGCACGTCGATCAGCAGATTGATCGCGAGAAAGGCCAGCACCACCACGAGAATGGAGCCCTGGACGGCGGGAATGTCACGCTGGAGCACACTGTCGACCAGCAGCGAACCGATGCCCGGCCAGGAGAACAATTTCTCGACCACGACCGCCTGCCCCATCAACCCGCCGAACTGAAGGCCGACGGTGGTGAGAATGATGACGAGCGCGTTGCGCATCACATGCCACTTCACGACACGCGTCTCGCTCATGCCCTTCGAGCGCGCGGTGCGGACGAAATCAGCGGTCATGATCTCGAGGACCGCGGCGCGCGTCGTGCGGGCAAATAGCGCCATCGGCGAGACGCCGAGCGTCACGGCTGGGAGAAGCAGATATTTCAGCCCTCCATCGCCATAGCCGAAGCTCGGCAGCCAGCCGAGCTTCAACGCGAACAGATACATCAGCACCAGCCCGAGCCAGAATTTGGCAATGGAAAGGCCCGACACCGCCAGCACCATGGCGAGCGTATCGACGATGCCCCCGGGTTTCAGCGCTGCGATGAAACCAAGGGGAACACCGATCAAAATCGCAAACGTCATGGCCGTGAAGATGAGCTGCAGCGTCGGCCAGGCCCGTTTGGCGATCATGGTCGTGACAGGCTCGCGGGTCCGGAACGAGGTGCCGAAGTCACCGGTCGCGAGCTTGGCGATGTAGGCGCCGAAACGCCAATAGAGGGGATCGTCGAGGCCGAGCTGCTTCTTCATGCGCAGCTCGACCTGGGGATCGCTGTCGTCGCTCATGCTCGAGACAATGCTGCCGGGAACGACGCTGAACAGCACGAAGACCAGCAGCACGACAGCGAGCACGGTCGGAATGGTTTGCAGAAGACGGCGGAGCAGGAACGAGAGCATCCAGGCTTTTCCTCTCTCCCCCCACCGCTCGTCGCGATGGAGGGAGCGCGAGAGCGCGTGTCACTTCGCGGGCGAGGTCTCGTCGACCCAGAGGTCTTCGACGTTCTGATGGGTCAGCTCCGTCGCATTGAGCTGAACGCCCTTGAGCCACGGCTGCACCGCCATGACCGCCTTGTTGTAGTTGAAGAACCAGACCGGCGCTTCCTCATAGAGCAGCGCATTGGCCTTTTGCAGCAGCTCGGTGCGCTTTGCGGGATCGTCGGCCTGCCCTGCCGCATCGATCAGCTTGTCGAAATCGGCATTCTTGTAGTTCATGTAGTTGCAGGCCGGCTGCGGCGTCGAGGAGTGGAAGCATTTGAGCGCGGCCTGGGGATCCGGGCCGGTCGCCTGGGAATAGATGAAGGCCTGGTAGTCGCCGCTGCGCACCACCTCGGCCAGCACCGCGGTCTCGACCTGCTTGACCTTCGCCTTGATGCCGACCTTGTCCAGCATCGGGATCACGGCCGAGACGATCGGCAGGCCCCAGCTTTCATTCTGGCTGGTGGTCCATTCGAACTCGAAGCCGGAGGGATAGCCGGCCTCCGCGAGCAGCTGCTTGGCCTTGGCGGGATCGTAGGGGTAAGGCTTCATCGCCTTGTCGTAGGCTGGAGATGTCAACGGCAGCCAGCTGGTGGCGCGATAGGCTTTGCCCTTGACCAGCTTGTTGATGATCAGGTCGGTATCGATCGCGTAGTTGATCGCCTGCCGGACGCGCTTGTCGGTGAACGGCTTGAACGAGGGGTTCATGCCCATATAGCGCGTGAAGACCTCGGCGACCTCGACGATGGTGCCCTTGAGGTCGGCGTCGGACTGATAGGCGACATACTGGGCGGGCCCGAGCACCGAGGTGTCGATCTCCTTGTTGCGGAAGGCGACATCGCGCGCCGCGGCCTCACCCATGATCGACACGATGACCTTGTCGGCGTAGGGCTTGCCGGGCTTGTAGAACCGGTCCCACCGCTCCAGAACGATGCGCGATCCCGGCACGTGCTCGACGAATTTGAACGGCCCGAGACCGATCGGCTTCTGGATGAAGCTCTCCTTGGCGGCCTCGTCGGCCGGATAGATCGAGGTCAGCGCGGTGAAGAAGTAGAAGCCCGGATCGACTTTCTCGGTCAGCTTCATTTCGAGGGTGAAGTCGTCGATCTTCTTCAGGCCGGAGATCTCCTTGGCCTGGCCCTTCTCGACCGCGGCCGCGCCCTCGATCACCCGGACAAAGCGCGCGCCGGGATAGGCCTTGGTGCCGTCCATGATGCGGTTGTAGGACCAGATGACGTCGTCGGCGGTCATCTTGCGGCCGTTGTGGAAATAGGCGTCGTCGCGCAGCTTGAAGGTGTGAACGAGACCGCCGCCCGAGACCACGTCCTCCTTGGCGAGCTCCAGAACCGGCTTGCCCTCCGCGGAATTCCAGATGTAGAGCGACCGATGCAGCGCCTTGGCGTAGATCTCGTCCTGGGCGCGCTGCGTGGTGTGAATATCGAGGCTCGTGAAACTCGAACCGTAGGGCGCCGTCATGCGGATGGTTCCGCCCTTGCGCGGCGCCTGGGCCTCCGCCGAGGTGGCGAGCGCCAGCCCCAAACCAGCGACGATCGCGATCATCCTGAACATCATGTGTCCCCCAACAACGCAGGCATTCCGATCAGGGATTTGATCATTCGTAGCCCGTCGAACGCAAGCTTCGTTTTGATGGCGACGGGTTCCGGAACGCGGCGCTCGCGAGACCCTCGGAGGCCAGGTTGCGTCCCAAGCGGTGCAAGCCGCCGATTGCGGTGCATCATGAGCGACCAAGGGCAGTGAACATTTTTCGTGATCAACGCGACCAAGCTCAGGATCGTTATCTGAGCCCCAGGGATCGCGGAAAAAATGAATCGCCGAACGCTAGGTATCTTGCTCGCGGGCGGACTGCTCGCCGCCACGGCCGTGCTGGCAAGCCCGGTCGCGGCCAGCCTCGGCCGGTACAGCGAGGCGGACAGCATCCGGTTCAGCTGGAGTCGCACCACCGGCGTGAACGACTATCTTGACGAAACGTGGTGGGCGGTCCGGGGCCATGACACTCCGGATAATTTCGTCGAACGACTGCTCAGCATCCCCGTCAGAGCGGTCGCGCGGGGCGCAGGTGCGGGTTTCGAAGCCAGGGTTTCCCAGGGCACCGGCCTGCCACTGCCCGAGAGCTGGAGCATCGCTACGGCGAAGAATTCGCCGTTCATCGCGTCAGTCTACGCCGAGACCCCGCGCGATCTCACGGCGGTGCTCGGCTTCTATCGCGCCGAGCTCGGCAAGCGTGGCTGGATCGAGACGGTGGTCGAACCGGACCGGGCCGTGATCACCTTCACGACGGCCCGTGGACCGGTCCTGGTCCGGCTTTCCCGTCAGGACGACAGGACAATCGCCGAACTTTCGCTGCGCAAGCCGGGTATCGCGAATGCCGGCCTCCTGCCGAGGCCGAGGCAGGCAAAGCTGATGCTCGGCAACAAGTCGGACGAGGTGGCGGTCATCACCGTCGCCGACCAGACCATCAAGCTGGCGGCGCACGCCGGCGAGAAACTGGCGCACTCCGACTCCGCCGCAGCCGAAATACCGGACAGCCAAAAGATCGATCTGCCGCCCGGCAAGTACAAGGTCACCCTCAAGATCGAGGGCGGCACGGTCCAGAGCCGGGAGTTCGAGGTCGCGGCCAACGAGACCTGGGGCCTGCTGGCCGGCACGGACGGCGTCCTGCTGCCGATGCGGCTTTATTGAAGCGCATCGGCCCCTAGCCGTTCGCAAACTCCGGCTGCCAATCGCGCAGTTTTCGCGCTGCGCCGGTGACGTCCGAGATGTTCGGAAATGCCCCCGCCTCCACCATCATCGCCCTCGCCAGCCGCACCGCGCGCGCCTCGCTGATCGCCCGCCTCCGCGGGTCCTCGATCAGCTCGAAGTCGATGTTGTGGGCCAGGCCGAAGATACGGCGGAGGGTTTTGGCGGCAGCGAAGCCGACGGTGTCAGTGAATAGCCGCTGCATGTAAGCCTGCCGCTCGGCTTCCAGGCATGCAGCGCCCTTCTCGCCGGCAAAGAGCGATGCCGGATAGGCATCGCCGGTGGCGCCAGCGCGCCAGAGATCGAGGAACTTGCGGGCGAACTCGTTCCAGACCTGCTCGACCGTCTCCAGTACCCAGCTTTCGAACGCCTGCCGCTCACCCGGCGTGCGCTCGTGGCCGGCGGAGGCGAAATAGGCCATCAGGAGGTTCGCAAGCACGGCGCCGACGTCGAATCCCATCGGGCCGTAGAACGCGAATTCGGGGTCGATCACCCGCGTTTGGCTCTCCGTCACCATGATCGAGCCGGTGTGGAGATCGCCGTGGAGCAGCGCCTCGGGACTTGCCATGAACTTCAGCTTCAGCCGGGAGATCGCGACATGCAGCTCCATGTCATCGCGCAGCCCTGCGGCCAGGCGGTCGAGATAAGGCGCAGTCCACCGGTTCTGCTCGGCAATGCGGTAGGGATCGGTGAAGATCAGATCCTCGGTAATCTTGCACAGCGCGTGGTTGCCGGCAAAGGCGGCGATGCCCTGCTTCTTCTCGGCCGCCGACAGGGCGAGGTCGGAGGTGAAGAACAGGGTGCGCGCCATGAAGGTGGTGATGTCGTCCACGAAACCGGGATATTGCGTTGCGGCGACCATCCCCTTGCGCATGATGATGTGGGGCTCGAGCAGCTCCATCACCGTCAGCGCCAGCGTCTCGTTGTGGTGCAGCAGGGCCGGCACGAGGCCGGGCGCGAGCTGGGCCTGCTTCGACAAGGCGAGATATTCGTAATGGGCCCGCGACAGCGGCAGCGGCCAGCTCTCGCCGACGAGGCGAACGTAGGGCAGCGCCTGCTTCACGGCGACGCCGCCGCGCGTGCCCTTGACGATGAAGACGAGATTGAGATTGCCGTCGCCGACCTCGGTGATCTCCCAGGCGGCCGGCTCGCCACCGAGCAGTGCCTTCAGGTCGGATATGCCCGCGAGATAGTCCCGCAAGGCCGCCTCATGCAGAATCCGGTAGTCCCCCGCGTCGGCCATGACGATCCCACCCCATGATATTTGAGCACGATCTTATCGGAAAACCGCTTCGCACGTTTCCGGATCATGCTCTTGGCATGGCCGGATCGTTACTCCCGCTCCAGGAAGCTTGAGCCGATCTCGGCCTTTCTTTTGATGGGATCGTAATCACAATAGACGCTGTCCGCCACCAGCGTGTAGCTGGCGCTGACGGTGTATTTGTCCAGCTTGACCGAGTTGAGGCCGATCACCGAGGTGCTCTTGCCCCCGTTCCACTTGAACGGCGTCGAACTCTTGGCCTGCTCGCAGGCCATCACGGCTTCGTTGAAGACAGAGCCCTCGACGAACGCCTTCAGCGTTCGGACCTGCACGGCCATCTTCCACTCGAAATAGCCGATGGCGCCAAGGCCGGCGACGATCAGCACCAGAAGCGCGATGACGATCCGCTGAAAAGTCATTCGTTTCCCCCAAAGCAATATTGTCGGCAAAAACGTCTAGAACGGCATTCCCATCAATCTGGACAAGCGCTCGATCGAAAGATAGCCGGCATGATAGGCCGCGATGCCGATCCCGTAGATGATCGCCGAGATGATCGTGGTCCAGATCAGCTTGCCTCTCATCCGCGTCAGGACCGGTGCGCCGGGGTCGGTGCCGGGCGCGCCGACGCCGTCCTCGTGCTGGCTGCGCACGCCGAACGGCAGCGTCAGAAACAGCGCGATCCACCAGATGACGAAGTAGATCGCAAGCGCGGTCGATATCTGGATGGCCATGATCCGGCGCCCTACGCCTGCTCGATTTCGACCAGCGCCCCGGAAAAGTCCTTCGGGTGCAGGAACAGCACCGGCTTGCCGTGGGCGCCGATCTTCGGCACGCCGTCGCCGAGCACCCGCGCGCCCTCCTTCACCAGCGTGTCACGCGAGGCGATGATGTCGACGACCTCGTAGCAGATATGGTGGATGCCGCCGTCGGCATTGCGCTCGAGGAACTTCGCGATCGGCGAGGCCTCGCCGAGCGGCTCGATGAACTCGATCTTGGTATTGGGCAGCGTCGCGAACACGGTGGTGACGCCATGCTCGGGCAGCGCGACCGCCTCCGAGATCTGCGCCCCGAACGCGGCGCCATAGATCTTGGCGGACTTGACGGCGTCCTTGGTCGCGATCGCGACGTGGTTGAGGCGACCCAGCATGTTTCTTCTCCCTCAGCGCATGATCCGAAGACCATGCTCAACTACACCGTCAGGACGTGTACCAGACAGGGGGGCTTTTTGCCCCAATGTTCGTTGATGACGGCCCGGACAGCGCGTCGCACCGACTCAGCCAGGGCATCCGCATCGCGGCGGCGCGCCTTCGGCAGGCCCTCGATGGTGGAGACCACGGCGTCGAAGACGATGTCGTCGAAGGGCTCGCCGTCCCGGTTCTTCTCGGGAATGCCGACGAGATCGACCTCGGGATCGTCGGCAAGCTCGCCCTGCTCCGTCATCGCGACCGCGACGAAGGCGCAGCCGGAGAAAGCCATGCGGCGACGCTCGACCACGGCGCGGGACTTGGAGTCCTCCAAGATCGTGCCGTCCTTGTAGATCCGGCCGGAGGGCACCTCGCCGATGATGCCGGGATCACCCGGGCCGAGCTTGATCAGGTCGCCGTTGCGAACGACCAGGACGCGCGGCACGCCGGCGGCGCGCGCGAGCTTGGCATGCTCGTTCAGGTGCAGCGCCTCGCCATGGACGGGGATCAGGAGCTGCGGCTTGGTCCAGGCGATCATGTCGCGCAATTCGTCGCGGCGGGGATGGCCGGAGACGTGGACCAGATGGTCGCGGTCGGTAAGGACCTCGACGCCCTGCAGCACCAGATTGTTGATGATGGAGCCGACGGCCTTCTCGTTGCCCGGGATGGTGCGCGAGGAGAAGATCACGCTGTCGCCGCGGTTGAGCGTGATCTCGGGATGGTCGTCATTGGCGATGCGCGCCAGTGCCGCGCGCGGCTCGCCCTGGCTGCCGGTGCACAGCGCCAGCACCTTGTCCTGCGGAAGATGGCCGTAGACCTCGGGCGAGCGGAAGTTCTGCACGCCGTCGAGATAGCCGGTCTCGCGCGCGACCTGCACCACGCGCTCCATGGCGCGGCCGACCACGACGACCTCGCGATCGGCAGCCCTGGCCGCGGCGGCGACGGCCTTGATGCGCGCGACGTTGGAGGCGAAGGTCGTCACCGCGACGCGGCCCTTGGCGGCCTTGACCAGATCGATGATGGTTCGCGCGACCTCGGCTTCCGAGGGCGAGCGGCCGTCACGCACGGCGTTGGTGGAATCACCGATCAGGGCGAGCACGCCCTCCTCGCCCAGTTCGCGCAACCGCTTCTCGTCGGTCGGGCTCCCGAGCGTCGGGGTCGGGTCGATCTTCCAGTCGCCGGTGTGCAGCACCGTGCCGACGTCAGTGTGGATCGCCAGCGCGTGCGCCTCGGGAATCGAATGCGCGACGGGAATGAACTCGACGTTGAACGGGCCGATATCGACGCGGCCGCCCGACGGCACCACCGTCACCGGGATTTTCGGCGCATTGCGCTCGGCGGCGCATTTGGCCTCGAACAGCGCCGCGCTGAACTGCGTGGCATAGATCGGGCATTTCAGCTTCGGCCAGAGGTCGATGATGGCGCCGAAATGGTCCTCATGGGCATGGGTGAGCACGAGGCCCATCAGATTCTTGCGTTCCTTCTCCAGGAAGCTGATGTCGGGCATGATCAGGTCGATGCCCGGCAGATGCTCCTCGTCGCCGAAGGAGACGCCGAGATCGACCGCCAGCCAGGCGCGCTGCTGACGGTTGCCGAGGCCGTAGATCGACAAGTTCATGCCGATCTCGCCGACGCCGCCGAGCGGCGCAAATACCAGTTCGTCAGGCTTCGCCATCACGCAGCTCCCACGGAGGCGGCCGAGCCGAAGAACACCTCGCCGGCCGCCACCGGGAGGCGTCGGCCGTCAACGGTGCGGACGATCAGGCAGCCGGTGTCGTCGATGGTGTCGAAAATGCCTTCCAGCGTCATCGTTCCCGTGTTGATCGCGACCCGTTCGCCGAGGCCGCAGGCGCGCTCTAGCCAGAGTTTGCGGATCTCCGCAAAGCCGCGGCCATTGTCCCAGATGCCGAGGAACTCGACCCAGGCGTCGGACAGCGCCGAGAACAGCTCTTCCGCGCTGATCTGGACGCCGAGTGCGGCCAGCGACACGGCCGGCGTCGGCGTCCTCTCCGGCGCCGCCACGACGTTGGTGCCGATGCCGACGACGACGGCGAGACGATCGCCGACGGCCTCGGCTTCGAGGCCAATGCCGACCAGCTTCTTGCCGCCCGCGAGGACGTCATTCGGCCATTTCAGGGCGTATCTGGGTCGCTCAGGACCAAGCCGGAGCGCGGCCTCGAGGCTGACCTTCTCCAGCGCCGCCTCTTCCGCAAGCCCCGCCGCAAACCCGATGGTGGCGGCAACTGCAGGCGCAATATCCAGCACCTCGAGGACGCTCGCGGCGAGATTGCCCTTTGGCGCGATCCAGGCGCGCTGGCGCCGGCCACGACCGGCGGTCTGGTCGGAGGTGACGAACCACATCGGGCCGCGTTCGCCGGCCCGCGCGTGCTCGATGGCGTCGGTGTTGGTCGAGCCGGTCCGTTCGAAAGCCGCGAGCTTGTAGCCCGCCGAGAGTGCGCGAGGACCGAGCGCGAACCCCATCCTAAAACAGCGACTTTGCCGCGGCGGAGGCGACGCTCACCACCGGGCCCGCGAACAGCGCGAAGAGGATGTTGAACAGGCCAAAGACAGCCAGCACAGTCTTCACCTCGACGCGCACCGGATCGACCTGACCGGCCGGCTCGTCGAAGTACATCGTCTTGACGATGGTCAGGTAGTAGTAGGCGCCCACGACGCTGGTCAACACGCCGATGACGGCGAGCGTGAACAGGTTCGCCTTGATGGCGGCGACGAAGACGTACCATTTGGCGAAGAAGCCGGCGAGCGGCGGGATTCCGGCGAGCGAAAACAGCAGCATCGCGAACATGAAGGCGAGCAGCGGATTGGTCCGCGACAGACCGGCGAAATCGCTGATCTTCTCGACGGCCTGGCCGTTGCGCTTCATCGCCAGAATGACCGAGAACGAGCCGAGCGTCATCGCCACATAGATCACGATGTACATCAAGACGCCCTGCGCGCCCTCGACCGTGCCGGAGGCGAGGCCGACCAGGGCAAAGCCCATGTGGCCGATCGAGGAATAGGCCATCAGGCGCTTGATGTTGGTCTGGCCGATCGCGGCGAAAGAGCCGAGCGCCATCGAGGCGATCGCCACGAACACCAGGATCTGCTGCCACTGCGAGACGATGCCGGGGAATGCGGTCAGCGTGACGCGGGTGAAGACCGCGAGCGCGGCCACCTTCGGCGCCGAGGCGAAGAAGGCAGTCACGGGGGTCGGGGCGCCCTCGTAGACGTCAGGCGTCCACATGTGGAACGGCACGGCCGAGACCTTGAAGCAGAGGCCGGCGAGCAGGAAGACCAGGCCGAACACCAGGCCGATATTCGAGACCGTCGCGGCCGCCGCGATGCCGGTGAAGCTGACCGTGCCGGTGAAGCCGTAGACCAGCGAGGAACCGTAGAGCAGCATGCCCGAGGACAGCGCGCCGAGCACGAAGTACTTCAGGCCGGCTTCGGTCGACTTGGCGTTGTCGCGGTTCGAGGCCGCCACGACATAGAGCGCGAGCGACATCAGCTCGAGGCCGAGATAGAGCGAGATCAAGTCGCCGGCCGAGATCAGCACCATCATGCCGAGCGTCGAGAGCAGCACCAGGATGGCGTATTCGAAGATCCGGCGCGACGGGTCCGACAGGAACTCGGTCGACAGCACCAGCGTCACCGCCGAGCCGATCAGGGCCAGGATCTTCATGAAGCGGGCAAAATCGTCGACGATGAAGCTGCCGCCGAAGGTGACGTGCTTGCCCGCAGGCTGTGCGTAGACGAGCACGCCGACCACGACCAGCAGCAGGACCGAAAGCGTCGTGACGGTCTTGGTGGTCTCCTGCCCGCGATAGGCCCCCAGCATCAAGAGTGCCATGGCGCCGACCGCGAGCACAATCTCGGGCAGCACCGGCGCCAGTTGATAACCTGCAGTCTCAAAGCTCATGGCGATATCCTGACCTGCCCGATCACTGGAGCAGTGCGGCGGCCTTCACGGCCGTCACAGCGGTGTTGTAATTATTGACGAGTTGCTGGACCGAGACGGCCGACATGTCGAGCACCGGCTTCGGATAGACGCCGAACAGGATCGTCAGCGCGATCAGCGGGAACAGCGTCACGCACTCGCGGAAAGTGAGATCCTTCATGCTCGCCAGCGACGGCTTGACCAGCGCCCCGAACACGACCTTGCGGTACAGCCACAGCGCGTAGCAGGCCGACAGGATCACGCCGAAGGTCGCGAAGAACGCGGTCGGGATCGAGACCTTGAAGGTGCCGAGCAGCGTCATGAACTCGCCGACGAAGCCGGAGGTGCCGGGCAGACCGACATTGGCCATGGTGAAGATCATGAAGGTCAGCGCGTAGAGCGGCATCCGGTTGACGAGGCCGCCATAGGCCGCGATCTCGCGGGTGTGCATGCGGTCGTAGACGATGCCGACGCAGAGGAACAGCGCGCCGGAGACGATGCCGTGCGAGATCATCTGGAACATGCCGCCGGCGACGCCCTGCATGGTGCCGGCGAAGATGCCCATGGTGACGAAGCCCATATGCGCCACTGACGAGTACGCAATCAGCTTCTTCATGTCCTCCTGCATCAGGGCGACCAGCGAGGTGTAGATGATGGCGATGGCCGAGAGCGTGAAGATCAGCGGCGCGAAGTCGTGCGAGGCCAGGGGGAACATCGGCAGCGAGAAGCGCAGGAAGCCGTAGCCGCCCATCTTCAGCAGGATCGCAGCCAGAACCACCGAGCCCGCGGTCGGCGCCTCGACGTGGGCGTCGGGGAGCCAGGTGTGCACCGGCCACATCGGCATCTTCACCGCGAACGAGGCGAAGAAGGCGAGCCACGCCCAGGTCTGCAGGGAGCGCGGCACGGCGGTGTGCATCAGGGTCGGGATGTCGGTGGTGCCGCCATTCCAGTACAGCGCCATGATGGCGAGCAGCATCAGCACCGAGCCGAGCAGCGTGTAGAGGAAGAACTTGAACGACGCGTAGACCCGGCGCGGACCGCCCCAGACGCCGATGATCAGGAACATCGGGATAAGGCCGCCCTCGAAGAACAGGTAGAACAGCACGAGATCGAGCGCCGAGAAGGTGCCGATCATCAGCGTTTCCAGGATCAGGAACGCCATCATGTATTCGCGGACGCGGTTGGTGATCGCCTTCCAGCTCGCGATGATGCAGAACGGCATGATGGCGGTGGTCAGGATCACCAGCGGCAGCGAGATGCCGTCGACGCCCATGTGGTAGGTGATGCCGGTGGCGAGCCAGTTCGCCTTCTCGACGAACTGGAAGTCGGCGCTCGACGGATCGAAGCGCATCACCAGGATCACCGACACCGCGAAGGTGATCAGCGTGGTCCACAGCGCGATCCAGCGCGCATTGCGCCGGGCCGCCTCGTCATCGCCTCGGCTGAGATAGACGATCAGCGCGCCAACCAGCGGCAGGAACGTCGTGACCGAAAGGATTGGCCAGGTTGTCATTTACTGGCCTCCAAAGCCGAACATGAACCAGGTGATCAGGCCGGCGGCGCCGATCAGCATGGCGAACGCGTAGTGATAGAGATAGCCGGTCTGGATCTTCACCACGTTGCGGGTGACGTCCAGCACACGGGCCGAGATACCGTCGGGGCCGAGGCCGTCGATGATGAAGCCATCACCCTTCTTCCAGAGCTGATAGCCGATCCACTTCGCCGGGCGGACGAAGATGAGATCGTAGAGCTCGTCGAAGTACCATTTGTTGAGCAGGAACTGGTACAGCATCGGCTGCGTGTTCGCGAGCTCGACCGGCAGATACGGCCGGCGGATGTAGAACAGGTACGACACCAGGAAGCCCAGCACCATCATCACCGTCGGCAGGATGGCGATGGTCTCGGGGATGTGGTGCATCTCCTCGATGATGTGCGGGTTCATCTTCACGGACTCGCGGAAGAACTCCTCGACGCCGTGACCGGCGAACAGCTCCTTGAACGGGAAGCCCGCGACGATCGAGCCGACCGCGAGAACGCCGATCGGGATCAGTATCCAGAGCGGAGCCTCATGCGCGGCCTCGTAGTGATGCTCGTCATGGGGCTCGCCGTGGAAGGTCTTGAAGATCAGGCGCCAGGAGTAGAACGAGGTCAGGCCGGCGGCGACGACCGTCATCAGGAAGCCGTACATCGCGAACGGATTATGCGAGGCGTAGGCGGACTCGATGATGGCGTCCTTGGAGAAATAGCCCGCCGTGAGCGGGAAGCCCGTGAGCGCCAGCGTGCCGATCACCATCACCGCATAGGTGTAGGGGATCTTGCGCCAGAGGCCGCCCATGTTGCGGATGTCCTGCTCGTGGTGCATCGCGTAGATCACCGAGCCGGAACCCAAGAACAGCAGCGCCTTGAAGAAGGCGTGCGTGAACAGGTGGAACATGCCGACCGAATAGGCCCCTGCTCCCATCGCCACGAACATGTAGCCGAGCTGCGAACAGGTCGAGTACGCGACGATGCGCTTGATGTCGTTCTGGACGAGGCCGATGGTCGCGGCGAAGAACGCCGTGGTGGCGCCGAAGAACATCACGACGGCCTGCGCGTTCGGGGCGAGCTCGAACAGCGGCGACAGCCGCGCCACCATGAACACGCCGGCGGTGACCATGGTCGCGGCGTGGATCAGCGCGGAGACCGGGGTCGGGCCTTCCATCGCGTCCGGCAGCCAGGTGTGCAGCAGGAACTGCGCCGACTTGCCCATCGCGCCCATGAACAGCAGCAGGCAGGTCAGGGTCAGCGCATCGGCATGCCAGCCGAGGAAGTCGATGGTCTTGCCGGTCAGGCTCGGCGCCTGGTGGAAGATGGTCTCGAAATCGGTCGAGGCGGTCAGCATGAAGATCGCGAAGATGCCGAGCGCGAAGCCGAAATCGCCGACGCGGTTGACCACGAAGGCCTTGATCGCCGCCGCGTTCGCCGACGGCTTCTGGTACCAGAAGCCGATCAGCAGGTAGCTCGCCAGACCGACGCCTTCCCAGCCGAAGAACAGCTGCACGAGGTTGTCGGCCGTCACCAGCATCAGCATGGCGAAGGTGAACAGCGAGAGATAGCCGAAGAAGCGCGGCCGGTACGGATCCTCGTCCATGTAGCCGATGGAATAGAGGTGCACGAGCGAGGACACGGTCGTCACCACCACCAGCATCACGGCGGTGAGCGTGTCGACCCGCAGCGTCCAGTAAACCTGGAGGTCGCCCGACATGATCCAGGGCAACAGCGGAATCCGCATGTCGTGGTGCATGAAGCCGACATCGACCAGCGTCATCCAGGACAGCGCTGCCGAGACGAACAGCAGCGCGGTCGTGATCAGCTCGGCGCCGCGCGAGCCCGCGGCCGGCGGCTCGACCGGGCCATGGTCGTCATGCGCGTGATCGTCGTGGCCATGATCATCATGGGCGACCGCCGCGTGGGCGTCGCCGTGGCCATGATCGCCGTGATGCTCGACCTCGTCACCCGAGGGGTTGCGGGCATGGGCGCCGAACAGCGCGATAAGCCCGGCCAGAATGGCGCCCAGCAGAGGCAGAAAGACAATTGCCTGAACCATGACTGAGCTCAGCCCTTCATCAGATTGACGTCCTCAACCGCGATCGAGCCGCGGTTGCGGAAATAGACCACCAGGATGGCGAGACCGATCGCGGCTTCCGCAGCCGCAACCGTCAGCACCAGCAATGCGAAGACCTGGCCGACGATGTCGCCGAGGAAGGTCGAGAATGCCACGAGGTTGATGTTGACCGAGAGCAGGATCAGCTCGATCGACATCAGGATGACGATGATGTTCTTGCGGTTCAGGAAGATGCCGAGGATCCCGAGCGTGAACAGGATCGCGCCGACCGCCAGATAATGTCCGAGCCCGATCGTCATTTCACCCACTCCGCCGCGTCGCTGTCCTGGAGCCCCTGCCCCGACGCCACCTTGCGCATCGCCATCGCCATCTCGGGCGTGCGTGCATTCTGAACGTTGATGTCCTGCCGCTTCACGTTCGCCTTGTGGCGCAGCGTCAGCACGATGGCGCCGATCATGGCGACCAGCAGCACCATGCCCGCGAGCTGGAAGTAGTGGATGTACTTCGTATAGAGCACGAGCCCGAGCGCCTCGGTGTTGCTGACATTGGTCGGGATCGCCGCCGTGATCGTCTTGGAGACGCCGGGGTTGATGACCCAGAAGCCGACGGTGAGCAGCAGCTCGAACAGGAAGATGCCGCCGATCACGAGGCCCACCGGCAGGTACTCGATGAAGCCCTCGCGCAGCTCGAGGAAGTCGACGTCGAGCATCATGATCACGAACAGGAACAGCACCGCGACGGCGCCGACATAGACGACGATCAGGATCATCGCGAGGAATTCGGCGCCCATGAGCACGAACAGGCCGGAGGCGTTGACGAAGGCCAGGATCAGGTACAGCACGGAGTGCACGGGATTGCGCGAGACAATCACCATCACCGCCGAGGCGACGCAGACGCCGGCGAAGAGATAGAAGAACAGCGCGGGAAGGATCATGCTCTCATCTCACCGGTACGGCGCGTCGAGCTCGATCGCTTTCGCGATCTCGCGTTCCCAGCGGTCGCCATTGGCGAGCAGCTTGGCCTTGTCATAGAACAGTTCCTCGCGGGTCTCGGTCGCGAATTCGAAGTTCGGACCTTCGACGATGGCGTCGACCGGACAGGCCTCCTGGCAGAGGCCGCAATAGATGCACTTCACCATGTCGATGTCGTAGCGCACGGTGCGGCGGGTGCCGTCGTTGCGGCGCGGGCCGGCCTCGATGGTGATGGCCTGCGCCGGGCAAATGGCTTCGCACAGCTTGCAGGCGATGCAGCGCTCTTCGCCGTTCGGATAGCGGCGCAGCGCATGCTCGCCGCGGAAGCGCGGCGAGATCGGGCCCTTCTCGAAGGGATAGTTCAGCGTCGGCTTCGGCTGGAAGAAATAGCGCATGGCGAGGAAGAACGCCGAGACGAATTCCGACAGCAGGAGCGAGCGTGCAGTGGCGTTGACATTGATACCCATGACGGCCCTCACTTCGGCGCGATGCCGGCGAAATGCAGCACACCGGCCACCACGACCACCATCGCCAGCGACAGCGGCAGGAACACCTTCCAGCCGAGGCGCATCAATTGGTCGTAGCGGTAGCGCGGCACGATCGCCTTTGCCATCGCGAACAGGAAGAACATGAAGAACACTTTGAGCGAGAACCAGATGATCCCCGGCACCCAGTTGAAGGGCGGCAGATCCACCGGCGGCAGCCAGCCTCCGAGGAACAGGATCGTCGCCAGCGCGCACATCGTGACGATCGCGACATATTCGCCGAGCATGAACAGCAGATACGGCGTCGAGCCGTATTCGACCATGAAGCCGGCGACGAGCTCTGATTCAGCTTCCACGAGGTCGAACGGCGGACGGTTGGTTTCCGCCAACGCCGAGACGTAGAAGATCACGAACATCGGGAACAGCGGCCACACATACCAGTTCAGGATGGTGAGCTGCGGCAACCCGATCAGGCTGGCAAGGCCACGGGCATGCTGGGCCTCGACCACGGCCGACAGGTTCAGCGTGCCGGCGCAGAGCAGCACGGTGATGATGACGAAGCCGATCGAGACCTCGTAGGACACCATCTGCGCCGCCGAGCGCAGCGCGGCCAGGAACGGGTATTTCGAGTTCGACGACCAGCCGGCCATGATGATGCCGTAGATCGACAGCGACGAGATCGCGAAGATGAAGAGCACGCCGACATTGATGTCGGAGATCACCCAGCCGAGATTGGTCGGGATCACCGCCCAGGCCGCGAGCGCGAGCACGCATGAGACCAAGGGAGCAAGGAGGAACACGCCCTTGTTGGCGCCGGACGGGATGATCGGCTCCTTCAGCACGAACTTCAGCAGGTCCGCGAAGGACTGCAGCAGGCCCCAGGGGCCGACCACGTTCGGGCCGCGGCGGATCTGCACCGCCGCCCAGATCTTGCGGTCGGCGAGCAGGATGTAGGCGATCGCGACCAGCAGGACGACGAGCACCAGGACGCTCTCCGCGACCATGATGATCAGCGGCCAGAGGAAACCGGTCCAGAATGCGCTTTCGAAGAATTCCATCGGCTCACTCCGCTGCGGTCAGCATCTGCCCGGAGGCAAGCCGCGAGCATTCCGCCATCACGGCGGATGCACGCGCGATTGGGTTGGTCAAATAGAAGTCCTCGATCGCCGGCTTGAACGGCGCCTTCTCCGGCGAGCCGCCCTTCCCCGCCAGCTTCTTGATCTGGTCGGCGGCGCCGGCTTCGATCTGGTCGAGACGCATCAGGTGCGGCGCGGCCTTGAAGATCGCCTGGCGGAGTGCCGACAGCGAGTCGTAGCCGAGCTTCTTGCCGAGCGCCTCCGACAGCGCCCGCACGATCGCCCAGTCCTCGCGGGCTTCGCCCGGCGGGAACGCGGCACGGCCGGTCATCTGCACGCGGCCTTCGGTGTTGACGTATATCGCGGACTTCTCGGTGTAGGCGGCCGCCGGCAGGATGACGTCGGCGCGATGCGCGCCGCGGTCGCCATGGGTGCCGATATAGACGACGAAGGTGCCGTCCGACGGCTTGATCTCGTCGGCGCCGAGCAGGAACAGCAGGTCCAGCGTGCCGAAGGTCGTCATCTGCGCGGCGTTCAGCCCGCCCGCACCGGCGACAAAGCCGATGTCGAGTGCGCCGACGCGCGAGGCGGTCTCGTGCAGTACGCCGAAGCCGTTCCAGCCGTCCTTCACCGCGCCGACATCGAGCGCGAGCTTGGCGGCGGCGGCGAGAATGGCGGCGCCGTCGTGACGCGAGGCTGCGCCTGCGCCGACCAGGATGATCGGGTGCTTGGCGTTCTTCAGCACATCCATGAAGGAATGCTTGCCGGCCGCGAGCTCGCCGAGCGTCTCGGTGCCTGCGCCGAGGTGGTCATAGTCGTAAGTGAGATCGACCTTGGCGCCGATCACGCCGACCTTGAAGCCGCCGCCGCGCCAGCGCTTGCGGATGCGGGCGTTGAACACGGCCGCTTCCTTGCGCGGATTGGCGCCGATGATGAGCAACGCGTCGGCCTGCTCCACACCGACCAGCGTCGGATTGAAAATGTAGGAGCCGCGACCGAGCGCGGGATCGAAGGCGTCGCCGCCCTGCACTGCCAGATTGTTCGAGCCGTACTTGGCCAGCAGGTCCTTCAGCGCGAACATCTCTTCGACGCCGGCGAGGTCGCCGGCGATCGCGCCGATGCGCTTGCCGTCGGTGCGCGCCGCTTTCGCAGCGATCGCGGCAAAGGCTTCGGGCCAGCTCGCCGCCCGCAGCTTGCCGGCTTCGCGGATATAGGGCCGGTCGAGGCGCTGGGTGCGCAGGCCGTCAACGACGTGACGGGTCTTGTCGGAGATCCACTCCTCGTTCACGGCCTCGTTGATGCGCGGCAGCACGCGCATCACCTCACGACCGCGGGTGTCGACGCGGATCGCCGAGCCGAGGCCGTCCATCACGTCGATCGACTGGGTCTTGCCGAGCTCCCACGGGCGAGCCGCAAAAGCATAGGGCTTCGAGGTCAGCGCGCCGACCGGGCAGATGTCGACGAGATTGCCCTGCAATTCGGACGTCAGCGCGTGCTCGAGATAGGTTGTGATCTCCATGTCCTCGCCGCGGCCGGTGGCGCCCATCTCGGGCGCGCCGGCGACTTCCGCCGAGAAGCGGACGCAGCGCGTGCACTGGATGCAGCGGTTCATCGAGGTCTTGACCAGCGCGCCGAGGTACTTGTCCTCGACGGCGCGCTTGTTCTCGGCGAAGCGGCTGGTGTCGACACCATAGCCCATCGCCTGGTCCTGAAGGTCGCACTCGCCACCCTGGTCGCAGATCGGGCAGTCCAGCGGATGGTTGATGAGAAGGAATTCCATCACGCCTTCGCGTGCCTTCTTCACCATCGGCGAACGCGTGGAGATTTCCGGCGGCTCGCCCTTGGGGCCCGGACGGCAATCGCGCACGCCCCAGGCGCAGCTTGCGACCGGCTTCGGGCCGCCCTTCACTTCGACGAGGCACATCCGGCAATTGCCGGCGATCGACAGCCGCTCGTGATAGCAGAAGCGCGGAATCTCGGCGCCCGCGGCTTCGCACGCCTGGAGCAGCGTGTACTCGGCGGGGACATCGATCTCTTTGCCGTCGATGATGAGCTTGGTCATTCTCTCTACTCCGCCGCGACCATGTTCACGGGATCGCGGACGCCGATATCGTCGATGTCAGCCTTGTGCGAATACTGGTCGATGCGCGCTTCGATCTCGTGACGGAAATGCGCGATCAGGCCCTGGATCGGCCAGGCGGCTGCGTCGCCGAGCGCGCAGATGGTGTGGCCTTCGACCTGCTTGGTGACTTCGAGCAGCATGTCGATTTCGCGCTTGTGGGCGCGGCCATCGGCCATGCGGGTCAAGACGCGCCACATCCAGCCGGTGCCCTCGCGGCACGGCGTGCACTGGCCGCAGCTCTCGTGCTTGTAGAAATAGGAGATGCGAGCGATGGAGCGGATCAGGTCGGTCGACTTGTCCATCACGATCACGGCCGCTGTGCCGAGGCCCGAGCGCAGCTTGCTCAAGCTGTCGAAATCCATCGGCGTGTCGATGATCTGCTCGGCCGGTACCATGCGCACCGACGAGCCGCCGGGGATCACGGCCTTGAGGTTGTCCCAGCCGCCGCGGATGCCGCCGCAATGCTTCTCGATCAGCTCACGGAACGGAATGCCCATGGCCTCTTCGACGTTGCAGGGCCGCTCGACATGACCCGAGATGCAGAACAGCTTGGTGCCGACATTGTTCGGACGGCCGATGCCGGCGAACCAGGCCGCGCCGCGCCGCAGGATGTCGGGCGCAACCGCGATCGACTCGACGTTGTTGACGGTGGTCGGGCAGCCGAACAGGCCGACATTGGCCGGGAACGGCGGCTTCAGGCGCGGCTGGCCCTTCTTGCCTTCGAGGCTTTCGAGCAGCGCGGTCTCCTCGCCGCAGATATAGGCGCCGGCGCCGTGCGCGACGTAGATGTCGAACGGCCAGCCGTTGACATTGTCCTTGCCGACGAGCTTCGCCTCATAGGCCTGGTCGATCGCGGCCTGGAGATGCTCGCGCTCGCGGATGAACTCGCCGCGGACATAGATGTAGCAGGCATGCGCGTTCATCGCGCAGCTCGCGATCAGGCAGCCTTCGATCAGGAGATGCGGATCGTGCCGCATGATCTCGCGATCCTTGCAGGTGCCGGGCTCGGATTCGTCGGCGTTGACGACGAGATAGCTCGGGCGGCCGTCGGTCGATTCCTTCGGCATGAACGACCATTTCAGGCCGGTCGGGAAGCCGGCGCCACCGCGCCCGCGAAGGCCCGACGCCTTCATCTCGTTGATGATCCAGTCACGGCCCTTGTCGATGATATTCTTCGTACCATCCCAGGCGCCGCGGCGCCGCGCGCCCTCGAGCCCCCAGTCGTGGAGGCCGTAGAGGTTCTTGAAGATGCGGTCCTTGTCCTCGAGCATTTCAGTGCTTTCCGATCAACGATTGGACTGCTTGTAGGCAAGTCCGGCGGCGCAGACGGCGAAGGTCAGCGCCCAGAGTAGGCTGCTCTCCTGCGTCGCGTTCATCACGAAGCGCTGCAGCAGGAACATGAAGGCGGCCGCGACCGCGGCGTGCATGGCGACGAAGCCCCATTTGTTCACGGCTTCGTTCCCTCCAATTGCGGGGAGATCACGCATCAGGTGATCTCCTTCAGCGTGGTCGGCCCACCCGTCGGCGCCGAGAACTGGCGGCCGTTCTGCGGACCGGGCTTCGGCGGATTGCCCGAGGCGAAGCCGTCGAGCACCTTGCCAAAGGTTTCCTTGGTCAAATCCTCATAGGTGTCCTTGCCGATCAGCACCATCGGCGCATTCACGCAGGCACCGAGACATTCCACCTCTTCCCAGCTGAAATTACCGTCCTTGGAGAGATGGAACGGCTCGTGGTGAATGCGGTGCTCGCAGACGTGGATGAGATCCTCGGCACCGCGCAGGCGGCACGGCGTGGTGCCGCAGACCTGGACGTGGGCCTTCTTGCCGACGGGGGCGAGCTGGAACATCGTGTAGAAGGTCGCGACTTCGAGCACGCGGATATAGGGCATGTCGAGCAGATCGGCGACGGCGCGGATCGCGGCTTCCGACACCCAGCCGTCGTGCTGTTCCTGGACGCGCCAGAGGATGGCGATGACAGCGGAGGCTTGCCGGCCGGCCGGATATTTCGCGATCTGCTGCTTGGCGAACGCGAGGTTCTCCTCCGTGAACGCAAAGCTCGCGGGCTGGACTTCCTTCGGTGCTAATCGGCGAACGGACATCTCTTATCTCTCACTGCATACGGCGCGCGGTTTTCGCATTCAGGGCATCGATCCTGCCCTGCCAGAATGCGCTTGCGGTGCCGAAAACGTTGTAGCCGACGTGTGTCGAGACCTTGATGCGGTCGAGGATCGACAGCTCGGTCACGGTCTCCATCCGGTTGCTGCGCGGATCGAACACGATCAGCTTCAGCGGCGTCTGTTCGAGGATAAAGCGCGACACCGCGTGGCTGCGATCGCTGCCGTGCTCCTCGCACATGATGACGCTGTCGGTCTCAAGCAGCCGTGCGCCGCCCTTGATCGCCTCGATCTCGACGCCCTCGACGTCGAGCTTGATCAGGTACTTGCCGTGGGCCGCCACCTTGCCGTCATCGATGAGATTGTCGAGCGCGAGAACCGGCACGTCCTCGCCGCCCGCCGACGGTGCGCCGGCGATGCTGAAGGCCTCATGCTTGGTGCCTGACAGCCGCGCGGTACCGCGCGCCGCGCCGATGGCGCATTTCAGCGTCTCGAAGCGGTTGCCGTTGACGCGGGCGTTGTTGGCAAGCTTCGGATAGTTCTGCCCCGACGGCTCGATCGCGATCGCCTTGTGCGATCCGAACGGCTTGCTCGAGACCAGCACCGACCAGTAGCCGTAATTGGCGCCGCAATCGAGCAGCGTGTAGTCGACGTCGATGGAGTCGGCGAACAGGACCTCCAGCTCGTCCTCGTAGTTGTAGGAGCGGTTGAGCAGCTTGCTCCAATAGCCGTCGCCGTAGGGGAATTCGAACACGGCATCGGGATTGAGCCTGATCGCGATGTTGCGCTCGGGCAGCGTCTTCCGCAGCAGGTTCGCGCAGGCGATGTAGCCCATGTGCGAGAAATGCGAGGAGATCTTCGATCCCGTCACCAGCGCCAAGGCAGCCGTCCGCTCCCACAGGTTGGCCCCTTCAAGGGCCCCCGAGGCACGGTCAAACTGGATTGGCGCCTGCGCCATCACCGATCGACCTCTCCGAACACGATGTCGAGCGAGCCGAGGATCGCCGAGACGTCGGCAAGCAGATGGCCGCGGCAGATGTGGTCCATCGCCTGAAGATGCGCAAAGCCCGGCGCGCGGATCTTGCACTTGTAGGGCTTGTTGGTGCCGTCGGAGATCAGATAGACGCCGAACTCGCCCTTCGGCGCCTCGACCGCGGTGTAGACCTCGCCGGCCGGCACGTGGACGCCTTCGGTGTAGAGCTTGAAGTGATGGATCAGCGCTTCCATCGAGCGCTTCATCTCGCCGCGGCGCGGCGGCGCGACCTTGTTGTCTTCGACGACGACAGGCCCCTTCCCGTCGGCTGCGTTCAGCTTCTGGATGCACTGCTTCATGATGCGCACGGACTGGCGCATCTCTTCCATGCGGATCAGGTAACGATCGTAGCAGTCGCCGTTCTTGCCGATCGGGATGTCGAAATCCATCTCGGCGTAGCATTCATAGGGCTGCGACTTGCGCAGGTCCCAGGCCGCGCCCGAGCCGCGCACCATGACGCCCGAAAAACCCCACTCCCAGGCTTCCTTGAGCGGCACCACGCCGATGTCGACGTTGCGCTGCTTGAAGATGCGGTTGGCGGTGAGGAGACGATCGAGATCGTCCACGACCTTCAGAAACGGATCGCACCAGGCCTCGATGTCGTCGACCAGCTTCTGCGGCAGGTCCTGATGCACGCCGCCGACGCGGAAGAAGGCTGCGTGCATACGGCTGCCCGAGGCGCGCTCGTAGAACACCATCAGCTTCTCGCGCTCTTCGAAGCCCCACAGCGGCGGGGTCAGCGCGCCGACGTCCATCGCCTGCGTGGTGACGTTGAGGAGGTGCGAGAGGATGCGGCCGATCTCGCAATAGAGCACGCGGATCAGCTGGCCGCGGCGCGGCACCTCGATGCCGAGCAGCTTCTCAGCCGCCATGCAGAAGGCGTGCTCCTGGTTCATCGGCGCGACGTAGTCGAGCCGGTCGAAATACGGGATCGCCTGCAGATAGGTCTTCTGCTCGATCAGCTTCTCGGTGCCGCGGTGAAGCAGGCCGATATGGGGGTCGACGCGGGCGACGATTTCGCCGTCAAGCTCCAGGACCAGACGCAGCACGCCGTGCGCAGCCGGATGCTGGGGCCCGAAGTTGATGGTGAAATTGCGAAGCTGTTCGGGTTGCTCGTTCATGATCAGACCTTCGGTCCCGCCTTCTCGTCACCGGGAAGCGGATAGTCCGCCCCTTCCCACGGCGAGAGGAAATCGAACTTGCGGAATTCCTGGTTGAGCCGGACGGGCTCGTACACCACCCGCTTCTCCTGGTCGTCGTAGCGAACCTCGACGAAACCGGTGGTCGGGAAATCCTTGCGCAGCGGATGGCCCTCGAAACCGTAATCGGTCAGCAGGCGGCGCATGTCGGGGTGACCGACGAAGAACACGCCATAGAGGTCGTAGGCCTCGCGCTCGAACCAGTCGGCGCCGGGGAACACGTCGATCAGCGACGGCACCTGCGTGGTCTCGTCGGCTTGGGCCTTGAGGCGGATCCGCGCGTTCAGGGTCGGAGACAGGAAGTGATAGATCACGTCGAAGCGTTTTTCGCGCGACGGATAGTCTGCGGCCGTGATGTCGGTGAAGTTGATGAACCGGCATTTCGGATCGTCGCGGAGGTACTTGACCACCTCGACGATCTTGCTGACCTCGACATCCACCGTGAGCTGGTTGAAGGCAACCGAATGACCGATGGCGGCGCCCGGAAGTGCGCTAACGATCGTCTGCCCCAGGGCGTCGAGCTTGGCGTCGTCCATGACGTAAAACCTTAGCGTTCGATGGTGCCGGTGCGGCGGATCTTCTTCTGCAGCAGCAGCACGCCGTAGAGCAGCGCTTCCGCCGTGGGCGGGCAGCCCGGCACGTAGATGTCGATCGGCACGATCCGGTCGCAGCCGCGCACGACCGAATAGGAATAGTGGTAGTAGCCGCCGCCATTGGCGCAGGAGCCCATCGAGATGACGTAGCGTGGCTCGGGCATCTGGTCGTAGACCTTGCGCAGCGCAGGCGCCATCTTGTTGGTCAGCGTGCCGGCGACGATCATCACGTCGGACTGGCGCGGCGAGGCGCGCGGGGCGAAGCCGAAGCGCTCGACGTCGTAGCGCGGCATCGAGACCTGCATCATCTCGACCGCGCAGCAGGCGAGACCGAAGGTCATCCACATCAGCGAGCCGGTACGGGCCCAGGTGATGAGGTCGTCGGTCGCGGCCACGAAGAAGCCCTTGTCGGACAGCTCGGAGTTGACCTCGAGGAAAAACGGATCGTTGGCGCCAACCGGCCTGCCGGTCGACGGATCAAGGATGCCCTTGGGGGCCGGCGCGACGACCGGGCCAGAGGACGTTGCAGGGTTCAATCCCATTCCAGTGCTCCCTTCTTCCATTCATAGGCGAACCCGACCGTCAGCACGCCGAGGAACACCACCATGGACCAGAAGCCGGTCGCGCCAAGCTTGCCGAACGCCACCGCCCAGGGAAACAGGAACGCCACCTCGAGGTCGAAGATGATGAAGAGGATGGCGACCAGATAGAAGCGGACGTCGAACTTCATGCGAGCGTCGTCGAAGGCGTTGAAACCGCACTCATACGCCGACAGCTTTTCCGGGTCCGGCTGCTGGAACGCCACGATGAAGGGCGCGATCAGCAGCACGAGGCCGATGAGGCCCGCTACCCCTATAAAGACGACGAGTGGAAGATAGTTCTGCAGAATGCCGCTCATTGACGAGCCCTTTTTCCCGCAGCCTCGGGACAGCCACGGATTCGTCCAGTTTGGAATTGTTCTGAGCCTTAGCGCAGTGCACCAATGGGCGCAAGACACGCTCTTTTTAGGCCCTTTACCGCCCCCAGAACGATAGAAATCCCGGAATCGCCCCGCGGCTGGTATGGAGCAGATCGCCAATCCCAGCAAGGGCGGCCACAGTTTTGCAGGGCAGCCGTTCGAGGATTGCGGCACACGGGCCGAGGCAGCTATTTGCCGCGTGTCGTCCGCGATAATTGCCCGGTTTTTTGGGTGCGGCAGCGCACCCAAACCCAGGCAATGACCAGCACCGGGGCTCCCACCGTCACCCAGGCGACATACTGGCCGACCGTTCCCCAGAGTAGCGCAGCCAGCAGGCCGGTGATGGTCGCAGCCGCGAGCAGGATGGGTGCAGCAAAGACACGTATCCACAGGCCCGAGCGGTCAGAGGAGCCATGCATCACGACGGGACCGGGGTTCGTCTGGCGAATGCGTCGCTCCGGGCGGGCGCGCGCTTGCGCCGCCGTGCCAGCCAGAGATAGAGGCCACTGCCGATCACAACGATCGTGAGAATGTCGAGCACGGCCCAGATCACCTTGAGCGGCATCCCGCCATAATCGCCGAAATGCAGCGGCTGCGAGATCAGGAGCGCCTGGAGATAGACCGGCAGCGCCCGGCTGTCGGCGACCTCCCCTGTTTCGCCGTCGAGCAGGACCGGCTTGAGCAGCCGCGCCGTCAGCGCCGTGTCGCCGCGCATGAAGGCGGCGAAGTGGTGCGAGGAGGTGAACGGCGTTCCCGGAAACGCGATGAAGGCAACCTCCATCCCGGGCGCCGTCTGCCTCGCGCGCGCCACAACATCGTCGAGCGAAGCCAGATGCGACGGCGGCGGCTTGCCGGCATAGGGCGCGACCATGCTGGCAAGCTCGGTGGCCTTCCACTGGTTGAGCATCAGCTCGGCCCAGGTGTTGACGACGCCGGTGAGGCCTACCACCAGTGCCCAGGCCACCGTCACGACGCCGATCAGATTGTGCCAGTCGAGCCAGCGCACGCGGCGCGAGGCGTGGCCGCGAATGGTGGCAAAGCGCAGCCGGCGGGTGAACGGCCAGTACAGCACCACGCCGGAGATGATGGCGATGGCGAACAGCAGGCCCATCCCGCCGAGGAACAGTTTTCCGGGCTGGCCGGCAAACATGTCGGTATGCAGCTTGAGCATGATCAGCATCGGCCCGATGCCGACCGGTCCGAGCAGCTTGGTCGACATCGCATCGAACGCGCGCACGGTCGTGTTGTCGGGCAGCCCGTTGACGGCGCTGTTGGTGAACGCGGTCACGATCCCGGGCTCGTCCTTGTCCCAGGCGATATATTGCAGCACCCGGCCGGGATCGGCGGCGAGCGCGGCGTCGGCGACGGCTTGCGTCGTCGCACGCGCCGCGCCCGCATGAGCTTCGGGCTGGGGGGCATAGCCCAGGAGCTCATCGATCTCGTGATGGAAGATCAGCGGCAGGCCGGTCAGGCAGAGCAGCAGCAGGAAGACGGTCGAGATCAGGCTGGTCCAGGTGTGGACCACGGACCAGAGCCTGACCGTGCGCGCCTTCACGAGGCCCTCCCCTCGCCGGTGCCTACCACTTGTAGGAGACGCTGGCGGTGACGCGCCGGCGGTCGCCGTAGAAGCATGACGAGGCCGCCGCGCAGCTTGCGACATAGATCTTGTCGGTCAGGTTGATCACGTTGATTGCCGTGCGCCAGTTCTGCCACTCGTAGTGGACCGCGAGGTCGCCGAGCACGACCGCGGGAACCTCGAGGGTGTTGGCGGCGTCCGCCCAGGAGGCGCCGACATAGCGCACGCCGCCGCCGAAGCCGAATCCCGCAAGCGGTCCGTCCTTGAATGTGTAGTCGGCCCAGCCCGAGACCAGGAGCTCAGGCGTGTTGGTCGGCGTCTTGCCGACCAGCGCCGGGTTCAGGTCCCTGCTGGTGAAGAGATGATAGGCCGTGAAGGCGCCGATGAACTTTAACTCCTTCGTCGCATTTGCGACCGCTTCGAGCTCGATGCCGCGCGAGGTCACCTCGCCGGTTTGGTTCTGCAGCGTGGTGATGATCGGATCGGTAGTGGGTACATTCTGGCGCTTCAGGTTGAACACCGAGGCAGTGAAGTAGCCATCAAATCCCTTGGGGGCGACCTTGACGCCGATTTCGGCCTGCTGGCCGGTCTCCGGCTGGAACAGCTGATTTTGCGCGTTGAGCCCGATAATCGGGTTGAAACTCGTCGCGTAGGAGATGTAGGGCGCGATGCCGTTGTCGAAATTGTAGATCAAGCCTGCGCGACCGCTGAACTGGCTGTCATTGTTGCTGGCGAGCGTCGCCCCAGTGTCACGGGCGGCCTGCGTCGTCTCGACCCAGTCGTTGCGGCCGCTCAGCACCAGCGTGAAGTTACCGAGCTTCATCTGGTCCTGGAGGTAGGTGCCGGCCTGCTTCTGCGTGATCAGGAAGTTACGGAACGGCGGGCCTGTGAGCGGGATGTTAATGCCGTAGACCGGATTGAGCACATTGATCGGAGGAACGGTGCCGAAGTTGAAGGCCTGATAGTCGTCGATCTGATAGCCCTTCAGATCGACACCGAACAGCATCGTGTGCCTGACAGGACCGGTGTTGAAGCGATATTCCAGCTGGTTGTCGAGATCGGCCTGGTTGGCGGTATCCTTCGCATACCAATTGTAGCGACCGAGAGAGGCCGCATTGATATTGTCCCAGCCGTTGCCGATGTAACCGCGATAGGTCAGGTCGATATGCGCAAATCGCGCATTCTGCCGGAACGTTAGATCGTCGGTGACATTGCGCTCGAACTGATAGCCGAGCATCTCCTGCTCGCGCGTGAACTTGTCGACGCTGGGATCGCCGGCGAAGAAGCTGGTCGGGATCTTGCCGAACGGCGCGTTGGTCACCGTGCCCTGGTAAGGCAGGAAGTTGATGCCGCGGGTGTCGGTCTTCGATGCCGACGCCAGAACCGTGAAAGTCGTATCGGCATCCGGCTTCCAGGTGAAGGACGGCGCAATGAAGTAGTTGTTGTCCGGCGTGAAGTTGACCTGCGTGTCGCCGTTCCTGATCTCGCCGACGACGCGGTAGAACAGCTTGCCGTCCTGGGGCTGCGTTGCAACGGGCCCGCCGACATCGAAGCCGACATAGGCGTTGCCGAAATTGTTGACGCCGGTCTCGATGTAGCGGATCGGCTCGGTCGGCGGCATCTTGCTGATGACATTGACGATGCCGCTCGGGCTCGATCCACCATAGAGCACCGCCGACGGGCCGCGTAACACCTCGACTCGCTCCATATTGGACGGCGGAAGCCGCCAGCTCGCATAGGCCGTGTAGAACAGCTGCGTGCCGTCGAGAAACAGTCCGATGTCGTCGGACTTGAAGCCGCGGATCAGCCACCAATCGTTGCGCGTGTCCGCACCGAAGGTGCCAGCCCGCACGCCGGCGGTGTAGCGCAGAACCTCGTCGAGCTTGGTCGCCTTCTGGTCGCGGATCTGGTCCGCGCCGATCACCGACACCGATTGCGGCGTCTCCATGATCGGCGTGTTGGTCTTAGTGCCCGACGAGCTGCGGTTGGCGACGTAGCCGTTCACCGGACCGCGCGGCGTCTCGACGAAGCCGACATTGCGCTGCTGAAGCGGTCTGCGGCTGGCGGCGGTCTCTACCGACGGCCGCGCCACGCGGCGGGCGGCCGCAGCAGGTGCGCGGCGTCGTGCTTCCGGCGCGTTGACGGTGACCGACGGCAGGTTTTGCGCACCGCCTTGCGCCGAGGACTGCGCAAGCGATGCCTGCGGTACCACTGCGAAAGCAGACGCGGTCGCCAAGACGACCGACCGCAGCATACGAAGACTGTTCAACGCGCACCCCAACATGTCTGTTTGCTTGCGTCATGCCGTCGTTCCCCCAACGGCAGGCGCTTGCAGTGACGCTTAGGTGAGCGCGCGCGAATTCCCTAATTGAAAACCTCTTAGAAGGGTTCTTAGAAATGATCCAACATTCCCGGAGATTTCCGAGAGATCAGCGTGAAACTTTCTCGGCCTCGAGCATCTTCTCGGCTGTCGCCGTGAGACGGTCGATCTGCGCCAGCAGCGTCTCGAACTCGTCCTTGCTCAACTGTTCCAGCAATTGCCGATTGCGCTCCTGCGCGCCTTCGACGATTGCATCATGCGCGGCGAGCCCTGCCGCGGTCAGCGCGACCAGCACCTCGCGGCTGTCCTTCGGGTTCGCCGACTTCGCGATCAGCTTGCGCGAGACGAGTTCCGCGAGCGCGCGGCTGATCTGGCCCTTGTCCTGGCCGACGGCTTCGGCGAGTCGCGCCACGCTCATCGGCGGACGGCGACCGAGCGAGGCGACCAGACCGAACTCGACCGAGGACAATCCGGCGAGGCGCTTGTAGCGCAGGATCGCGCCACGCTTGAGCAAATTGGCGAGCACCATCAGCCGTGACGACAGCATCACGGTGATCGGCGCCGGCGAGTGGCTTTCGTCCGCATCGGGCGATGCGTGCCCGTCCCTGCTCGATGTCTGGCTCATGATCCACCTCTGCCAAGAAAGCCGGGGCGTGCCAAGCGCTGGTAGCGCAACCTCCCCAACCTGATTCCAAATGCGATTAAGAGGCATTCTGGAATATCGTTGACATTGTCATCGAATTATTTTTCACTGGGTCACCGCATCAAAACGACCCGGCCACCCAAGGCCAGCGGCGGGAGGAACAGCATGACGATGACCCAGCGGGATCGCGATCTCGGCACCGCCTATGCGATGAAGCCGGCGCATACGCGCACCGAGCTCACCTCGGTCGCGCGCGGCACGCCGATGGGCGAATTGCTGCGCCGCTACTGGCATCCGGTCGGGCTCGTCAGCGACGCCACCGACACGCCGAAAAAGGTCCGCGCGCTCGGCGAGGATCTGGTGCTGTTCCGCGACAAGCACGGCCGCGCCGGCCTGTTGCACGCGCGCTGCTGCCATCGCGGCACCACGCTCTACTATGGCAAGGTCGAAGAGGACGGCATCCGCTGCTGCTATCACGGCTGGAAGTTCGACACCGAAGGCCATTGCCTCGAACAGCCCTGCGAGCCCGACGGCGGCCAGTTCAAGGACAAGGTGCGCCAGCCCTGGTACCCGATCGAGGAGCGCTACGGGCTGATCTTCGCCTATATGGGCCCGGCCGAGAAACGCCCGGTGCTGCCCGCTTACGAATGCCTGGAAAACATGGACGAAGGCGAGTTCGTCGAGGCCGACGATTCCTCGATCGGCGGCGGCGGCCCCGCGATCATCCCCTGCAACTGGCTGCAGCATTTCGAGAACGTGGTCGATCCTTATCACGTGCCGGTGCTGCACGGCTCGTTCTCGGGGCCGCAATTCACCAACATGATGGCCTCGATGCCGGAGGTGAAGTTCGACAAGACGCCGCGCGGCATCGCCGTGCGCTCGATCCGCAAGCAGGACGACGGCAAGGTGTTTTACCGCGTCACCGAAGCCGCCCTTCCCACCTTGCGCGTCGTGCCCAATCCGCGCGTGGCGCAATTCGCCCGCGTCGAGTCGATCGGCTGGACGCTGCCGATCGACGACACCTCGTTCCGCATCTACGTCGCCGGCCGCGTCAAGGCTTCCGGCGACATCGGCCGCATGCGCTCGAAGTTCAACGGCAAATTCTGGTGGGACATGACCGAACAGGAGCACCAGCAATTCCCGGGCGATTACGAGGCCCAGGTCGGCCAGGGCCCGCAGACCATCCACTCCGAGGAGCATTTCGGCCAGAGCGACCGCGGCATCCTGATGATCCGGCGCATGCTGACCGAGCAACTGGAGGCGATGGAAGCAGACCGCGATCCGATCGGCGTGTCGTTCGATACAAGTGCTGCGCCGGTCGAATTCGAAGCGGGGAATTACATCCGCGAAGGCTGAGTTTTTGTTTGGCGCGTTTTCTTCACGCGAACCGGTATCCACTTCGTTCGAAAACGCTCTCGACCAGCCTCACGAAGGGCTGGACCGGCAACGATAACAAAGACAAATTGGGGGGATGCGATGGTCGATGTGACGTCACAGATGTCGGTGCAAACGGCCGCCGCAGCAAAGCCCCCGGCGCGGCGCTATTACGTGCTGGGCCTGCTCACCATCATCTATGCGCTGAACTTCCTCGACCGCACGATCTTCAACGTCCTGATCGAGCCGATCAAGAAGGAGTTTCAGCTCAGCGACACCATGATGGGCCTGCTCGCGGGCTTCGGCTTCGCACTGTTCTATTCCCTGCTCGGCATTCCCATCGCGCGCGTCGCCGACCGGCTCAACCGACGCAACATCGTCGCGGTCGCCTTTGCGTTCTGGAGCGCGATGACGGCGCTGTGCGGGGCAGCCTCGAGCGTGACCTCGCTGGCGCTGGCGCGCATCGGCGTCGGCATCGGCGAATCCGCGGGCTCGCCCGCTTCGCAGTCGATCGTCGCCGATCTCTTCACCAAGAACGAGCGCCCGCGCGCGCTGGGCATCTACGCCATCGGCACCTATCTCGGCGTCTTCCTCGGCTATTTCATCGGCGGCTACGTCAACCAGCACTATGGCTGGCGGATGGCGTTCTATGTCGCCGGCCTGCCCGGCATCCTGCTCGCATTGATTCTGTGGCTGACGATCTCCGAGCCGAAGCGCGGCGCGATGCAGGAGAGTTTCGTGCCGGAGCCGCTCGGGCCGACACTGCGCTTCCTGGCCTCGCAGCAGAGCTTCATCATCGTGCTGATCGGCTTCTGCCTCACCACCTACACGAACTACGCAACGGCGGCCTGGATCCCGCCCTTCCTGGCCCGCGTGCACCATCTGTCGAGCGCCGAGATCGGCACCTATGCCGGCACCTTTAAGGGGCTCGCCGGCATGGCCGGCACCCTGCTCGGCGGCTTCGTGGTGGCGCCGATCAGCCGCCGCGACGATCGCTGGAAGCTGTGGGCGCCGGCGATCACCTCAGGGCTGGCCGGCCCGGTGTTCGCGCTGTGCATGCTGACGCAGGATTTCGCGATGATGGTCGCCATGCTGGCGCTGACCTCGTTCCTGGTCGGCTTCCATCTCGGGCCGATCTTCGCGATCGCGCAGACGGTGGCGAAGCCGAGCATGCGGGCGCTCGCCTCCGCCCTGATCGCGCTCACCGCCACCTGCTTCGGCCAGGGCGTCGGCCCGCTTGCCGTCGGCATGGTCAACGACGCCCTCAAGGGCACCTACGGCGCGGACGCCGTGCGCTATTCCCTGCTCTCGGCGGCGATCACGACCACACTGGGCGCCCTGCTGTTCGTCTGGGCAGCCCGTTCGATCCGGGACGATATCGGCCGGGCGGCCGCCTGAGACCTGTTCCGGCCGCCAGCCCGGCGAAACCAAGCGGGCGTATTAATGAAACCATTTTGCGGAACCCGCGAAACCATCCGGAAACAGATGGTCCTTAAGACATGAGCCCATAGACGGCGGCTAAGCCCGTCGGGAGGCTTATATGAACCACTCAATTCACTCGGCTGATCGTGGCACCCACCTGAAGATCGTGGTGGTGGCGCTGGTTGCTGGTATTCTGGTCGCCGGCTTCGGGATCGCAGCCCGCACCAACGTCGATTACAGCCAGACCGCCCAATCGGCCCACGTGATCAAGGCCGGCAAGGCGGTGGCCGTGACCAGCGCAGGCACGTCGGAGATTCGCTGACACGCCCTGTTTCGGGCTGACAGAGGCCGCCGCCTGGCGGCCTTTTTCGTTTTCCAGAGCAATGCTTAGCCGATGCGTCCTGACAAAGCGCAACGTCCTTGACTTCACCAAGCCCCGCCTTTAAGTCCCCCCTCGTTCCGCGCGCTTTCAGCGAACCACGCGGGAGTAGCTCAGTTGGTTAGAGCGCCGGCCTGTCACGCCGGAGGTCGCGGGTTCGAGCCCCGTCTCTCGCGCCATTTTGGCAATCCCTTCATAGTCTTAGCCCGAACTTCTCGAAGCCTTTCGCGGCATTGCCGGCGTCTGCCGGGAACTCGTGGCATAGTCAGCCCGCGCCCGAATCGTCTACGCCTTCCAGGACTTGGAGGGATCCCCACGCTTTACCGGCTTTTCCGGGGCTTCCCTGTCATTGAGGAGGCCAGACATGGCTAAGAAGGATTCGGCCAAGAAGGATTCGGCGAAGAAGGCAGCCGCTCCCGCCACCATCACGCTCAAGCACCTCGCCGCTGACGTCGCGGAGAGCCAGGACCTCTCGAAAAAGCACGCCGAGGCCGTCCTGACCGACATGGTCGATCTGATCGCCAAACACCTCAAGAAGGGCGACCGCGTCCGCATCGTCGGGCTCGGCATCCTCCAGGTCCGCAAGCGCGCCGCCCGCACCGGCCGCAACCCCACCACCGGCGAGGCGATCCACATCAAGGCCAGCAAGAAGGTCGCCTTCCGCCCGGTCAAGGAGCTCAAGGAAGCGATCTAGCAGCTACGTTTCGTTAAGCCTGATCCGCTTTCGTTCGGCCGCATCACGGCCCGCTTTTCTGATATACCGCCTGCTTCCCCCAAGCCTTGCTTCCCCAAGACCCGGCGGTTTGACCAGAAATGTCCTCCCTCTCCTTTTCGCACACCGTGACCGAACGCTTCCTGCGCTACGTCACCATCGACACCCAGTCCGATCCGGAATCCCCGGCCTCGCCCTCGACCGAGAAGCAGAAAGATCTCGGCCGCGTGCTCGCCGCCGAGCTGAAGGCCATGGGCGTCGCCGACGCGCATCTCGACGACTTCGGCTACGTCTACGGAACGATCCCGGCCAATACGACCAAGAAGGTGCCGGTGATCTGCTTCTGCTCGCACATGGACACCTCGCCCGACGTGACCGGCAAGGACGTCAAACCGCAGCTGGTGAAGGACTATCGCGGCGGCGATATCACGCTGCCGGGCGATACCAGCCAGGTGATCCGCTTCACTGAACATCCCGCGCTGAAGAACCAGATCGGCAACGACATCATCACCACCGACGGCACCACGCTCTTGGGCGCCGACAACAAGGCCGGCGTCGCCGAGATCATGGATGCCGCGCATTTCTTCATCAACAACCCCGATGTGAAGCACGGCACCATCAAGATCCTGTTCACGCCGGACGAGGAGATCGGCCGCGGCGTCGACAATGTCGACCTGAAGAAGCTCGGCGCCGATTTCGGCTACACCATGGACGGCGAGAGCGCCGGCAGCGTCGAGGACGAGACCTTCTCGGCCGACGGCGCCACCATCACCATCAACGGCGTCAGCGCCCATCCCGGCTACGCCAAGGGCAAGATGGAGCACGCGATCAAGATCGCAGCCGCCATCGTCGAGCGGCTGCCGAAGGAAGGCTGCTCGCCCGAGACGACGTCAGGCAAGCAGGGCTTTCTGCATCCGATCGGCATCGACGGCGCGCTTGAGCAGGCGACGCTGTCCTTCATCGTGCGCGACTTCACCGAGGAGGGGCTGAAGGAGAAGGAAGTCCTGCTCGAGAACATCGTCAAGGACGTGATGAAGGACTATCCGCGCTCGACCTACAAGTTCGACGTGCGGGAGCAGTACCGCAACATGAAGCAGGTGATCGACCGTCACCCGCACATCCTCGAATACGCCATCGAGGCGATCCGCCGCGCCGGCCTGCGCCCGATGCGCACCGCGATCCGCGGCGGCACCGACGGCTCGCGCCTGTCCTTCATGGGCCTGCCCTGCCCCAACATCTTCGCCGGCGAGCACGCGTTTCATTCGCGGCTCGAATGGGTCAGCCGGCAGGACATGGAAAAGGCGGTGCAGACGATCGTGCATCTCGCGATGATCTGGGAGGAGAAGGCGTAGGAACGCCGCACCTCCCGGCAGCAGGGCAAAATAATTCCGAGCCCTGCGGAACGATCCAGTACGGGGCGCGTTAGCGTCTCAAGTCCCAAGGATGAGAATGTGAGCACATAAGGCCTCAGCCGGTCAGCCCCGGGCTGGGGCCTTTCCGCGTTTGGATCGCGCGCAAAGGCCCCCCTCAGGCAGTCACGGCAGCTTGCCCGCCGCGATACTCTGCCCATGCTTGCCGCAAGATTTGCAGCGACGAGGTCAGGAAGATTCCAGCCATTACCGCAGCGACAGCCAGATCGGGCCATGCCGTCGCGGTTCCAAATACACCGATGGCAGCGACCATCACGATGACGTTGCCGATCGCGTCGTTGCGCGAGCAGAGCCAAACCGAGCGCACGTTGGCATCGCCGTCCTTGTAGCGCGCGAGCAGGAGAACCGAAGTCAGGTTCGCTGCCAGGGCGGCCAGGCTCATCGCTCCCATCAGCTCCGCACGCGGGAGCCCCAGGACCAGGGTCTGATAGAGCGTTGACCCGAACACCCAGGCGGCCATGGCACTGAGCGACAACCCCTTGAACAACGCGGCGGTGGCACGCGTCTTGATGCTCGCGCCGATCACCGAAAGGCTCAGGCCGTAGGTGACCGTGTCGGCGAGGAAGTCGAGAGCGTCGGCCTTGAGCGCCTGGGAGCCGGCCAAATGGCCCGCCGCCATTTCGCTCACGAACATCGCCGCGTTGATGGCGATGACGGTCCACAGCACGCGCTTGTATCGCGGATCGAGCCCGTCGAAGACCGGAACGCCCGCCGAGCAGCAGTCGGCGCAACCTGACGCGGCGACTTCCTCCACACGGGCTTTGGCGGCTTCCCCGCAGCACGCATCGTGCGAGCAGCAAGACTCTTCGGGCATTCCGAGCTCCCTCTCGTCGTTTCTATCTTACCATGGGACCGCAACGATGGCGATGAACGGACGTCGCTGCTTGCAATCGCATGGACACATGCGGGTGCGACGTTCAGCTCCCCACACCTAACATTATTGCGGGTCGACACTGTTCCGGTCGCCATGCTACGAACCCGGACGTAACCAGAGTGACTTCGTGACTGCGATCCGCCGCCCGATCAGATTGTTTCGCCTGCGCAACTGGCGCGGGCTGTTGGCTGCGTGTCTCGCAATCAGCTATCTGCTGTCGGGGGGGGGGGCGGGGGGGGCCGGCCGGGCGGGGGGCCGCCCCACCCGCCGGGGGGGGGGGGGGGGGGGTGGGGGTGGGGGGGGTGGGGGGGGGGGGGGGGGGGCGGCCCGGGGGGGGGGGGGGCGGCACCCGG